>JAGCYX010000053.1 GCA_017960585.1 Bacteroidales bacterium
AGGCCGACGAGGTGCTTGCCACGGCCGTGCGCGGCATCGTGGAGATCATCAAGAAGCCGGGCTACATCAACGTGGACTTCAAGGACGTGGAGACGATGATGAAGAACAGCGGCATGGCCCTGATGGGCTGCGGCGTCGGCACGGGCAAGAACCGTATCGAGGATGCCGTGCGCGCCGCCTTCGAGTCCCCGCTCCTCAACGACTTCGACCTCAAGAGCGCCAAGAAGGTCCTCGTGAACATCACCTGCGGCCACAACGAGCAGGGTCTGACGATGGACGACCTCAACGAGATCAACAAGAAGATCGACGAGTACACCGGCCGGGCCAACAACTTCAAGCGCGGCCTCATCTGGGACGACGATCCCGAGATCGGCGACACCATCCGCATCACCTCCATCGTCACGGGCCTGCGCTTCTCCGACGTGATCGGCCCCGCCCGCGATATGGGCAACTACATCATGATCGGCCGTAACTTCGAGTACAACAAGGCCGCCGCGGCGCGCGCGGAGGGCATCTCCCTCTTCGAGGACACCGGCTCGCAGCAGATCGGATTCAACAACAAGAGCAACGTGCGCAACTTCAAGTTCGACCCGGACCAGAAACCGGCCCTCATCGTGGCCAGCAACGAGTCGCGCGCCGAGCTCGAAAACATTCCCGCCATCCGGCGGGCCCAGGTATGAGCAGGACACGCGTAAGATTTGCCCCGTCCCCCACGGGGCCGCTGCACATGGGCGGCGTGCGCACCGCCCTGTACAACTACCTGTTCGCCAAGCAGCACGGCGGCGACTTCATCCTCCGCATCGAGGACACGGACTCCAACCGCTTCGTACCCGGCGCCGAGCAGTACATCATCGAGTCGCTGCGCTGGTGCGGCATCTACCCCGACGAGGGCGTGGACGCCGACGGCAAGGTCGTGGAAACGGCCTCGCCCCGGCATCCGCACGCCCCGTACCGCCAGAGCCAGCGGCGCGGCATCTACCGTCAGTACGCCGAGCAGCTCGTCGCCGCCGGCCACGCCTACTACGCCTTCGACACCGCCGAGGAGCTGGAGAAAGCCCGCTCCGCGGCTGAGTCGCAGGGCCAGACCTTCATCTACAACCACCTCACCCGCGGCAGCCTGCGCAACTCGCTCACCCTGCCCGCCGACGAGGTGCAGCGCCTGCTGCAGGAGCGCACGGACTGGACCGTCCGCTTCCTGATGCCCGAAGGGCGCGTCGTGGAGATGGACGACCTGATCCGCGGCCACATCTCCGTGGACACCGCCACCCTGGACGACAAGGTGCTCTGGAAGCGCGCCGACGAACTACCCACCTACCACCTCGCCAACATCGTGGACGACCACCTGATGGAGATCACCGAGGTCATCCGCGGCGAGGAGTGGCTCCCGTCGCTCCCGCTGCATTATCTGCTCTATGAAGCCTTCGGCTGGCAGGACAGCCAACCCCGTTTCGCGCACCTTCCGCTGCTTCTCAAGCCCGTGGGCAACGGGAAGCTGAGCAAGCGCGACGGCGACAAGATGGGCTTCCCGGTGTTCCCGCTGCGCTGGACCTCGCCCACCGGCGAGACCTCCCGCGGCTACCGCGAGGACGGCTACTTCCCCGAGGCGTTCGTGAACCTGCTGGCGATGCTGGGCTGGAATCCCGGCACGGAACAGGAAATCTTCTCGCTGCCCGAGCTGGTGCAGGCCTTCTCGCTGGACAAGGTGGGCAAGGCCGGCGCCAAGTTCAACCCCGACAAGGCCAAGTGGTTCAACCGCGAGTACCTGCGGATGAAGTCCGACGCGGACCTGGCGGCCCTCTGGCTGCCGATGCTGCAGGAGAAGGGTGTGGACGCCGACCCGGCGTACGTGAAGAAGGTCGTGGGGCTGATCAAGGAGCGCGCCACCTTCGTGCAGGACTTCTGGGACATCGCGTCCTACCTGTTCGTGGCGCCGAAGGAGTTCGTCCCCAAGGACGTGGACAAGTTCTACAAGCCGGAGTTCTACGCCATGGCGCTCGAGGCGCTGGAGGCGTCCGACGCCGATACGCTCGAGGAGTACGTGCGTTCGCACGAGATGCCGATGGGCAAGGTGATGAACTGCCTGCGGCTCGCGCTCACGGGCTCGGCCAGCGGCCTGGGCATCCACGACATCCTCCACTGCATCGGCAAGGAGGAGGGACTCAAACGCCTGCAATACATGAACACTATATTAGGATAGTGCTGAAAGCACCTCCTCCAGAGAGACGGCGTCTTCGATATCGAAGCCGCCGTTTTTCGTGCGGCGGAGCGAGCTGAGGAAGGCGCCGCTGCCGAGGGCCTCGCCGAGGTCGCGGGCGAGGGCGCGGATGTAGGTGCCCTTGCTGCAGGCGACACGGATCATCGCCGTGGGCAGCTGCTCGCCGGAGATGTCGGCCACGCGGATGCGCCCGAGCCCGTCGTCGCGGAAGTCCTGCACGGGCGCGTCGTGCCAGGACAGCAGTTCCAGGTCATAGATCTCGATCCGGCTGGACTGCAGCACCTCGCCGGGATCGAAGGGGCGGCCTTCGCGCTGCGCGGCCTTCAGCAGGCGCCGTGCCGTCTCGTAGGCCCGCACCCCGTCCACGCTCTTGGCGCTGAAGAGCGGCGCCACCTGGTCCTGCTCCCCGACGAAGCCGGGCAGGATCGCGCGCAGCGCCGCCTCGCTCACCCCGTCCAGCGGACAGCGGGTGTCGATGTCCTTCTCCAGGTCGTAGGACGGCGTGGTGGCGCCGAAGCTGACGCCGGCGACGTATTCTTTGGGACTGCGCTGCAATTCCTCGGCCCGCCGGGTGGCGGGGCCGATGCATACAAGCAGAATGCCGGTCGCGAGGGGATCGAGCGTCCCGGCGTGACCGACCTTGAGATTCTTCTTCCCGAAGTGGCGGATGGCCGCGTACTTGATCTTGCGGATCACGTCGGCCGACGTCCACCGGTAGGGCTTGTCCACCGGCAGCACGATCCCCTCAGGGTAGTCCTCTATATTACGGCTGAACGATCTTGTCAATCCTGCGCTGGTGCCTGCCGCCCGCGAACTGCGTGGTCAGCCAGGTGCGCACCATCATCACCGCCATGCGGTAGGAGACGAAGCGCGCCGGCATCACGAGGACGTTGGCGTTGTTATGTTCCTTGACGAGGCTGGCGACCTGCTGGTTCCAGGCGAGCCCCGCGCGGATGCCCTTGTGGTGGTTCAGGCAGAGGGCCATGCCGTTGCCGGTGCCGCAGAGGGCGATGCCGGCCTCCACCTCGCCCGCTTCGATGGCGTTCGCCATGGGGTGGGCGAAGTCCGCATAGTCGCAACTGTCTGTGCTGTCCGTGCCGAAATTGACCACTTCGTAGCCCTTGCCGAGCAGGTAGGCGATAAGCTTGGATTTGTACTCCACGCCGGCGTGGTCACTGCAGATTCCGATTCTTTTCATGAGCTTGGAATTTATCAGGACAAAAGTAATCATTTTCTGACGAAAACTCGCCTTTTCATCATTATCAAAAGGATTTGATTGATACGCAAAGGAGTTCAAAAAGTAACACTCGCGACATTCCGAACGACAACCGCGCATTTATCCGCAAAAAGGCGCACATATATGATTATCAGCGCATTCCAGCTCCGGAAAAATTGTCACCCGAGCCATATTTCGGAATGTCGCACTTATTGAATTTCTGACTGATTTTTAATCGCGTTTGAACTAAAATCTAAAGAATCGAAGAACGCCTTTTCCTACTTTTGTTTCGCCACAATATGGCGCTTGGATAGACACCAACCCACTAACCAAATTATTTCGTATGACAAAGCAATTATTTGCAAGAGTAGCGATGGTCGTATCGATCTTCGCTGCTACTCTGCTGGGCTCAGGCTCCGCCTTTGCCCAGAACCGCACCATCAGCGGTACTGTCGTTGACACCGGCGGCCAGCCGGTCATCGGCGCTGCCGTCACGGTGGTCGGTAACACTCGTATCGGTGCTGCCACCGATATCAATGGTGCATTTACGCTGAATGTTCCCGCGGGTGCCAACATCTCCGTCGAGAGCATCGGCTACGTGAGCCAGACCTTCGCCATTGGCAACCAGACCACTTTTAATATCGTGCTCGAGGAGGATACCGAGATGCTCGAAGAGACGGTGGTGATCGGTTACGGTGTGCAGAAGAAGAGCGACCTCACCGGTGCTGTCGCCTCCGTGCGTCAGGACGATCTGCAGAACCGCTCTACGACTGACGCCGCCGCCGCCCTCCAGGGCAAGGCTGCCGGTATCCAGATCATCAACTCTTCCGGCGCTCCGGGTTCCGGTGCCGATATCCGCGTCCGTGGTTATTCCTCGAACTCCGGCAACATCGGACCGCTCCTCATCGTCGATGGTTTGAAGGTTGACAATATTCAATATCTCGATCCTTCGATGATCGAGTCCATGGAGGTCCTGAAGGACGCCGCCTCCGCCGCCATCTACGGTGCGCAGGCTGGTAACGGTGTCGTTCTCATCACCACCAAGAGCGGCCAGGAGGGCCGTGCTTCCGTGACCTACAACGGACGCTTCACCCTGCAGTCCCTCGGCAAGAAGGCCGATATCTTCCACGCCAAGGAATATATCGAGTACCAGACCGCCATTGGCAACCTCTCTCAGGATCTCCTGACCAAGAACGGTTACAACGGCCAGGATACTGACTGGTATGACGCTTCGTTCCAGCCCAGCTGGAGCCAGCAGCATGGCATCACCTTCCAGGGTGGCAACCGCAACGGTCACTTCTTCACCTCCCTCAACTATGTCGACCAGGACGGTATCTTCGTCGGCAAGAAGGATGTGTACAACCGTCTGACCGCCCAGATCAACGCTGACTATCAGCTGTTCAAGTGGCTCAGCGTCTCCACCAACAACTCCATCGAGAAGTGGAGCCGCAAGTCCGTTTCCAACGGTTACGGTTCCGTGCTGAACTCCGTGGTCTCCATCGACCCGCTGACCCCGGCCTACATTTCCCGCATCGAGGACACCCCGGGCGGCATGCAGGAGCACTACGCGACCAACCCGGAGCTGATCCCGAGAGATCCCACCCACAACAACGACTTCTACGGCACTTCCAAGTACCTCGAGGAAGCCACCGGTAACCCGTTGTTCCAGCGCGACAGGACCGACAGCACCAGCGATGGTTTCAACATTCGCGGTTCCCTGGCGGCCAACCTCACCCCGATCACGGGCCTGACCTTCACGTCCCGCCTCGGTTATCGTATCGCCCAGAACAGCAGCCACAGCTATTCCAAGCCGTACTGGCTGACCTCCATGGCCCAGTCCGCCAACCACGATATCTCCGCCGGCGTCAACACGAGCTGGTACTATCAGTGGGAGAACTTCGTGAACTTCAACCGCACGTTCGGCAAGCACTCGGTCGGCGCCATGGCCGGTATGTCCTATACCGAAAGCCACAGCGACAACGCCAGCCTCTCCGCCAACGGTCCGGATCCGTTGAAGGGCTATGAGCCGAACTTCCTGTACATGGACTACGTGCTCACGAACGACAGCACCTCCCGCAGCTTTGGCAATGCCCCGAGCATGAGCGCCCAGCTGTCCTACTATGGTCGTTTGATGTACAGCTTCGACAACCGTTATAGCATCCAGGCCAACTTCCGTGCCGATGCGTACGACTCCTCCAAGCTGTCCAAGCAGGCCCGCTGGGGTTACTTCCCCTCCGTGTCCGTCGGTTGGACCATCAGCAACGAGCCGTTCTTCAAGGACAACGTGAACCGTAACGCCGTTTCCTTCCTGAAACTCCGCGGATCCTGGGGTCTCAACGGTAACGTCAACGTCCTGAGCGGCTACCGCTACTCGACCTCCATCACCCTGAATGGTCAGTACTATCAGTACAACCCGGGCGACGGCGCTGCTGCCGCGACCTACGGTTCCATGCCTTCCGGCCTGGCCAACCCGAACCTGAAGTGGGAGACCTCCGAGCAGTATGACGCCGGTCTCGACGCCCGCTTCCTGAACAACCGCCTCACCCTCACGGTCGACTGGTATCGCAAGCTCACCAACGACCTCCTTATCCAGGTCAACAACCTGCCGGAAATCGGTGTGGCCAACTCTTGGGTGAACGCCGGTAAGGTGCTCAACCAGGGTCTTGAGTTCGAACTCGGCTGGAAGGACACCATCGGTGACTTCAGCTACAGCATCAACGCCAACCTCTCCACCCTGGAGAACAAGGTTCTCGAAGTTCACTCCCTGGTCGACCGTATCAACACCGACGTCGTCAGCGGTCTGAATGAGCTCCTCGTCACCTCCTTCGAGGCCGGTTACCCGATCTGGTACTTCCGCGGCTACGAGTACGCCGGTGTGGACCAGGCTACCGGTGCCGCCCAGTACTACGACATGGATGGCAAAATCACCACCACCCCGGGCCCGAATGACCTGAAGTACCTCGGCGAGGGTATTCCTAACCTCACCTACGGTCTCACCGTCAACCTCGCCTGGAAGGGTCTCGACCTCGTGATTTTCGGCACCGGCGCAGCCGGCAACGAGATCTACAACCTCATGGTCTCCGCCGACCGTCCCAAGACCAACGGTCTGACCTACTTCTGGAGAAATTCCTGGAAGCAGCCCGGCGACAACGCCAAGTTCCCTGAGTCCAAGCAGGTCGCCAGCAGCTGGCCGTTCTTCAGCTCCAGCGCAGCCGTCTTCAACGGTGCCTTCTTCAAGATCAAGCAGCTCCAGCTCGGTTACACCCTGCCGAAGGCCATCACCCAGAAGGCTCTTATCAGCGATCTCCGCTTCTTCGTCTCCCTGGATGACTTCTTCACCTTCACGAGCTACCCGGGCGCCGATCCTGAAACCGCTTCCCTCAACAGCACTTCTTCCCGTGGTGTAGACTCCGGTTCCTACCCGACCACCAAGAAGGTTGTCTTTGGTGTGAATCTGACGTTCTAATACTAAAAGACTACTGAATATGAAAAAGATAGTATATTCTATTCTCGCCATCGGCGCCCTCTTCACCGCAGTCTCCTGCGAGAAGAACCTTGACATCCCGCAGAAGGGCGTCACCGCCATCGAGAACTTCTATAAGACCGATGCCGACGCTGAGTCTGCCATGGCGGCTGCCTACGCCCGCTTCGCGACCCGTGTTACCGGCCAGGATGGTTCCTCCATCTACACCGACTACAAGGCCGCTCTGAACAACTGCGGCGACGACATGTATGCTGCCGGTTCCAACTTCGGCGACAACGACTTCATGGCTCAGCTGGACGAGTTCCGTCTCGACTCCGGCAACCAGGTGGTCGACCACTTCTACAGCAACCTGTTCCAGGTGAACTACGCCTGCAACCTCGTGATCGACAACTTCAAGGACGGTCTGCCCGAGGGCGGCCCGACCGCCACGACTAAGCGCGTCGTCGCCGAGGCCCGCGTCCTGCGTGCTTACCTTTACTTCCTCCTCACCAACCTGTGGGGCACCCCGCCCCTCATCGACCACGTGATTTCCGAGGGACTGCCGTACAATTGTGACAAGGATCCTGACAATCCGATGTCCCATGATGACCTGCTCAAGTGGGTCGCCAACGAGTGCGAGGCGGCTATCCCCGATCTCGACGAGCGCAAGAGCACGACCGACAAGGACGGCGCCGTGAAGGTGACCAAGGGCTTCGCCTGGGCTCTCCAGGGCAAGACCCTCCTCTTCCTGAAGGACTACAGCGGTGCCAAGACCGCCCTCAAGAAGGTCATCGACTCCGGTAAGTATGCCCTTGTCCCTGGCGACAAGTACTGGCAGAACTTCCACGCTGAAGGTGACGCCAACGAGGAGAAGGTCTTCGAACTCAACATCGAATACAATTCCGCTCTCGGTGCCTGGGGCGGCCAGATCCAGCGTTCCACCTGGATGGAGGCCAATATCTGGAACTGGCGTTCCGACCACTTCGTGGCCGGTGCTTCTCCGCAGGCCAAGTACACCGGTGGTGTCGACGGTTGGGGCGGACTCGGTGTGCCGAAGTGGTTCGGTGACGAGTTCTTCGAGAACGATGGTCACTCCCCGCGCTTCGACGCTACGCTCGTCACGATCTCCGACGCTGTCTACAACTGGGAATACAACGATCCTGCGATCGCTGCCATGACTCCGGCTCAGCGTGAGGCCTCCGACCTGGTCGGTATCGCCGATCCTCAGGACGGTCTCTACGGCCAGTCCTTCTACCTGCCGCTCAAGCAGCTTGTCCGTGCCACCGACGCCGACAAGTATGGCAACAATGTCCGTATAAACAACGGTGTGATCATGCGCTACGCCGAGGTGCTTCTCCTCTACGCCGAGGCCGCTCTCCAGTCCGGTGACGCCGCCGAAGGTGCGAAGTATGTCAACATGATCCGTGAGCGTGCCGGTCTGGCTCCTCTCGCTTCCGTCGGCATGAACGAACTCAAGAAGGAGAAGTCCTACGAGCTCTGGCTCGAGGGCAGCCGTTGGCTGGATATCCTCCGCTGGGGCGACACCGACCGCGTGAAGCAGGCTGGTTCCGCCGTGCCGAAGCTCTTCGACAAGATCCACCGCGCTCCGAAGTCCGGCGAGTCTCCCATCTGGGAGAACGGTTCCGAGGCCAACAGCCGCTTCTATATGGTTCTCACCCACGAGGCCAAAGACAAAGGCTACACGGTTGGTTTCGTGGCTGGCAAGCACGAGCTCTTCCCGTTCCCGAAGTCCGTCATGGACAAGAACCCGAACCTCGTTCAGAATCCGAACTGGGACTAGTTCATAGAAATATCACTTCAAAGAAGGACCGCAGTCATGCGGTCCTTCTTTATATCAATATTCGTTCAGATATTTCGAAAAAACGCCATAGCAAAACTCGTCCGGCCGGCAGTTCTGACGATAATTTGCAATCGTCTGAAAATTAACCTATTAAATAACGCATTAATTTGCATCTGGATGGGTGTTGCAAAACTCTTTCCGCATATATTTGCGTTTAGAACCCAATTATTAACTGTCTCTATATATGGAAGAGCTCATCCGGCCCGACAAGTCGATCTTCGTCAAGATCGGCGCCACCATCAGGCGAATCCAGAGCAAGGACATCCTGTATGTCGACTGCGAAGGCAACGTCTCGACCATCCACCTGCAAGACGGCAAGCAGATGACTTGCGTCCGGCTGCTCAAGCTGCTGGAGCAGGACCTCGCGGGGACCCGCTTTCTCCGCATCAACCACAACTGCCTGGCGAATATGGCCGAAGTCGAGGAGATCCGCTTCATCGACGCCCGCAAACGCCAGCTGGTCCTCTCGGAAGGGACCGTCCTGGATGTTTCCTACCGGAAATGGAAACAGGTCAAGGAGGCACTCCTGCGGGACCATAAACTGTAGTAAATGACAACTGTTATCATCGGAATACTGGCGGCGGTGCTGCTGGGGGTGGTGATTGCCATCATCCTCGGGCAGCGCCATATCATCAAGGAACTGGAGGACAAGGACCGGAAACTGACCGAGTGGATCGAGGTCATCCGGCGGGAGCGCCCCTCGTTGATCACGATGGCGCAGCACCTCGAGGACGACGAGACCCGCCAGCTGCTGCGCCACCGCTACAACCTCATCAGAGAACTGCTGGCCGCCGGCGTGTCGCACGATTTCGAGCGGCGCGACGCCGTCCTGGACGAGGTGGACCGCACGGTCGCGGACCCGGCGGAGTTCATGCGCCAGATCCGACTGATCTACGGACGCATGCAACCGGTGCTGATGGCCCGGCTGGAAGAGGGCGGCCTGACCGAGCGCGAGATTGAGATCTGCTGCCTCTACGCCCTCGGCCTCAACGGCAAGACCATCCAGCAATACACCCACGACGGCCGCCATTTCCAGAACGTCAGCGTCATCCGCCGCAAGCTCGGCCTGGGCGAGCACGACAAGAACATCGACGGCTTCATCCGTTCGCTGCTGAAATAATCCGCCCGGTCGCACCCGTTTGTGCCAAATAATTCTTAAATTTGGCACTATGGCTTTCATTCACGAAGATTTCATGCTCTCCGGGCCCACGGCGCGGGAGCTCTACCACGCCCACGCGGAGCATCAACCCATTATCGACTACCACTGCCACCTCTCCCCGCGGGAGGTCGCCGAGGACATCCGTTTCCAGAACATCACCGAGCTCTGGCTGAGCGCGGACCACTACAAGTGGCGCGCGATGCGGGCGAACGGCATCCCCGAGGAGTATGTCACCGGCCACACGCACACGGCCTGGGAAGTCTTCGAGAAATGGGCGGAGACCGTCCCCTACGCCATGCGCAACCCGCTCTACCACTGGACGCATCTGGAGCTCAAGCGCGTGTTCGGCATCGATAAGCTCCTCTCCCCGGCCACGGCGCGCGAGATCTTCGACGAATGCAACGAGAAGCTGAAGTCGCCCGAATACAGCGGCCAGGCGCTCATCCGCCGTTTCGGCGTGGAAGTCGTCTGCACGACGGACGACCCGGCCGACGACCTGCGCTGGCACAAGCAAATTGCGGAGCACCCCTTCGGCACGAAGGTGCTGCCGACCTGGCGTCCCGACAAGGCCATCGCCATCGAGAATCCTGCGGCCTACAAGGAATACCTGAAGCAGCTCGGCGAGGCCGCCGACAAGAACATCAACTCCTACGCCGACCTGGTGGAGGCCCTGCAGAAGCGCCACGACTTCTTCGCGCAGGCGGGCTGCAAGCTCTCCGACCACGGACTGGACACCTTCCACGCCGCGGACTACACGATGCTGGAGATCGAACTCATCTTCAAGAAGGTCCTGCTGGGCAAGAAGCCCAACACCGGCGAGCGCGACAAGTTCTACAGCGCGCTGCTGCACGACCTCGCGGTCATGGACGCCGAGACCGGCTGGACGCAGCAGTTCCACGTCGGGCCCATCCGCAACAACAGCTCCCGCCTGATGCGTATCGCGGGCCCCGACACGGGCTTCGATTCCATCCTCGACCTGGAGATCTCCGCCGCCGGCAACCGCTTCTTCGACCATCTCGACGACGAAGGGAAGCTCGCTAAGACTATACTTTACTGCCTGAATCCCAAGGACTTCGAGGTTATGGCCACGATGGCCGGCAATTTCAACGACGGCTCCGTCCCCGGCAAGATGCAGCTCGGCGCGGGCTGGTGGTTCCTGGACCAGGAGAGCGGCATGCGCCGCCAGCTGGACTGCCTCTCGCAGCTCAACCTGCTGAGCCGCTTCGTGGGCATGCTCACGGATTCGCGCAGCTTTATCAGCTATACCCGCCACGAATACTTCCGCCGCATCCTCTGCGACCTGGTGGGCGCCGACGTGGACAGCGGCCGCCTGCCTGCCTCCGAGATGCAGCGCATCGGCGATATGATCGAAGACGTCTCCTACCGCAACGCCCGCGACTATTTCGGATTCTAGGATGAGCAGGAAGAAGCGGACGTTCGAGGTGCGCAAACGCGCATTCGCTATCTGGCAGAAGCTGGGCTATTTCCCCTGGCGGAAAGAAGGGAAGAGACGCGGCCGCAGCGCTTCCGGCGACTTTGTCCGGGGCGCCTTCAGCGACATCCCCTTCCTGAACGACGACGCCAAACGGACCTTCGGGCACCTGCTGCTCCGGCCGGGCTACATGATCCGGGACTACATCTCCGGCCAGAACGAACGCTATCTCGCGCCCCTAACGGCGCTCATCATTTTCTACGCCTTCTTCGCGCTGGTTTCCTCCCTGCTGCAGCCGATCCAGCAAGCACCCAAGGATCCTTTCGCCGACTCGGTGACCGTCACCACGGGAGAGGGAGAAGAAGATGAGATAAAGGCACGGATTCTCACGGAGACGGTGGACATCGTGCGGAAGGGTTATACCTACCTGCACCTGGACGAGTTCCCGGATGCGGTCAAGACCCAGCAGCAGGCCACCCTGGCCGCCGTCGAAGGCAAACTTCGGAGCCAGGGCATCCCGCTCTTCCTCGGGAAGTTCTTCCTGCTCTGGTTCGCCATGGCCCTCGCCCTGCGCCGCTACAAGCTGGGCGCCTCCGCCTGCGCGACCGCCTCGGCCTATGTCCTGTGCCAGTTCAGTTTCTTCATGCTCTTCAGCCTCCTGCTGACCTGGGGCAGGCAGACCTCCATCGGCGTCGTCCTGATGCTCATCCTGCTCACGGTCGACTATCACCAGCTGCTGGACGTGAAATGGGGGAAAAGTTTCCGCCGCGCCCTCGCCACCGGCATCCACTTCTTTCTCATCTACGCCGTCCTCCTCGTCCTCGTCAGCATCGCCGTGATCATCCTGGCGTACTTCAGGGGCAATATTGAAATGTAAAGTATTACCAAATGATAAACATGAAACGATTTCGATTCCTTGCAGCCGCCGCGCTGCTGCTTTGCGGCGCAAGCCTGTCCGCACAAAGTGATTATGCATCCCTGATCCGGGAGGATCCCGACCGCGCCGCGGGCGTGCACCACTCCTACGAGTACCGTCCCGGCCCGGGGACTGCCGTCCCGGACGGCTATACGCCCTTCTACGTCAGCCATTACGGCCGCCACGGCTCCCGGCGCGCCACCAGCGGCTCGGCCCGGAAAGCCTATGAATACATGGATTCCGCCCGCGTGGCGGGCATCCTGACCCCGGAGGGCGAGGAGCTCTACAAGGCCGTCGCCGCCATCTACTCGGACCATGTCGACATGGTGGGCGAACTGACGCCCCGCGGCGGGCGCGAGCACCGCGCCATCGCGCAGCGCCTCCACGACCGCGTGCAGCCCGTCTGGCACGACCCGGCGCGCCGTCAGGTGTTCGTCCAGTCCAGCAACATCCCCCGCTGCCTGCTCAGCATGGCCCATTTCACCGCCAGTCTCGACGACAACGCGCCGGAGCTGGTCTTCGACTTCGTGACGGGCGACCGCTACCTGGACCTGCTGGCGCACGACTACTACAACAACGACGAGATTTCCGAAGCGAGCAACGAACTGATGGCCGAGATGGCCAGCGAGCGGGTGGACCCGAGCCGCCTGATGAAGACCGTCTTCATCGCCGATTCGGCGCGCGTGGCGGCCGTCATCCCCTCGCCGCTCGACTTCACCTACCGCATCTTCTCCTACGGCGGCATCCGCCAGTGCACGGAGACCCCGGACGCCGACATCTTCGGACGTTTCTTCACCCTGGACGAACTGATTGCCTGGTATCCCTGCTACAACGCCTACATCTATAGCGCGATGGCCAATTCCGCCGAGTTCGGCGACCACGTCATCTGGGCGGCGCGCGGCCTGCTCCGCGACATCATCGACCGCGCCGACGCGGCCCTGCGGGACGACAGCCCCACCGCCGCCGACCTCCGCTTCGGCCACGACTCGGGCATCCTGCCCCTCGCGGGCCTGATGGACCTCGTCGGCCCCGGCGACCGCCTCCACAACGCCGATGCGTCCGACAGCTGGCAGAGCTTCTTCCAGGTGCCGATGGCCACCAACCTGCAGATGGTCTTCTACCGCAAACCCGGCGCCGAGCCCCTGGTCAAACTCTGGTACAACGAGCGCGAGACGCAGGTGCGCGGCCTCTCCCCCGTCAGCGGCAACTGCTACCGCTGGTCCGACCTCCGCGCCCACTTCGAGCGCCGCATCGCCGCCGCTGCGCTGTAGCAGCAACGGCAGGTTCTCGGGCCGTGGTCGGGGTGGACCCGATTCGGGGCAAAATCGAGTCAACCCCCGGCAAATCTGCCGGGGGTTGACTCACTTCAGGCGGATATCGAGGCCACCCTGGTTAATGATTCGGAGCAAAGCGACCGAGGGGGTTTCGGGGGATTCTTCCCCCGCATGTCGAAGACTAAGAGCTACGAAGAAGGCTTGCCGTTTGGCAAGCCTTCTTCGTAGCTCCGAGCAGAATCGAACTGCTATCTATGGTTTAGGAAACCACTATTCTATCCGTTGAACTACAGAGCCATCAAGATGAAAAAAGCCGCGCAAAGCGGCTTTCAAGAGGTTACTCAGCGTTCTTGACGACGATCTGACGGCCTCTGTAGTAGCCACACTCGGGGCAGACGCGGTGATAGATCACGGTCGCACCGCAGTTCGGGCAGGTGGCGAGGGTCGGGACCGGCGCAAAGTCATGCGTGCGGCGCTTGTCCCGGCGCTGCTTGGAAAGTTTGTGTTTCGGATGTGCCATTGCTTTATCTTTTAAATATTATTTACTCAAATACTTCGTAGTCTCCTGGTTGCATTCTCCCTCGGGGTGCACGCGCTGGAGCGGAAGCGAGGTGCATACGAAATCGTATACGTCCTGCGACAGGTCCAGTTCGTCGCCTTCGGGGGTGTACGTCTCTTCAAAAGAGGTTTCCACCGGAATCATGAGGTCCTCCAGGCAGCGGTCGCAGGCGACGGTCACGCTGCCTGACATCGTGCAGGCGGCATAGACGGTCAGTCCGCGGCTGATCACCTCCGCCGTCACTTTCACGTCGGCGTCGAGGATGTCCACGTTCCCGAATGTTTCAAAGAACTCGGCTCCCGCGTGCCATTCCAGGCGGTTCGTTCCGGGGGCCAGACTTGACAGTTGAACTACAAAGGGTTGCAAAGTTAGCAATTTTTTTGCGATTAGCAAGTAAAAATACTAGTCCTCGTTGTCGCTGTTCCGTTTGCGCGCCAGCGGGTCGAGCAGGATCTTGCGGATGCGCATGAAATGCGGCGTCACCTCCACGAGCTCGTCGTCCTGGATGTACTCCAACGCCTCCTCCAGGGAGAACTTGATGGCCGGCGGCAGGATGATCTTCTCATCGGAGCCGGCGGCGCGGACGTTGGTCAGCTTCTTGGTCTTGCAGATGTTGATGTTGAGGTCGCGCTCGCGCGTGTGCTCGCC
>JAGCYX010000054.1 GCA_017960585.1 Bacteroidales bacterium
CCGTCAGAGCGTCATACGCTAATTAAAATCTTTAAAAATCGAAAAAGTTTACTAACTTTACGGCAGTTAGTAAATTAGTGTATGCGTATGAAACCTCTTGTCCTGCAAGGATGCGGCACAGCGCTGGTGACCCCGTTCACCGCGGACGGTGCCGTCGATTATGAAGCTTACGCCCGGATGGTGGACCGCCAGGTGGCCTCCGGCGTAGATTTCCTCGTCCCCCTCGCCACCACCGGCGAGACCCCGACCCTTTCCGCCGGCGAGAAGACCGCCATCTATCAGGTGGTCAAGGAACACGCCAAGGGGCTGCCCCTGATGCCCGGCGTGGGCGTGAACAGCCTTCCCGACACCCTCGGCAACATCAAGCTCCTGGAGCCGCTGGGCGCCGACGCGCTGCTCGTGGTGGTGCCGTACTACAACAAGCCGACCCAGCAGGGCCAGTACGAATACTTCAAGACCGTGGCCGCTTCGACCTCGCTGCCCATCATCATTTATAACGTCCCCGGCCGCACGGGCGCCAACATGCTGCCCGACACGGTCATCCGCCTGGCGAACGACGTCCCCAACATTCGGGGCATCAAGGAGGCCTCCGGCAACTACGACCAGGTCAGCGAGATCATCCGCCGCGCCCCGGAAGGCTTTACGGTCCTGAGCGGCGACGACGACATGACCCTCGCCTTCATGGCCACGGGCGCCCACGGCGTCATCTCCGTGGCGTCCAACATCGCGCCGAAGGAGGTCACGCAGATGGTCGAGGCCATGCAGCAGGGCAACCTGACCCGGGCCCGCGAGCTGCACCACCGCCTCTTCCCGCTCTTCAAGGCCTGCTTCGTGGAGTCCAACCCGATCCCGGCCAAGGCCGCACTCGCGCAGCTCGGCGTGATCGGCGGCACGGTGCGCCTGCCGCTGGCACCCGCTTCGGAGGCGACCAACGCCCTGATGAAGAAAGTTATGGCAGATCTATGGAAATAAGCAGAGAGCAGTTTGAGCAGGTGCTGGCCGAGCTCGAGGCCGGCCGCATGCGCGTCGCCGAAAAGGTGGACGGCACGTGGCGGGTGAACCGCGAGGTGAAGGAAATCATCCTCGCAGGCTTCAAGCTGGGCGCCATCACCGACATGTCCCAGGGGCAGTTCCCCTTCTTCGACAAGGACACCTATTCGGTCCGTTCCTTCAAGCAGGAGAACGGCGTGCGCATCGTGCCGGGCGGCACGAGCATCCGGCGCGGCGCCTACGTGGCCTCCGGCGCCATCGTGATGCCCCCGTCCTACATCAACGTGGGTGCGTTCGTGGACAGCGGCACGATGGTGGACAGCCACGTGACCATCGGCTCCTGCGCCCAGATCGGCAAGAATATCCATATCTCCGCCGCCACGCAGATCGGTGGCGTGCTCGAGCCGGCCGGCGCCCTGCCGACCATCGTCGAGGACGGCGCCTTCGTGGGCGGCAACTGCGGCATCTACGAGGGCACCATCGTGCAGGAGGGAGCCGTGATCGCCTCCGGCGTGATCATCACCGCCTCCACGGCCCTGTTCGACGCCACGACGGGCGAGTTCGTGCCGCGCAATGCGGACGGGCGCGTGGTTGTGCCGCGCGGCGCCGTAGTCGTGTCCGGCAGCAAGCCGCTGAAGCACGGCCCGGGGGCCGGCAGCGGCGTGGCGCTCTATTGCCCGGTCATCGTCAAGTACCGCGACGAGAAGACGGCCGGTTCCGTGACGCTCGAAGACCTGCTTCGCTGATGGTTCAATTGCACAAATATTCGGGTGCGGGCAACGATTTCGTGGTCCTGGACGGCCGGACGGAGGATGTCTCCGCGTACCGGACGCCTTCGGCCATCACGGCGCTCTGCAGCCAGTACCGGACGGACGGGCTGATGATCCTGACGGACGACGTGGACTACGACTTCCGGATGGAGTATTACAATTCCGACGGGTCCGGCGGGATGATGTGCGGGAACGGCGGCCGCTGCATCGTGGCGTTCGCCGACGCACTGGGTATCGTGCCGCGCAACGGCGACATGTTCTATTTCCTGGCGCCGGACGGGCCGCACACGGGGGAGATCCTCGCGCGCGACGGCAATTGCAAGACGGTGCGTCTGCGGATGATCGACGTGCGGACGTTCCATCCGGCGCTGGACGGGTGGTTCCTGGACACGGGGACGCGGCATTTCGTGCGTTTCGTGCCGGATGTGGAGGCCGTGGACGTTGAGGAGGAGGGGCGCAAGGTGCGGTGGGATGCGGCGTTCGCGCCGGTCGGCGCCAATGCCAATTTCGTTTCCGTCGGCGCGGACGGCACGCTGCACGTGCGGACGTTCGAAAAAGGCGTCGAGGGCGAAACCCTCGCCTGCGGCACCGGAATAACCGCTTCGGCCATCGCCGCCTTCCTCGCTTTCCCGCGGACGGATCGAATTTATTTTTCGGTTCCCGAAAAACCAATTTCGGCTCCGTCCTCCACAACGCCCACGCACGGCTCGGAAGGCTCCGAACCGGCAGCTGCCGAACCGACCCATTACGACATCCAGGCGCGGATCGCGCGGCTGGCGGTGGACTTCCGTCCGTTGCCGGACGGCAGCGGTTTCACTGACGTCTACTTGACAGGCCCGGCGGAAGAATTTGCGTGATTGGTAAGTTGTTGAGTATAGGATAGTTAAGAATAATAGGGGTGGTGTTTTAGGGTAGTGCTGTTTTTCTTAAATTGTTGATAAGCAATATTTTACACATCACGCAGGTTTGAGAGAAATGGAGTACAAGGGTTTCTTTTCCGACGACGTAGGGTCGTTCATGCGGTCCCCGGTGCGCGAGATCTTCAAGAAGGTGGACCTCGCGTCCATCTATTCTTTCGCCGGCGGCTACCCCGACGCGGCAACGTTCCCGATCGACGACATCCGGCGCATCAGCGCGCAGGTGCTGGAGAAGTACGGCGCCAAGGCGCTGCAGTACGGGGCGACGCAGGGGGTGCCGGAGCTGCGGGAGGTGATCGCGCGGCGCTACGGCGTCGCCGTGGAGAACGTCCAGATAACGACTTCGTCGCAGCAGGGCATCGACGTCTGTACGCGGGTCTTCGCGAATCCCGGCGACGTCATCCTCACCACCGCCCCGACCTATCTCGGTGCCCTGCAGTCCTTCAAGTCCTACCGCACACAAATACGTACGCTTGGCGCCGGAGACGACTTGCCCCTGGACAACTTCGCGCTGCGCGCTCATCCCTCCCAACCTAATGGTTGGACCCCTCCCGCTTACGAGGCCGCGGGTGGCCACGGTTGCCAGGGGCAAGTGTCTCCGGCCGCCAAGGTCAAGTTCTGCTATGTGATTCCGGATTTCCAGAATCCGAGCGGAGAGACGATGACCCTGGAGGAGCGGGAAAAGCTGGTGGCGATGGCGCGGGAGCAGGATTTCCTGATCGTCGAAGACAGTCCGTACCGGGAGCTGCGCTACAGCGGCGAGCCGGTGCCGACGATCTATTCGCTGGCGCCCGAACGCACCCTGCATCTCGGCAGCTTCTCCAAGATCTTCGCCCCCGGCTTCCGCCTCGGCTGGATCCTCGGCCCCGTCGAACTCCTGGACCAGATCTACGTCTGCAAGCAGTCCCTGGACCTCTGCCCGCCTATCTTCGACCAGTACATCGCCGCCGAATTCATGGGCAGCGGGGCCCTGGACGCCAACCTGCAGAAGAGCATCGCGCTGTACCGTGCCAAGCGGGACAAGATGCTCTCCCTGCTGGAGCAGTATATGCCCGCCGGCGTGTCCTGGACGCATCCTGAAGGCGGCCTCTTCCTCTTCCTGACCCTGCCCGAAGGCTTCGACACCGTGGCCCTCTACGACCGCGCCCTCTCCGCCGGCGTCGCCTACGTAGCCGGCTCCTTCTTCTACCCCGACGGCTCGCACCGCAACACCATGCGGCTCAATTTCTCCTTCCTGGACGCATCCCGGATGGAGGCCGGCATCCGGCTCCTCGCCGAGGTCATACAATAGTATATATACGCGCGCAAGAGGGGTCCGGAAGGGCAATAATTGCGCAGATTTTTTGGATTTCGGGATAAAAACCATATATTTGCAGTTACCACTCTCGGTGAAAACCGGGACTGATAACCGCAAAACCTATGCAAGCAAAAGGGAAAATCCCGGCCAGAGGCGCCCTGGTGACGGTTTTTCTCGTAGCGTGGAGTCTTTCCGCTGCTGCGCAAGGCGTCGTGTCTCTCCGGAACAACATACTCTGGGATGCCACCGGCACGCCCAATCTCGGCATTGAATTCAAGATCTCTGACCATGCGACCCTGGGCTTCAACGGCGCTTTCAAGCCCTGGCCGCGTTTCCTGGCCTGGGACAACGACCAGACGAAGGACGCCCGCTGGCGTCACCTCACCCTTGCACCCGAATTCCGCTGGTATACCAAGGAAGCCAACGCACCCGGCCTGTTCTTCGGAGCCGACCTGGTCTATTCCCATTTCAACCTCGGTGCCTTCAACGTCCCGATCGGCCCGTACGCCGACCTCCAGGTGCACCGCATCCAGGGAGACATCTACGGCGGCACCGCCTTCATCGGCTATGGCTGGGGCCTCTCCAAGCATTTCCGCCTCGAAGTGGAGGCGGGCGCCGGAGCCGGCTACCGCAACGCCACCGAATATGAGTGCGCCCATTGCGGCGCTGAAGTAGGCCCCTCGAACGGCGTCACCTTCGTGCCCAAGGCGGGCGTGAACATCGTCTGGAACATCGAAGGCCGCAAGAAGATCCGCCGCCAGATCATCGACATCGTCGATACCCCCGCCCAGATTGACACCGTCGCCGCTGAAATCCCCGCCATCCTCGACACCGTCGTACGCGTCGTGCGGCCGAAGATCGACACCATCAGCACCGGTCGTCTGCTCCGTGGCGACGTGGACCTGCCCGTCCAGGTCGTCGAAGAAGTCAAGACCGAACCCGAAGTCGAGACCGTGACCGAGACGGTGCAGGTGCGCCCCGATGTGCAGCGCCACCCGCTCCTGCGGCCGATTTCCGACTACAAGGCCTACACCTCCGACCGCGTCCTCAACCGCGAGGAGGGCAATGTCCCCGTGTGGTTCCAGTTCGCCAAGTATAACCTCCTCCGCAGCGTCTATGTCCGCGGCAAGGAGCGCGACAACGGCGAGGGCCTCGACACCATCGAGAACGTGATCAAGGACGCCCTCACGGACGAGGCCATCGACCCGACGAAGGTCCAGATCGTGGGCTTCGCCTCCATCGACGGCAACCAGTGGGGCAATGAGCGCCTGGCCCTGCGCCGCGCCAACGCCGTCAAGTCCTACATCAAGTGGAAGACCGGACTCCCCGACGAGGCCTTCGAAGTGGTCTGCGGCGGCGAGGCCTGGAGCGAGCTCATGGACGAGCTGGCCCAGCGCCAGGAGGCCGGCGAGAAAGTCCTGACCGACGCCGAGTACGAGCGCGTCCGGAAGATCGTGGACAGCGTCAAGGACCTCGACACCCGCGAACTCCGCATCAAGGAACTCTCCGGCGGAGCCATTTACCAGAAGCTTCTGAGCATCCTCTTCGCCGACCAGCGAAGCGCGGTCTGCGTGCGCGTCTTCTACGATGACGCCGATCCCAATACGAAATCAAACAGTAATAACGAATAAAAGGAATCCATGATGAAAAGAGCTCTCACC
>JAGCYX010000055.1 GCA_017960585.1 Bacteroidales bacterium
CTGCCTTCCCCATACTCCGGATCGATGTTGGTCGTCTTCACATAGGTGGCCTTGACCTTGCCGCCCTGCGTCCAGGCGATCACGACCATCGCCTCGCCGTCCTTGGGTTCGAACTCGAAGATGCCCACGCGGCCGTCCTCCTCACGCAGGTGGCCGATATAGCGGGACTGCCGCAGCTTGCGGCCGTAACGGGATTCCATCGACTTCTCGAGCGTGGCGCTCATCGACTGCTCCTTCTCGCCCCACTTCCAGCGGCTGAACGCCGGGAAACGATGGAACGCGGCGAAGCGGGACTCCACCATGAGGCCGATGACCTCCTGCGGGTCATAACCCCGGAACATGTCCTTCTTGACCTGGCTCGGGACACGCATCTCGAAGTACACACCCTGCATCGCCATGTCGTCCGCGCGCCAGGGGCTGTAACCCCACTGCGCCGACTCGTCCTTCAGACGGTCCTTGACGAAGGTCAGCGGCGCGTAGTTGTGCTTGAAGAACATCCATCTGGGAGTCTTCTGGTCCCAGTCGTAAATCTCCGACTGGAGCACGTAATAGACGGAGTTCTGGCTGGGATAGACATATTTTGGCAGGCTGTAGTTCGAATCCCAATAATAATGGATCCCGCTGCGGTAGAACGCGGACGGGCCGACATACTGCGTACCGTGGTCCCAGATCACGTCGGTCACGGCGTCATTGCCCCAGAAAGCCTTCGCGGCCACGCCTGCGACCGGCAGGACTTCACCATTGGCGGAAACGGCTTCCGGAACCTGGATCCGGCCGGCATAACGGCCTTCCGCGCAGAGTTCCAGCTCCGTTCCTTCCTGGATCTTGTGATAGAGAAAACCGTTCACGTCGGCCACGTAGCTGTAGTCGAGCTCATACTCGCCGCCCGCGGTCATGCCCATACCGAAGGGAGAGCCGCCGGCGTTGAAGTCCTCGGTAAGGACCAGCCGCTCGGCCGAGACGAGCTTCACGTGCATCACGTAGTCGGTCATGTCGTCCCGGTAGTTGTAGTCGAACTGGCGATTGCCGGCCGGAATCCAGGCGTCCTGCGCGGGCGACAGGATCGCCGTCGCACCGTCCTGGCGGCCCAGGTTCAACTTGAACCAGGCCATGCCCTGGCCGTCGAAGATGACGACGATGTGCCCCTCGCGGGCGTGGTCGCCCTCGTCGGGATCTGCCACCTTGGTGAACACACCGCCGAAAGCGCCTTCGACGGGCTCCGCCGGAGCGGAAACCAGGCCGGCGAACAGCAGCGCCAGACCCGCTATCAAACACTTCTTGATCATAATGCTTGCTTGTTATTTATCCGTTAATACCTTCTTCATGGAAAAGCATCCCGGAAGGGATGGCGTCCGATCCGGCCAGGCTGACCTCGTAGGAGAGGCCCCGTTCGGCAGCGGTGAAGCTACCGCTGCGGTCCACGCCTTCGGTAGAGATGATTCCTTCGTGGACGTGGCTGTACTGCCGCACCTGGAAGCTGAAGCTCGACACGGCGTCGCCGTATTCCTCCTCCATGAACGAGCCGTTATAGAGCTCGTGCAGCTCGCCCGTCCCCTTTTCGGACACGGACAGGAAGAAGTTCCAGTCCGGGGTGAGCGTGACCTCGTAGGAATAGTCGTCATCCTCGGCCATGAACAGGCCGTGGTTCACGAAATACGGGATCTCCGTCCGGCCGCCGCGGGCGTCCAGCGCATAGATGGTCGCGTATTCGTAGATGGTCTCGCCGGTCTCCTCATCCTCCCAGCCACCGCCACCGCCTTCTTCGAAGCCGGTCACATCCTTGAACTCGGGCAGGGCGTCGCTCAAATCCGGGCCGCCGTGCTGCATCGCGTAGGTGATGCTGGACATCTTCACGTCACCGTTCTCCATCACCACGCAGACCACGGGATTAAAGTCCTGGCCGAT
Source organism: Bacteroidales bacterium (assembly GCA_017960585.1). GTDB lineage: Bacteria > Bacteroidota > Bacteroidia > Bacteroidales > UBA932 > Cryptobacteroides. The sequence continues at coordinate 1,906 of JAGCYX010000055.1, forward strand.
CGTGCCCATGAACACGCCTTTGCAGCGGCCGTTGATGCCGGCGAACTCGTTGTCGCCGTCGGCGATCACGATGGAATCCTCGGGATAGCCCAGCGCCCGGACGATGATCCCGGAGTTGAAACTCAACACCGGACGGCCCGCCTGCAGGCGGACGGCGATGCCGAAATCGACGCCGTCGTAGTCCTCGCCGTAGTCGGCATAGGTCAGGCCTTCCAGCGGCTTGGGCATCGGCAGGGAGATGTCGTGGACGGACCCGTCGGGGGCCGTTTCCAGCGCACCCGTCCCGCCGTCGATGCCGGGATAATAGGTCGTGGTATGGCCCTCGTTGTCGGTGCAGTTGACCTGGCTGTTGTGCTCATACCAGTTGTTGAGCAGCAGCACGGGCCGGCCTTCCTCGTTGCGGTAATAGACTTCGCGGTTGGCGTCCGTGACCCACTCGCCCGCCTCGTTGACGGCCAGCGTGGCCATCGGATCGCGCGGAATCACCAGATACAGCTCGCGGCCGATGCCGCAGAGTACCTGTGAAGCCCCCACGATCTGCGGGAAGGTCTTCGTGAGGGGGATGTAGGAAGGCGATGCCTCGAAGTCCGCGAACGAATCGTAATACCCGAGGAATGCGACTGCCATCATCTCACCCTCCTGCCACTCGATCTTGACCGCCTTTTCGCCCTGACAAGCGACAAGGGCCGGCAGCATCAAAGCTGCCAGCCCAAGGTATAACAATCTTTTCATCAACAAAAAGACGGGATTACTCGGCGTCGGTCTTCGGAGCCTCGGGGGCAGCCGGAGCGGCCGGAGCAGCAGGTGCTGCAGGAGCAGCGGGAGCGGCAGCGGCGGGAGCCACCTCGGGAGCCGGAGCCTTCTTGCTCTTCGTGATGAGGAAGTAGATCAGCGCGGCGATGGCCACGGCCAGTGCGATGGCCAGGACCGGACGGTAGGCCACCCAGGCAATGATGATGATGATCAGGGCCCAGACGAAACCGACGACGGCGGTCACGAGGTTGACACCCAGTTCGCCGACCTTGGCCAGCGGCGGGAGCACCTTGAGGATGGTCACGAGGATGCTGAACATCATGCGGAGCGCAGCGACCACGAGGATGATGCCGAGGATGCGGAGCAGCCAGAGTATCGCCTTGTTGGCGGCCTTCTCGGACTCGAACATGGACTCCATGGAGTGGTTGCCCATCGAGAGGGCGATGAGGCTCTTGCCGTTCTTATGCTTGTAGGACTCGAAGGTATTGCCGGTCACTTTGCCGAGGATGGAAGCCTCGCCGCCGTCAGCCTCTTTGAAGGTCACGCGGACGTCACCGATGGCCGGGGTGGAAGGGTTCTCACCGTAGTAGATCACGTTGCCATCCACGAAGGTGTCGATGCCGTTTCCGAGGGAAGCCGGGAGGCTCACGGAAGCGTCAGCAGGGATGGAACCGACCATTGCCGGAGGGAGCACATAGGCGCCGAAGTCCACCTTCTGGGCGGTCAGCTCGTTGTCGGGGACTGTCGTGCGGACATAGTTGCTGCCCTGATAATCAGGATCTTTGAAGCTGTCGGAGTTGACCGGGGAGCTCACCCACTCTTTGCTGTAGGTGTAGGTCGTGACGGTCTCCTGGCCGCCGCCGATCTTGTCCTTGGTCTCGGAAGTGGAATGCTCCACCCACTGATAATACTCGGAACGGCGCACGAGGCGGATAGCGTTCACGGACACGCCGTAATCGGGGTCGGTCAGGACCTCGTCGGTCTTGGCCACGGCGACGGCGTGGATCAGTTTGCCCTCGAGGGCCGCATCCACGGACGCGACGCTGGCGACATCGACGCACTCGGTCTCAGCCGTCTTGAGCATTCTGGAGGTTTTGACAGCACGACCCTCGTTCCACCACAGGAGGACGGTCGCGGCGACAAACAGGACGAGACCGGTGACAATCCCCTTAAGGGAGTTGCCCAGACGGCTGCCATAGCTTGTCTTGGTTACTTCTTGGTAGGCCATACACTAATTTTAATTAAAGGTTAAATAGGATTGCGATTTAGCCGCGGATAGCCGCGATGCCCGGGAGCTCCTTGCCCTCGAGGGCCTCCAGCATGGCGCCGCCGCCCGTGGAGACGTAGCTCACCTTCTCGGCGTAACCCATCTGGGTCACGGCCGCGACGGAGTCGCCGCCGCCGACCAGGGTGTAGGCACCCTTGGCCGTGGCCTCGGCGAGGTCCTGGGCGATGTCGAGCGTACCCTTGGCGAAGGTCGGCATCTCGAACACGCCGACGGGGCCGTTCCAGAGGACGGTCTTGGAGCCGAGGATGACTTCCTTCCACTCCTTCAGCTGCTCGGGACCGGCGTCCATGCCCTCCCAACCGTCAGGGATGTCGTTGGAAGGAACGACCTTCGTGTTGGCGTCGTTGCTGAACTCGTCGGCGATGACGGTCTGGTTGGAGAGATAGATCTTCACACCCTTCTCCTTGGCCTTGGCCAGGATCTCGAGGGCCTGCGGCATCAGGTCGTCCTCGTGGAGGGAGTTGCCGATCTTGCCGCCCTGGGCCTTGACGAAGGTGTAGCCCATGCCGCCGCCGATGATCAGGTTGTCCACCTTCTCGAGCATGTTCTCGAGCACGGCGAGTTTCGAGGAGACCTTGGAGCCGCCGATGATGGCGGTAAAGGGGTGCTGGGCGTTCTTCAGCACGTTGTCGATGGCCTTGATCTCACCTTCCATCAGGTAGCCGAACATCTTGTCGTTGGGGAAGTAGTCGGCGATGAGGGCGGTGGAACCGTGGGCTCGGTGGGCCGTACCGAAAGCGTCGTTGATATAGCAGTCTGCGTAGGAGGCGAGGGTCTTGACGAAGTCCTTCTGGCTGGCCTTCACGGCAGCCTTGGCGGCCTTCTTCTCCTCATCGGAGGCATCCTCCGCGAGTCCGCGGGGCTTGCCTTCCTCCTCGGCGTAGAAGCGGAGGTTTTCGAGCAGCAGGGCCTCGCCCGGCTTGAGGGCGGCCACCTCGGCCTGGGCCTTCTGGCAGTCCGGAGCGAACTTCACCGGAGCGCCGAGGCACTCGGCCACGTGATTCACGATGTGCTTGAGGGAGAACTTGTCGGTCACGCCCTTCGGACGTCCGAGGTGGGACATGATGATGAGGGAACCGCCACCGGCGAGCACCTTCTTGAGGGTCGGCATGGCCCGGCGGATGCGGGTGTCATCCGTGATTTCGAATTGCTCGTTGAGGGGAACGTTGAAGTCCACGCGCACGATCGCCTTCTTACCGGCGAAATCGTAGGAATCGATGTGTTGCTGCATATTGTGATGATTTAAGTTTCCAAACTGCAAATATAACAATTATTTCCGTAAGTCCTACCTTCCAGAAGCCCCGTGTCGTTTAGAGGGAGAACAAGTTGTTCATTTAATCATTATTTACTATTTTTTTCTTGTCGGGTATCCGACAGACATACAGCGAAAGTGTTTTCGACTGTCCTTGTCAGAAAATGTGGCAATTTTCCTATCCCGAGGACAACGAAGATACGACCCGCTCGCGCACAGATACTTCTGGAGACCCTTATTCTTGGGGCTGATACTCCATATCTGTCCGAGTGTGGAGTATCAAGTAGTTTTTCTGGGATAAGGTCGCCACAACCTTCTGACAGATCAGCGAAAGGGGCTCCACACTTTTGTTTTTACTAATCACTTTCAGAAGGAACCCCCTGACTTTAATAACACTATGTTTAAATCTTGGTTAATTTCAAATTTTGAGGTGGTTTATCTCGTTGCGGCTCTAATGGTGATAGGGACTATTGCGGTGATACTACCAAAAGACGCATCTGGAGAGATGAGTCAAACGCTTCTGATTACCATAGCAGCAGCCTTCCTGATCGGCATTCTTTTATTCTTTGCCACTTCGCCAGGCTTCGGCCCAGTTGCTACTACAATTCTATTTGTTGCCGCTTATATTGCTCTAGTGTTATACGCTCAAAAAGAAGGACCCGTTTTAAAAGATGGACTTGACAAAAAAATAAACACCATTATTATCATTTTGTCTATCGTTGCATTAATCCCCTCCTTTTTTATTGCTCGATATGCAAATCGTCATTTTGAAGATGTAGTATCAAGTCGATGGTTATTTCGAAATAGTGACAAGGATGTATTTGCATCAACTTGGAAATATACCATCAACCGCTTTTTTATGGCTTTTATAGTTTTTTTCGCGACAATGCTACTTGTATGTATCACGGTGGTAAAGTATCGATCAGAAATCGGCGGCGGCCTGTAGCACGCATTTAATCATTAATTTAAATGACACCTATTACTAATCTTCTTCGCAAAGCATCGCTTATTGCTGAACGAGAAAATGCCATAAAGAGTGAAGCACTCCAACGTGGAGAAGAGTTTAATGTGTTCCGCTTGTGTAAAGTAGATCACTACGAGAACCTCCATTCAGCCATCCTTTCTGAATTGCTTAACCCGACAGGTTCACACGGCCAAGAGGATTTGTTTCTTCGCTTATTCCTAAAGACCATTGATGAACCTCTCTCACAAGTGTTTCATACCAACAAAGCGCTTGTTGCAACGGAATATGCTATTGAAAATGGACGTCTGGACATATTCATCGATGACATGACCGGCAATGCGATAATCATTGAGAATAAACTCTACGCGGATGATCAAGATGCCCAGTTGATGCGATATGCTGAATATGCAAACAACAAATCTAGTCTTAAACAGTTCCTTATATTGTATCTGACTCTCGACGGACACGAAGCAAAAGATAAGAGCGCGAATGGTGTTAAATACACCCCGATCTCTTATCAGTCCACAGTACTAAAATGGATTGAGGATTGCATCAGAGAAGTTTATGACAAGCCTTTCTTGCGAGAAACATTGATTCAATATGAGCTACACATTAAACAATTGACGAGAGATACAATGAACAAAGGCAGCAAAAAAGAACTCGTAGAAGCAATGGTACACGAGCCAGAAGGCGTTGCAGCCATAATCAATGCCCAAGATGAATGGGAAAAGGTAATTCTTGAGAATTCACTGTTTATCCCTTTGAGAGAATACGCAAAGGCTCGAGGAATGGGATTCTCGATTAATAATCGTTTCTGGATGAAGAGTCCTTGGGGGCGTCTGGAATTCACATTAGCCCCCAATCTTAAAATTGTTTTCGAATACGAGCACCAAGGCCGCAATTCTTTCTACTATGGCATCGTTGATACAAGGGATGACAGGCCAGAGAGGCAACTACTTCCGGGACTCTACGGCGGAAATGATGATTGGAGATATGGCTGGTGTTACCTTGATAATCATAAAGATTGGACTATAAACGATCTTGCAGAAATCGCTCAAGACAAAGGGGTTTTCCTGCAACATATTTGCGATATCGTCAATGGTCTGTACAAAGAAATGAAAATAGCGAACATTATTTGACGCGATCATTAATGTGGCCAATCTAAAAATTCGAGGCCATGAAATGCAAGTGTCGTCAATGTCCATCAGACAGGGACATTGACAGCACTTTTGCCGGTTTTTTGCATTTAATGTCCCGGTTTTCGGGACATTGACGACACACCAGCGGTCGGATGCCGACTACGGCACCGGATCGTAACCGGAACCACCCCACGGGTGGCAGCGGAGAATGCGCTTCAGGCTGAGCCAGAAGCCCTTGAGGGGGCCGTACTTGCGGAAGGCCTCGAGGGCGTACTGCGAGCAGGTGGGGGTGAAGCGGCAGCTCGGCGGCTTAAGCGGGGAGATGCAGAGCTGATAGAATTTGATCAGCAGGATGAAGGGGGCGGAGAGGATCCGCTTGATGACGGTGCCGGCGGTCATTGCTCAGCGGATTGAGATTCCGGGTCAAGTCCGGAATGACTACTATCAGAGCCGGGAAGACGGGAGGAGATGCGCTGAAGAATCTCCGTGACCTCCGCGTAGAGCGTGGCGAAGTCGGCGATCTCCGGATGGGCGTAGGCCAGCAGCAGGTCGATGCCGGTGGCGCCGAGCAGTTCCTTCTGCAGGCGGTAGGCCTCGCGCAGGCGGCGCTTGAGCAGATTGCGCTTGACGGCGCGCTTGAAGAATTTCTTGGGCACGGACACCATCAGGCGGTTGAGGCCGGTGTCGTGTCCGGCCGACCAGCAGAAACGCAGATGCGGCGTGCTGCCCCATTTCCCGGAGGAAATGAGTGCGGCGACAGTCGTCTTCCCGCACAGCCGCTCCTCCTTGGAGAGGGTATGGCTTTGCGGAGCGGTCATCTAGCGGACGGATTGGAGATAGAGCTCGACAGCCTTGCTGATGGAAGTGGCCTCCGGCGTGGGGGCCTTGAGTGCGATCTCGTAGCCGGCTTCCTCCATGGCCTTGACCACGGCCTTGCCGAACGAGATGAATTTGAGCGAACCCTGCTGGAACTCAGGATAGTTCGAGCGCAGCGACACCACGTCGGCCGGGTTGCACAGCACGGCGATGTCGAAGCCGGCGGGATCCACCTCCTTGAGGTCCTGCGGGACCGGTTTGACGAGCACACCCACGGTGTAGTCCAGCTTGGCGGTCGTGAACAGGGTCGTCATCGGAGTGATGTCGGAGCCTTCGGTCGTTGCGATGAGGAATTTCTCGCCCTTGTGCTTGGCGGTGACGAGCGCAATGATGGACGCCGGGGAGCCGGAGCCGTAGAAAATCTTGCGCTTGCGGTAAACGATATGCTTCTGCAGGTACATCGCGACAGCTTCCGTGGAGCAGAAGTATTTCATCGTCTCGGGCACCTTGAAGCGCATCTCGTCGCACAGTTTGAAGTAGGCGTCGATGGCGTGGCGCGAGGAAAAGACGATGGCGGTATAGTCGGGGAGATTGATATGCTCCGCCCGGAATTCCTTGGCGGAGAGCGGTTCGATGAGGAAGAACGGCTGGAAGGTCAGCTCGGCCCCGAAGCGGCTCTGCAGAATCTCGTAAGGCGCGAGATTGGACGGGACTTGCTGGGATATCAGGATCTTCATCTTGCTGCAAAAATGATCAAAATAACACTACAACTGCGACTAACAAAGCAGCCGGCAAAATTTCAAGCCCGCAAAGATACAAAAATGTTGAGAATCCAGCACAATGCGCGCCTAAAATTTGACCGCTGCGTAAAGTTGCGAAGCCCCAGGCTACTGCAATTTCCCCGCGAAACAGGGTGCGCGCCAGCTCTTCGTCCAGGCCGGTGAACAGCACGACGGCCGTGGTCAGGAGCATCAGCGGGAGCACCAGCGGAAGGTAGTTGTAGAGATTGTGCTGCAGCGTCGCGGCGACCTCCCGGTTGGCCCGGCGCGGCCGCAGGATGAGGTGGAAGATGCCCCGGACGATCAGGAAAACGGCGATGAGACCGACGGTCGCAGGAGCGCTCCAGACCGGCGGTATGGTATCCCAGAGGGCGGGACGCATCACCTCGAAACGGTCGAGGATCAGGCAGAAAGGCAGCAGGTTGGCCAGGGCAAGCAGGTTGCGCATGCGTGCGGTGCCGAGGCTGTGTTCGAGGGCTTCGGCGCCGCGCGAACGGTCATAGCAATAGAGTAGATGGGGAATCAGGCGGAAAACGCTGCGCAGGCTGAGAATCAGCAGGCAGACCGCCACGACGGCAAGGATGCAGTTGCTCGGGAGGTCGCTCCAGCGCGGATCCGCCGCCAGCCCTTCGATCGGACTGGTGGACATCACGAGGGTTCCACTCTTGAAGACCTCTTCCATCGCTTAGTTGCCGCGCTTGACCTGATAGCCCATGCCGCCCAGCAGGGTGATGAGTTTGTCGCGCAGGTCGCCCTGGATGAGGATCTGCCCCTCCTCCACGGTTCCTCCCACGCCGCAGCGGGTCTTGAGCGTCTTGGCGAGGGCGGCGAGATCGGCCTCACGGCCGACAAATCCGTCCACGAGCGTGACCTGCTTGCCGGCGCGGCGGCGCCGGTCGATGCGGACGATCAGGCGCTGCTTTTCGGGCGGAAGCGTGTCCGCCTCGGCGGCGTCGTGCGCCGTCTCATATTGAAAGTCCGGGTTGGTGGAATATACCACGCCCAAACGGCTTTTCCAGTCCTGTTGTGCCATCGGTGGGATAATTTTTGCAAAGATACAGATTTTTAGTTGTACATTTGTAGATTATGACAGAGAAGAGATTTACCTTATGGAACCGGATCTGTGCGGCGGCCGCCTTCGTGGTCTCAGCCGTCACCTATCTGCTGACCATAGAACCCTCCGCCTCCTTCTGGGATTGCGGCGAGTTCATCGCATCCTCCTATAAACTCGAAGTGGGGCACCCGCCGGGAAACCCGGTATTCCAGCTCTTCGCTCGCATCTTCACCCTGTTCGGCGACAATATGCACGCGGCGATTCTCGTCAACGCGATGAGTGCGCTGTGCTCCGCCGCGACGATCTTCTTCCTGTACCTGACCGTCGTCTGGCTGGCCAAGCGCCTGGTGCGCCCGGCCGCCGATGGCAGCTACAGCTCCGCGCAGGCCGTCGCCATCTTCGGCTCCGGCCTCGTCGGCGCCCTGGTGTACGCCTTCTCGGACACCTTCTGGTTCTCCGCTGTCGAGGGCGAAGTATACGCGATGTCGTCGCTTTTCACGGCCGTGGTGTTCTGGCTGATGACGGTCTGGTATGACCGCGCCGACGAGCCGCACGCCCTGCGCTGGATCGTGCTGATCGCCTTTCTGATGGGCCTCAGCATCGGCGTACACCTGCTCAACCTGCTCGCCATCCCGGCCCTGGTGTTCATGTACTACTACCGGCAGCGCGAGGACAAGCCGTTCACCTTCTGGGAGCTGGTCAAGATCTTCGGCGTGGGCGTGGTGATCCTGGGCCTGCTGGTCTTCCTGTTCATCCCGTACCTGCCCAAGCTGGCGGCGTATTTCGACCTCTTCTTCGTCAACACCCTGGGGCTGCCCTATAATACCGGCGCCGCCTTCTTCCTCGCCGCGCTGCTGGGCCTGCTCTTCTGGGGTCTCTTCCGCACGCTGAAGCGGGAGAAGGTCTTCCTCAACACGGTGCTGCTCTGCACGACGACCATCGTCATCGGCTTCTCCGTGTTCAGCATCGACATCATCCGCTCCTGCGCCAAGACGCCGACCAACGAGTACCAGCCCGACAACGCCTTTACCCTCGTGCGCTACCTGTCCCGCGAGCAGTACGGCTCCACGCCGCTCCTCTACGGGCAGTACTACGGCGCCCCCTACGACCTCAAGACCACGACCTACTGGGCTCCGCTCGACGGCAAGTACAAGAAGGTCGAGGGCCCGATCGACGCGCGCTACAAGGCCTCCGGCAAGATGCTCTTCCCGCGTATGTGGAGCACAAGCCCGGACGGGAGCTACGAGGAGTTCTACGAGACCTACACGAACGGAAAGGGCCAGCGCGTCCCCGGCGCCACGGCCCGCAAGCCGTCCTTCGGCACCAACCTCTACTATTTCTTCGACTACCAGCTGAACTGGATGTACTGGCGCTATTTCATGTGGAATTTCGCCGGCCGCCAGAACCAGATCCATGCCCCCAATCCGGGCGACATCTTCCACGGCAACTGGGAGAGCGGCATCAGGTTCATCGATGACGCCCGACTGGGCGACCAGGTGGACGCTCCCGACACACTCGCGGGCGACAAGGGCAAGAACCACTATTACTTCCTGCCGCTCCTGCTCGGCCTGCTGGGCCTCTTCTTCCAGTTCGACCGCGACAAGCGCGGCTGCTGGCTGACCTTCCTGATGTTCTTCATGACGGGCATCGCCATCGTGATCTACCTCAACCAGCCGCCGTATCAGGTGCGCGAGCGCGACTACGCGTACGCGGGTTCTTTCTATTTCTTCAGCGCCTGGGCGGGACTCGCCGTGGCGGCGCTCTTCAGCTGGATCGACGATGCCCGCAAGGGCCGCGGCGGCTTCGTGACCGCCGGCGCGCTGACCGGCCTCTGCCTGCTCGTGCCCGTGGAGATGGCCGCGCAGAACTGGGACGACCACGATCGCTCCAACCGCCGCACGGCGGTGGAGATGGCGCGTAACTACCTCAATTCCGTGGGGCAGAACGGCATTCTCGTGACCCACGGCGACAACGACACTTTCCCGCTCTGGTACGCCCAGGAGGTGGAGGATGTTCGCACGGACGTGCGCATCTGCAACACCTCGCTGCTCGGCACCGACTGGCACATCGACCAGATGAAGTGGGCGTGCAACAAGTCCGCCCCGCTGCCGATCACGGTGGGCCCGGAGCAGTATCTCTACGGAACCAACGAGTGGATCCCCATCTACGACACGCAGGAGATCGCGATGTCCATCCAGGACGTGATGGCCGTGTTCAAGCACCCGCAGATCAAGGCGCCGATGACCAGCGGCCGCAAGGTGGACTACATCCCTTCGCGCAAGATCGTCCTGCCGGTGAACCGCGAGAACGTGATCAAATCCGGCATCCTGGACGAGAAGTACGCCGCGCAGATCCCCGATTCGATCGTGCTCACGATCTCGAAGGACAAGGAGTACCTCAGCAAGCCCGAGCTCTTCCTGCTCGACCTGCTGTCGGGCTATGAGTGGGACCGTCCGCTGCACTTCCTCAACATGGGCGGCGACCTGAACGTCGGCATCAAGGAGTACCTCGAATACACGGGCTACTCATACAAGTTCGTCCCGATCAAGAACAAGACCACCACCGCCGAGGCGGGCTTCGTGGACACGGACGAGCTGTACCGCCTGATGACGCAGGTTTACAGTTTCGACGCCGTTGCAAGCGACGATTACTTCATCGACTACCAGAATATGTACACGCACCTCGGCGTGATGTCCATCCGCAGCCTGTTCGTGACCTGCGCCGACGCCTTCATCCGGGCCGGCGAGCCCGTGCGGGCGCTGGAGATGGTGGATATGGCTAATGACACCATGCAGCACTATCCGGTGGAAACCGTGCCCCTGGGCTTCTCGGGCAATGACTATATGGTCATCTCGATGATCGAGGACTACTACCTGCTCGGCCAGCCGGACAAGGCCCGCGCGCTCGCCACGCAGCTCGGTTCGGAACTCCTGAAGAGCGCCAAGTTCTACATCGAGTTCTATGACTGGGCCCGCGAGGAGTTCGAGATCGTGGGGCAGTACATCTACTTCCTGGCCGACGTGATGAAATCGGGCGGCGACACGGATCTCTCCAAACAGCTCACCGACGGCCTCGTGGCCCTCGTGGACAAGGCCTCCGAAGCGCTGGAAGAATCATAAGCCATGGCAGAATTCCCTTCCTCTTCCTGGACCGACTACGAGCTGCTGGACAGCGGCGCGGGCGAGAAGCTCGAGCGCTTCGGCGCCTACGTGCTGGCGCGTCCCGAGCCCAAGGCGCTCTGGGACAAGTCCCTGCCCGACGCCGAGTGGCGCCGGCTGGCGCATACGACCTTCACGCCCGGCGCCGGTTTCGGCAAGGCCGGCAAGGAGGACAGCGGCACCTGGAACCGTCTCAAGAAGATGGACGACCAGTGGCACATCCGCTATGCCAATGAAGAAGGTCTGAAGATGGATTTAAGGCTCGGTTTGACCTCGTTCAAACATGTCGGCGTGTTCCCGGAGCAGGCGCCCAACTGGGACTGGATCTACCGCCAGACCCGCGCGCTCGCGGCGAAAGGCCGCACGCCCCGCGTGCTGAACCTTTTCGCCTACACCGGCGCGGCGTCGCTCGCCGCCAAGGCCGCCGGCGCCGACGTGACCCACCTGGACTCCGTCCGTCAGGTCGTCACCTGGGCGCGCGGCAACATGGAGAACAGCGGCCTGGACGGCATCCGCTGGGTGGTGGAGGATGCGATGAAATTCGCCCGGCGCGAGGCGCGCCGCGGCAACCGCTACGACGGCATCCTCCTGGATCCGCCCGCCTACGGGCACGGCCCGGACGGCGAGAAATGGAAGCTGGACGAGTGCCTGTTCGAGATGCTCCGCAGCGTCGGGGAAATCCTCGCGCCGCAGGACGCCTTCCTGGTTCTCAATCTCTACAGCAACGGCTATTCCGCCCTGCTGGGCGAGACGGTGCTCCGCCAGGCCATGCGCGTCGGACAGGTCGAGAGCGGCGAACTCGCCCTCAACGACAAGTTCGACAAAGCCCTGCCGCTGTCGATCGTCGTCCGCATGACACGGTAAATCGCCCCTGGGTGTCGTCAATGTCCCGAAAACACGGACATTGAAAGCGGAAAACCGGCAAAAGTGCTGTCAATGTCCCTGTCTGATGGACATTGACGACAGGGTAACGCCTCTATAGGGAATCTAATAGACCTGCCGCCTTTTCATACGGGATTTCCAGGACGCGTGACAATTGGGCAACATCTGCGCTGAACCGGAATCTGAGTTGCCTCAACAATTCTCCCATTTGTCCCTCTGTCAACTCTTGCACACTATTCGTCCTGAACAAGGACCGACAGAGATCCGGGGTCGCAGCCAGAATGCTTTGATCCCGGAAAGCGGGCAAGGCGCCTTCCTCCAACCGAACTTTTGCTTTTGAGGAGTTGTGCAGAAAATAATTGAAACGGCTCGGAGTCCGGAACAATCGTTCCACGAATTCCACATTAACATAGGAGGCAGGATCGACATACCCTTTATCTGTCAATCGGAAGGACTTGGGTGGTTTCACGTTACTGTGCAAAATCTTCATCTGGGCCCTGCGGGATAGTTCCAAGAGATATTCCCCTTCCGGTTGGTTCGGATTGAAAAAAGATTGACCAGTCCCCCAGATATATTGCGATGGGTGCATGCAGATGTTCGCAGCAACGCAGTTCATTTGCACATACGCAATGGCGCGTTCCAACGACTCTCCTTCCAGTTCTACAGGACGGATATCCACATCATTATTACGCAAGAACTCCCTGATGCCATACTTTTGCTGATAATACTTACTGTAGCGGCGCTTGAACTCCGTAATAAACATGAGAGCATTTTCCCGGGTTCCCTCCAAGATAAAATGAACGTGGTTGGACATCAAGATGAAAGCTACGACCTTGATATTGAGGATAGCGGATAGGATAGCGACATAGTTCATCCCAACTTTGAAGTCGTCATCATCCCGGAACCAGAGACGGCCTTCCAGATGATTCGTAGAAACAAGAGTAAAAACAAGTTTAACCATAGTTGTTCGTTTTTATGCAAAGATAAGACTTTGCCTATACCATGCAAGAGCAGGACGCAGCAACTCTGAATATTAAACGTTTAATTTCATCTGTCCTGCATTCAATGTCCCGAAAACTCGGACATTGAAAGCGAAAAACCTATAAAAGTGTCGTCAATGTCCGACAGACAGGGACATTGATGACAGGGTGGCGCAAGACGGAATGGAATTAGGAGGGAAAGGCGATTAAACCCGGGCCAATCGCCGATAAATCCCCAGCAGATATCGCCGAATGGGTTTGAGGGCGCGCCAGAGGCGGGCCTTGCCGGGGCTGCGGCGGCGACCGTCGGGACGGAGGATCTCCGTCACGGTGCCGAGCACGTCGGCGACGGTGCAAGATTCCGTGCCGACTAAATTTCCATCGCCCATCAGGGTGAGGGCGTCGCCCTCGCGGGCGATGATGCGGTGCAGCAGGTAGCGCTCGCCGATCCGGACCAGGACGGCGTCGCCCACGGCGGCGTCCCGGCGCGGGCTCAGCACGACGCGGTCCACGCCGCCCCGGATGAAGGGCAGCATGCTGTTGCCCGTGGGGATGATCACGGCCTCGCGGCCTTCGTGCAGGACGGCCGCCACCTCCCCGAGGAGGAGTTCATTGGGGATCGCGCGCTTATCCATCGACCGTTTCCTGACAGAGCCGGGCGGCCGCCTCGTCCGGCAGACATTCCAATTGATAGCAGGGCACCTGCTGCGCGATCTGCGAGAGGGTCTCGTGCTGCGCGTCGGCCAGCGCCCGGATGGGGCGGAATCCCGAGCAGGACGCCATCACGGAGGCGTAGGCCTGCACGGTGGCGAAGCGGGTGATGCGGTTGAAGGGTGCCTGGTGCAGACGCACGATGGCCCCCACGGTAGCGTCCTGTGCCTTGTAGCAGGGCGTCTTGCCGCTCCAGGGCGAACCAAAGACGCGGGCGACGCCGTCCACGATACGCAGCACCGGATTATCGTCGTTGAGGAGCTCCGTCCCGGAAATATGTTCCAGCCACAGGCGGCTGTGGGTGCTCTTGCCGGTGCCGCTCCGGCCGAGGAAGAGGAAGCCGCGCCCGCCGCGGGTTACCACGGAGGCATGCATCTCCAGGGCGGCGTACGGCGCCGAAGCGAAAGCAAACAGCAGCATCAGCGCATTGTTCACGGCAAACGCCTGATCGGCCGCACTCCCCTCGGCAAAAAGTCTCCCCTCACGGAAATCCCCGCTCATCTCCAGCACCCCGCACACCGGAGCCGACGGGCTCGGCGCGAACTCCGCCAGATACCCCTCCCCGCTCCGATAGAACCCCACCACCGGCTCCCCCGTCTGCTCCGCACTCCGCATCAGCACCTCCCCCCGCTCCGCCGGGAGCTGGTTGGTTATTTCCAGCTTGAACAGAACGGCGTCTCCGGCAGCAGCCTCGAAAGGGTCGTAGTTGTGCAGCCGATCGGCTGCCGGGAAACCATCCGGCAAATCCAGCGAGAAAACAAGACCCGCAACCTGGAAATGTCGGACCATGAAAAACTAGGAATCGAGTTTGAGAACCGCCATGAACGCGCTCTGCGGCACCTGCACCGTACCGATCTGCCGCATCCGCTTCTTACCCTCCTTCTGCTTCTCCAACAACTTCCGCTTACGCGTCACGTCGCCGCCGTAGCACTTCGCCGTCACGTCCTTCCGCACCTGCTTCACCGTCTCACGCGCGATGATCTTGGCCCCGATGGCCGCCTGGATGGGAATATCGAACTGCTGGCGCGGGATCAGATCCTTCAGCTTCTCGCACATCTTGCGCCCGAAAGTATAGGCATTGTCCTCGTGGATCAGCGTGGACAACGCATCGGCCGGCTCCCCGTTCAGCAGGATGTCCAGCCGCACGAGCTTCGCCGGCCGGAAATCCATCACGTGGTAGTCGAACGAAGCGTAACCCTTGGAGATGGTCTTCAACTTGTCGTAGAAGTCGAACACGATCTCCGACAACGGCATGTCGTAGGTCAGCTCCACGCGGTCCGCCGTGATGTAGTGCTGCCCGATGAGGGTGCCACGGCGGTCCAGGCAAAGCTTCATGATGGGCCCGAAGAACTCGGACTTGGAGATGATCTGTGCCCGGATGTATGGCTCCTCGATGTGGTCGATGAGCGTCTGCGGCGGCAGACCGGAAGGATTGTGCACGTCCACCACCTCGCCCTGCGTCGTGTACACCTTGTACGAAACGTTCGGCACGGTGGTGATCACGTCCATGTCGAACTCGCGGAACAGCCGCTCCTGCACGATCTCGAGGTGCAGCAGCCCCAGGAAACCGCAGCGAAAACCGCTGCCCAGCGCCAGCGAGCTCTCCGGCTCATAGACGAAGGAGGCGTCGTTGAGCTGGAACTTCTCCAGCACGGCGCGCAACTCCTCGAACTTGTCGGCCTGCACGGGATACATACCCGCGAAGACCATGGGCTTGACTTCCTCGAAGCCGGCGATGGCCTGCGCGCAGGGGTTCGAAACGTGGGTGATGGTGTCGCCCACCTTCACCTCGGTGGCACTCTTGATGCCGGTGATGACGTAGCCCACATCCCCGCAGCCGATCTCGGCCGTGGGGACGAGCTTCATCTTCAGGATGCCCACTTCCTCGACCTCGTAGTCCATCCCAGTGGCGAAGAACTTCACCTTGTCGCCCTTGCGGATGGAACCGTTCTTGACCTTGAAGTAGGCGATCACGCCGCGGAAAGAGTTGAACACGGAGTCGAAGATGAGCGCCTGGAGCGGTCCTTTCGGGTCGCCCTGCGGCGCGGGAATCCGCTCCACGATGGCGTCCAGAATGGGCGCCACGCCTTTTCCCGTGCGTGCGGAGACCTTGAAGACCTCCTCGGGTTTGCAGCCGAGGAGGTCACAGATCTCGTCGGTCACGACCTCCACCTGGGCGGACTCCATGTCGATCTTGTTCAGGACAGGAATGATCTCCAGGCCGTGGTCGATGGCCATGTAAAGATTGGATATGGTCTGGGCCTGGACGCCCTGCGAGGCGTCCACGACCAGCAGTGCTCCTTCGCAGGATGCGATGCTTCTCGAAACTTCATAGGAGAAGTCCACGTGGCCCGGGGTATCGATGAGGTTGAGCTTGTAGGCCTCCCCGTGATACTGGTGGACCATCTGGATGGCGTGGCTCTTGATGGTGATGCCCTTCTCCTTCTCCAGGTCCATGTCGTCCAGGACCTGGTTCTCCATATCGCGCGAGGCGAGCGTCTGGGTCAACTCCAGCAGGCGGTCCGCCAGGGTGCTTTTCCCGTGGTCGATGTGCGCGATAATGCAGAAGTTCCGAATGTGCTGCATCGGCCTAGAAGAGCTTGTTCACCTGTGCGTACACATTCTCGGCGGTGTAGCCGAGCTTCTCGTCGAGCACCTTGTACGGAGCGGAGAAACCGAAGGACTCCAGGCCCCAGACGGTGCCTTCCGCCTCGGGAACGAGGCCCTGCAGGGTGACAGGCAGGCCGGCGGTCATGCCGAACTTCTTCACGCCCGTGGGCAGGACGCTCTGCTGGTACTCCTTGCTCTGCTGGCGGAACAGGCCCTCGGACGGGACGCTGACCACGCGCACCTTCTTGCCGTCGGCGCGGAGCAGCTTGGCACCGGCCTCCAGGGTGGAAACTTCGGAGCCGGAAGCCACGAGGATGACGTCCGGGTTCGGGTCGGAACCGGCCACGATGTAGCCACCCTTGGCAGCCTGGCTGTAGTCGTTGCCCTCGGGGAGGTTGGCGATATTCTGGCGGGAGAAGATGAGGGCCGTCGGCGTGGCGGTGTTGGCCATGGCGAGCGCCCAGGCCTCGGTGGTCTCCTTGGCGTCGGCGGGACGCAGCACCAGGACGGAGTTCTTGCCGTGATGGTTCTTGAGCTTCTCCATCAGGCGGATCTGGGCCTCCTGCTCGACGGGCTCGTGGGTCGGGCCGTCCTCGCCCACGCGGAAAGCGTCGTGGGTCCAGATGAACTTGACCGGGAGCTCCATCAGCGCAGCCATGCGGACGGCCGGCTTCATGTAGTCGGAGAAGACGAAGAAGGTGCCGCAGGCGGGGATGACGCCGCCGTGGAGGGCCATACCGATGCAGCAGCAGGCCATCGTGAGCTCGGCGACACCGGCCTGGAAGAAGGCGCCGCTGAAGTCGCCGGCCTGGAAGGCGGTGGTCTTCTTGAGGAAACCGTCGGTCTTGTCGGAGTTGGACAGGTCGGCGGAGGCGCAGATCATGTTCGGCACCTGCTCGGCCAGCACGCCGAGGCAGGCGGCGCTGGCGGAACGCGTGGCGTCGTTGTCCTTCTGGACGCACTTGCTCCAGTCGATCTTCGGGGCCTTGCCGCTGAACCACTCAGCCTGCAGGGCGGCCTTCTCCGGGTTGGCGGAGGCCCAGGCCTTCTCCTCGGCATAGCGCTCGGCGGCGATCTTCTTCAGCTCCTCGGCACGCTTGGCGTAGAGCTCCTTGACGTCGTCGAAGATCTGGAAAGGATTCTCCGGATCGCCGCCCAGGTTCTTGACGGTATTCTTGTAGGCGTCGCCGCCCAGCGGGGCGCCGTGGGTCTTGCAGTTGCGCTCGTAGCTGGAGCCGTCCTCCTTGAGGGCGCCCTTGCCCATGATGCACTTGCCGATGATGAGGGCCGGCTTGCCCTTCACGGCCTTGGCCTTCTCGATGGCGGCGCGGATCTGCGCGGCGTCGTTGCCGTTGATCTCCTGCACGTCCCAGCCGAGGGCGCGGTACTTGGCGGCCGTATCCTCGTTCATGACGACCTTGGTCTCCGTGGAGAGCTGGATGTCGTTGGAGTCGTAGAACATGATGAGGTTGTCCAGACCCAGCGTGCCGGCGATGCGGGCAGCACCCTGGGAGATCTCCTCCTGCACGCCACCGTCGGAGATGTAGGCGTAGATGGTCTCCTTGGCGAAGGAAGGGTTGCCCGTGTGGGCGGCCAGGAACTTGGCAGCGATGGCGGCGCCGACGGCGTAGGCGTGGCCCTGGCCGAGCGGACCGGAAGTATTCTCAATGCCGCGGACGATATCGAACTCCGGGTGACCCGTGGTCGGGGAGCCCCACTGACGGAGGTTGGCCAGCTCGTCAAGACTGAACTTGCCGGACAGGCACAGCTGGCTATAGAGCATCGGAGCCATATGGCCCGGATCCAGGAAGAAGCGGTCGCGACCGGCCCAGGTGGGGTTCGCGGGGTCGTAGGTCAGGTATTCGCTGTAGAGGACGTTGATGAAGTCTGCACCGCCCATGGCACCGCCCGGATGTCCGGACTTGGCCTTTTCGACTGCACTGGCCGCCAGGATGCGGATGTTGTCTGCTGCGTGATTGAGAACGCTGATTGAATTTGCCATCTTGTTGTATGTTTTAATTAGTTATTTCGATATCGTACAAAGTTAGCAATTATTTTTGCGATACGCAATCCCGGACGTCCGGGAGAGAAAATGCGGAATTATCTTTATCTTTGCCGGACAGATACCTTTTCGAATATGAGACTGATTGAAGGACTGGTGCTGCGGCCGCTGGGCCGCGATTTCATCGTCACGGGAGAAGGGCTCTCCCGGGTCGATTTCAGCAAGGTGGTGTCCATGAACGCCACGGCCGCCTACCTGTGGGAGCAGATCCAGGGCCGGGAATTCACCCCGGAGGATATGGTCTCGCTCCTGACCGCGCGTTACGACGTGGACCCGGCGCAGGCGCGCGTGGACGTGGAAAAGCTGCTGGACCGCTGGCGCCAGGCCGGACTGGTAACGGAATAAGCTCCCATGATCCCGCTGCGCCAGATTATCCGGGGCCTGCGCCCGATGATCCGCCCCGTCCGGGGACGGATCCTGCTGAGCGTACTCATCGGACTGGTCCGCATCGCGGCTTCGCTCGCCTTTGTATGGATCTGCAAGCGTCTCGTGGACATCGCCACGGGCGAGCTGGACGCACCGCTTCCGCTGAACATCGGCATCCTGCTGGGCATCATGCTGATCCAGCTGATCTGCAGCGTGGCCGCCTCGGCCTGGGAAAGCTACAACAGCGTCCGCACCGGCAACGACCTGCGGCGCGACACCTTCGCCCGCGTGCTGCACAGCACCTGGAGCGGACGGGAGACCTATCGCAGCGGCGACGCCGTCAACCGCCTTCAGGAGGACGTGCGCGTGATCACCGAACTGATGTGCTCACGCATCCCGGAAGTGCTGATCACCGCCGTGCAGCTGGTCGCCGCCTCCACCTACCTGATGATGATGGCGCCGAACCTGCTGTGGGTGCTGGTCGTCCTGATGGTCGCCGCCCTGCTGGGCTCGCGCCTGTTCTTCCGCAAGCTGCGCGCCCTGACCGAACGCATCCGCAAGCAGGACGCGGAGGTGCAGCAGCTGATGCAGGAGAATCTGCAGAAGCGCCTCGTGGTGCTGACGCTCATCGGCGCGGAGCGCGTCCTGACGCGCATGGGCATACTGCAGAAAGACCTGCAGGACCAGACAGTCACGCGCATCCGCTACAACGCCGTCGCGCGCGGATTCATGATTTTCGGTTTTATGAGCGGCTATGCCGCCGCCTTCCTCTGGGGTGTGCTGGGCATCAAGAGCGGGGCCGTGACCTACGGTATGATGACCGCCTTCCTGCAACTTGTGGGACAGGTGCAGCGGCCCATCGCCGAACTGGCCCGCCAGGTGCCCGCTTTCATCCACGCCTCCACTTCCGTGGAGCGCTTGATGGACCTGCAGGCGCTGGAGCAGGAGTCCGACGAAGCCGCCGTGACCCTGGGCGACGCCCCCGGCGTCCGTTGCACGGACCTGAATTTCGCCTACCCCGACCAGCCGGACGAGCGCATCCTCACTGCCTTCAACCACGATTTCACACCGGGATCGCTGACCGTCATCATGGGGCCCACCGGTGCCGGCAAAAGCACGCTCAGTCGCCTGGTGCTGGGCCTGCTGAAACCCACGGAAGGCAGCGTCACGCTCTATGACGCCGACGGCGAACACCCTGTCGGGCCCGCGTTGCGCGGCAACTTCCGCTATGTCCCGCAGGGGAATTCCCTGCTCAGCGGGACCATCCGCGAGAACCTGCTGCTCGCGCGCGCCGACGCCTCGGAAGAGGACCTGCGCGACGCCCTGCACACCGCGGTCGCGGATTTCGTATTCGATCTGCCCGGCGGACTGGACACGCCTTGCGGCGAGACCGGCAGCGGACTCAGCGAGGGGCAGTGCCAGCGCATTGCCATCGCCCGCGCCCTGCTGCGCGACGGCGGCATCCTGATCCTCGACGAGGCCACCTCGGCACTCGACGCCGAGACGGAGGCCGCCCTGCTCGACCGCCTCTACACCCGTTTCCACGGCACCCGCACGCTGCTCTTCATCTCCCACCGCGACGCCATCACCGCGCGTGCCGACGAAATCCTGCGGATCTAGGGAAGGCTTTCCAGCAAATGTTCAAACAGACGGGGTTTGGCGTAACGGTCAAGCTCCGTTTCGTCGATCCAGAGGTAGCCTTCCGGTAGCGTCGGCTCCTCGGCCGGCTCCCAAAGGTAGAAATCGACAATCAGCGTCCGGTGGGTGAGTTGATGCTTGACGCCGGATTTGAGCAGCACTGCGTCATCCGGAAGTAGGTTGGAGGCAGTCGGAGCGGAGCGACCGAGGGGGTTTCGGGGGATCCTTCCCCCGTCATCGGCGAAGCCCTGGAACCGTTGGTCTGCGACCAACGGTTCCCAGAGGCCGGCCCAGATGTCACCGACAGGACGCTTGCGGATGGCGGTGCGGCCGCGGAAGCGCACATAGACATAGTCGAAGCGGCGCTCGAGCACCTCTGGGCCCTTCTCCCGCACCGGCAGGGTATCCACCCGCCCGGTGGCCAGGGCGGCGCAGGTGGCGGCCAGCGGGCAGAGCGCGCAGTCCGGCGCGGCGGGCGTACACTGCAGGGCGCCGAAATCCATCATCCCCTGGTTGAAATCGCCCGGCCGGTCCGGCGGAAGCAGCGACTGCGCCAGGGCGGTGAATTCCTTCTTCGCGGCGGTGGAGCCGACGGGCGTCACGATGCCGAAATGCCGCGCGAGCACGCGGTACACATTGCCGTCCACCACGGCCGCAGGCAGGCCGAAGGCGATGGAGCCGATGGCCGCCGCCGTGTAGTCCCCGACCCCCTTCAGCGCCCGGATTCCGGCCAGGGTGTCCGGAAAACGCCCCGCCGCGGCGATCTGCCGGGCGGCCTGATGCAGGTTGCGCGCCCGGCTGTAGTAGCCGAGCCCCTGCCAGAGGCGCAGCACCTCGTCCTCACTGGCCGCGGCAAGCGCCTGCACGTCCGGGAAAGCGGCCAGGAAGCGCTCCCAGTATGCCTGGCCCTGCGCGATACGGGTCTGCTGGAGAATGATTTCGCTCAGCCAGATGGCATACGGGTCCCGCGTACGGCGCCAGGGCAGGTCACGCCCGCAGCTGTCGTACCAGGCCAGGATGGTGTCAGAAAATGACGGCATAGCTGCAAAAATACATTTTTTTCGTATTTTTGCGATTGGAACAAAACGACCGAAACGTGAAAATAGTCAAGATTCTCCTGCTCTCAGCCGCCCTGCTGTGCGGCTCGATCGCTTTCGCACAACAGTCCTGGAACGCCGGTTTCGGCTACACCACCACCGCTTTCCGCGGGGAAGACTGCTCGGATTTTCTCATCGATCATCACCTGAGAGGCTTCTACGCCGGTATCAGCCACGAATTCTACTTCTCCGCACTGGCGGGATTGACTTTCGAGCCGGGTCTCCGCTTCGTGTATCAATCCGGACGCAACGACGCCAACGCGCAGCCCAAGTATATCAAGATGCATTACCTGAACATGCCGCTTGACGTGAAGTACACCTTCAACATCACGGAAGGCGCCACCGCCTCGATCTTCACGGGGCCCGAGTTCAACGTCGGCATCATCGGCAACCTTTTCCAGGACGATTACTTCTACACGCTCAAGGGATCCTTGGACACGAATGCGCACCGGCTCACGCGCGTGAACCTCCAATGGGGTTTCGGCGCGGCCGTGACCATCGCCGAGGCCGTGCAGATCCGGGTGAGCTACGCGCTCGGTATGAGCCGCCTCATCCCGGAGCAGGAAATCCACTCCAACACCTTCTCCATCGGCGCAGGACTGCTGTTCTAGACTCCCGCAAGATACCGAAAAGGCCCCGCATCTGCGGAGCCTTTTTCGTTTTACGCCTCGCTGGCGTCCTTGTTCTTCTTCGCCTGGATCTTGCCCTTGGCGTCGGCGTAAAGGTCCTTGACTTCGCCGCCGATCTCGGCCGCCTTGTCCTTGGCCTTATGGGCCACTTCGGTGGCTTCCACCTTCAGTTCAGCGAGTTTCTGCTTGGCATACGCCTTGGCCTCTTCGAGGGTCACTTTGCCGTCGCCGTCGAGGTCCATCGGTTTCTTTTTGGGTTCTGCGCTCATGGTATGATTGATTAAAAGGTTATCGTCTGCACAAATTTACAAAAAACAACGGAATTCCGTCCGAAAAACTTCGTATCTTTACACCATTATGAATGTCGTATTCATCGTCCTGGCCGTCATCCTCGGCGTCGTGGGGATCATCGGCAGCATCGTGCCCGGGCTTCCCGGGCCGCCGCTCAGCTGGGTGGGCATCCTGCTGATGTACTTCTTCGGCGGCACCAACGGGGCCGGCGAGCCGATGTCGCTGACGCTCCTGCTCGTGCTGCTGGGTGTCACGGTCCTGGTCACGGTGATGGACTACATCGTCCCGGCGTGGTTCACCAAACTCACGGGCGGCAGCAAATACGCCTCCTGGGGTGCTGTCATCGGCCTGCTGGCGGGCCTCGTCTTCCCGCTGCCCTTCGGCATGATCGTGACTTCGCTGCTGGCCGCCTTCCTCGCGGAGCTGCTCTTCGCCGGCAAGGACGCCGGGAGCTCGCTCAAGGCCTCGTTCGGCGCCTTCCTGGGCTTCCTTTCAGGCACGGGCATCAAGCTCATCGCTTCCGCGGTGATGCTCTACTATATTATCGTTTTTATCTAGAAGAGGCCGACCACCAGGTTCCAGATCAGAAAGCGGAGGACCTTGCCGACCAGCAGCAGGACGATGGTCCAGCCGGGAGCCGTCCGGTAGAAACCGAGCGCCAGCACCAGGATGTCGCCGATGATGGGAATGCCGCTCAGCAGCGCCAGCCAGGCCCCGTATTTCCGGACGGATGCGTGATGCTTCTCCAGCTTCTCGTGGCTCACCTTGAACCACTTCTCGATCCACTCCCATTTGCCCAGCCAGCCGAGGCCGTAAGTCAGCAGGCTGCCGATCCAGCTGCCGGCCGTCCCGGCCACGAGGCAGCCCACGGGGTTTTTCGTCGCCGCCAGAATGGCGATGTAGAGGGCGTCGGAGCTGAACGGGAAGATGGACGCGGCCAGCGCGCTCCCCAGAAACAGGCCCAGCAGGCCGAGACTTTGCAACCACTCCATACGCCGGGACCGATGATGCTAAATGAAAAGTCCGTCCTTCATCGTGAGGGTGCGGTCGCAGAGGGCGGCCAGTTCGGGGTCGTGGGTCACGATCACGATGGTCTGGCCGAGGCGGTCGCGCAGGGAGAAGAGCAGGCGGTGGATCTCCTGCTTGGTGGCGGAGTCCAGGTTGCCCGTGGGCTCGTCGGCGAAGAGCACCGCCGGGTCGTTCACCAGGGCGCGGGCGATGGCCACGCGCTGCTGCTCGCCGCCCGAAAGCTCGGCCGGCTTGTGGTCCAGACGCTCCTGCAGCCCCACTTCGCCGAGCAGGCGGACGGCTTTCGCGCGCGCCTCCTTCATCGGCACGCCCGCAATCAAGGCCGGGATCAGGACATTCTCCTCGGCAGAAAACTCCGGCAGCAGGTGGTGCGCCTGGAAGACGAAGCCAATGCGGCGTCCGCGGAAGGCGGCCAGCGCGTCGCCCTGCAGCCGCAGGACGTCCTGCCCGTCGATGCTGAGCGTGCCGCTGTCCGGGGTGGAAAGCGTGCCGAGGATCTGCAGCAGCGTGGATTTGCCGGCGCCGGACGCGCCCATGATGGACACGACCTCGTGCGCCTCGGCGCTGAAATCGATTCCCTTCAGGACCTCCAGGGTCCCGAAGCTTTTGTGGATGCCGTGAGCTTCGATGATCATGTCCCAAAGGTAGCAAATATCCGGGACATTTCTTACCTTTGCAGGCGATTCGGGGTGTGGCGCAGTTGGCTAGCGCATCTGGTTTGGGACCAGAGGGTCGTGTGTTCGAGTCACATCACCCCGACGAGAAAGGGATTCTACCCGACCACCCAGACGAGGACGTGGCGGTCGAAGGTCATGTATTCGAGTTCGTATTCCTCTTCGAATCCGTCTTTGTCGGTGAAGGTGGCTTCCAGCTCACCTTCGCCGCGCATGCGGAAATCGTCGATCTCGATCTGCTCGGCGAAGTCGACGCCGTACTGCGAAATCATCTTGTACACCGCTTCCTTGGCGCACCAGTAGATGGCGAGCTGCTCGTTGCGCTGGTCTTCGTCGATTTCCTCGACTTCTTCGATTTCGTCCTCGGAGAGGGCCTTTTTCTTGACCGCCGAGAAATCGCGGTCAAGCGATTCACAGTCGATGCCCACCTCGTCCGTCGGGTTCAGGATGACGGCGACGTAGCGGTTGGTGTGCGTGATGCTGATATTCATGGCGGAGTTCTCGATGTACGGCTTGCCATTGTCGTGGTGGCTCAGGTACACCTTCTCCTCGAACAGCGCGTCCAGCAGGCAGCGGACGGCCAGTTTCTGCTTACGCAGGGATTCGCTCTTGATGTATGAAATTTCCTCCATTTCGTCGGAGGGTACGGATGAGAGTGCGCGAAGTTCCTCTTCGGACTCTGTGATCTGCCAGACACCTACCCGCGAGTGGTAGTCATCGTCCAGATCTTTGATGAGATATAGGGCCATAAAGTGTTTATAACATCGCAAAGATAATGATTTTTTGTATATTTGCGTGATTTTTGTTCAAGACGTCAATTTACACACTCAATATGAACTATCTAACTAACGAAAAATTGGTCATTGTCGGTGCCGCAGGCATGATCGGCTCCAACATGGCCCAGACTGCACTGATGCTGAAGCTCACGCCCAACGTGTGCCTCTACGACGTGTATGAACCCGGTCTGCGCGGTGTCGTCGCCGAGATGAACCATTGCGCTTTCGAGGGTGCCAACATCACTTGGACGACCGACCCGGCCGTCGCGTACAAAGATGCGAAGTATATCATCTCCTCGGGCGGCGCCCCCCGCAAGGAAGGCATGACCCGCGAGGATCTGCTCAAGGGCAACTGCCAGATTGCCGAGGACTTCGGCAAGGATGTCAAGAAGTACTGCCCGGACGTCAAGCACATCGTCGTCATCTTCAACCCGGCCGACCTGACCGGTCTCGTGGTCCTGCTGCACTCCGGCGTCAAGCCTGAATGCGTGACCACCCTCGCCGCCCTCGACTCCACCCGCCTCCAGGAGGCCCTGGCCCTCGAGTTCGGCGTGCCGCAGTACAAAGTCACGAACGCCTACACCTACGGTGGCCATGGCGAAGCGATGGCCGTGTTCGCCTCCAACGCCATGATCGACGGCGCCCCGCTCTCCAGCAAGAATCTTTCCGCCGAGCGCTGGGCCGAGATCAAGCAGAACACCATCCAGGGCGGTTCCAACATCATCAAGCTCCGTGGCCGCAGCTCCTTCCAGAGCCCTGCCTACAACGCCGTCAAGATGATCGAGGCCGCGATGGGCGGCACTCCGTTCCACTGGCCCGCCGGCTGCTATGTCAACAACGCCCAGTTCCAGCACGTGATGATGGCCATGCCGTCCGTGATCGACGCCACCGGCGCCCACTTCGCGGACCCGGCCGGCACCGCCGAGGAAATGGCCGACCTGCAGGCTTCCTACGAGCACCTCTGCAAGATGCGTGACGAGATCATCGATCTCGGCATCATCCCGCCGACCTCCGAGTGGAAGAAGTGCAATCCGAATCTGTAAATAAGAAAGCCGCCCCGCCGGGCGGCTTTTTTATTTGATCATCTCATACAGGTTCCTTCGGTCGAGGAAACGATAGGAGGCGGCTTCGAGCAGGTGCGCGGGACGGATGTCGGACGCGCCCTCGAGGTCGGCGATGGTGCGCGCGACCTTGATGATACGGTAGTAGGCGCGCATCGAGAAACCCATCTTGGTCATCAGCCCCTCCAGCGCTGTCCGGCAGGACTCGCTGAGCGGGCAGAATCGCTCGATCTGCTTGAGATTCATCTCTGCGTTGGTGGCCGTGGCGTCCGGCGCGAAGCGGTGCTTCTGTGCGATGCGCGCCTTGAGCACCCGTGCCGCCACGGCCTCGCTGCTCTCGGCCTTCTGCGCGTTCATAATGCGGTCGGCGGGCACCGGATGCATCCAGACGTGAAGATCGATACGGTCCATGATGGGACCTGACAGCTTCGAGAGGTAGCTCTGCCGCTGCGAGGGCGTGCAGGTGCAGCGGTCGCCCTCGCCGTAATACCCGCAGGGGCAGGGATTGGACGCGGCCACGAGCATGAACGAGGACGGGAATTCCATCTTCGCCTTGAGCCGGGAAATGCAGACGCTGCGGTCCTCGATCGGCCCCCGGAGGGCCTCGATGACCGACTTCGGCATCTGGCCCAGCTCATCGATGAAAAGCACGCCTCCGTGCGCGAGGGAGACCTCGCCAGGAAGGATGTTGTCCCCTCCACCCCCGCCGACGAGCGCCGCCATCGAGGCGGAATAGTGCGGCGCCCGGAAGGGGCGGCGGCGGATGAGCCCGTCCTGCGGACTTCCCTTGCCGGCCACGGAGTAGATCTTGCTCGTGACGAGCGCCTCCTCCTTGGTCATGGGCGGCAAGATGCCCGCCAGCGCCTTGGCGAGCGAGCTTTTCCCGGAGCCGGGAGCTCCGACCATAATGATATTGTGCCCGCCCGCCGCGGCGATTTCCACCCCGCGCTTGGCGCCTTCCTGGCCGATGATGTCGGCGAAATCGACGCCCGGCTCGTAGCGGGGCTCGGCCAGGCGGGCCCGGTGCACCTTCCGGTAGCGCTGCGTGTTCCAGATCAGCATATCCTGACAATCCTCGACACCCTCGAGGATGCGGACGACGTCCCCCAGGCCTTCCACCCCGTACACCTGCATCTCCTTGAATTCAGCCGCCTCCAACGCGGACTCGACGGGCAGGATGATGCCCTCGAATCCTGTCTGACGGGCCATCTCGGCGAACGGAAGGGCCCCAGGGATCGGCCGGACACTGCCGTCCAGCCCGAGTTCCCCCATCAGGATGAACTGCTCCGCACGCGGCAGATGGCGCTGTTCGGAAGCGGCGATGATGCCGACGGCGATGGGCAGGTCGTAGCCACTGCCGTTCTTGCGCAGGTCCGCCGGAGCGAGGTTGATGACGATTTTCTTGCCCGGAATCCGGAATCCCAGCGCCTCCAGCGCCGTCGTTGTACGAAGCAGGCTCTCCTTGACGGCCACGTCGGCCAGTCCGACCAGGTGGATGCCGATGCCCCGGTCGATGTCGATCTCCACCGTGACCTCGACGGCGTCGATCCCGATGCATTTCGCACCGTGAATGTGTGTTAACATAGTTCATTTATTTAGTATCTTTGCATCATCATGCTGAAGCAGCTTGTCATCCCTTCCCTGTCGGAAATCGACGCCGCCGCGGACGAATTCCTGCGCCTGCTGGGCGACCGCCGGCTGGTCGCGTTCCACGCGTCCATGGGCGCCGGCAAGACGACCTTCATCACGGCGCTCTGCCGCCGGCTGGGTGTCCGTTCGGATGCCGTCAGCTCTCCGACCTTCGCCATCGTCAACGAGTACCGGACGGCGGCGGGCGAACCGGTTTTCCATTTCGATTTCTACCGGATCACGAAGCTGGAAGAAGCGCTGGATATCGGCCTGTACGACTACCTCGACAGCGGCGCTCTCTGCCTGATGGAATGGCCGGAGAACATCGAAGCCCTGCTGCCTGAGGAGACGCTCGAGGTCTCCATCGCGGTGGCGCCGGACGGCACACGCACCCTGAGCTGGGAGGAGGCTTGATCGCCTCCGTTTGCAAAGAAGCACAAAAAAACAACACCCTGCAGTAAGATTCGTATCTTTTTGCAGGGTGTTAAACGTTTAATTTTTCGCAATCAGAAATTAAAACGCAAACCGGCGTCGAAATTCAGCATCAACGGCTTGTCCGTACGGATGCTGCGCGGCTGGTTTCCAGGGAAGTAGTAGTTCACGCCCGGATCGAGGTACAGACCCAGGGTGCGGCCAAGGCGGAACTCCACGCCGAGACCGGTGCCGACAGAGTACATCAGGTCCTTCACCCCGTACTCGCGGACGATGTCCGGCGTACCGAACAGACGGTACTTGTTGCCGATGCAGAATTCAAGTTCGCCGCCGCCATAGGCGTAGAACTTGATCCGGTCCGAAGTCAGGATGTCATAGTAGAGGCGGACCGGAATGCCAAGGTATTGTATTGTGTGGGAAACGGTTCCAGAGGTGCCCTGATAGCTGCCCATGAAGGTGCGGGTAAGCAGGGAATAGTCGATGCCCGAGCCGACGGACAGGCGCGGCGTCACGTAGAAGCGCACACCCACGCCCAGCGTGAACGGCACGCCGAAAGTGGTGCTGCCGCCCAGGTCGTAGAAGTCGTCCTGGATATGGATGCCGGGAGCCATGCGTACGCCGGGTGCGGCGGGACGCAAGTTGGCGTCGTTGCTCCCCACGGAACCCTGGGCATAGAGGGCGATGCGGGGGCGGCTGGCGCGACGCTCCGGCTCCAGCCCGGCGAACGGGTCGGAAACGAAGGGCTGCGTCGGCGTGGTGACGACCTTGGGGGCCGGCTTGCTCCCGGACTCGGAGACGGGCGCCTCCTGCGGCTGTTCGGCCGGGAGAGACGCCGTGGTCTCCGGTGCGGGTTGCTCTCCGGCCTGCGCCGTCGCGGCCGGATTCACACCCGGACGCTGCGTTGCGGAGGAACGGACAGCTTTACGGGAGACTGCCGCCGTGGCGGGGCTCCCTGCCTCGTGGACCGGGGCGGCTTCCAGCGCCGCGACATCCGTCGGGGCACCGGAAACTTCGCCGGTCTGCGCAAGCGCAATCGCTTGCTCTTGGCTATAATTATTGGTTGGAATTGAGGTGCGGGTACCGGAGAAGAAGATGCCGGCGGCGATCGCCGCTGCGGCGGCCAGGCTCATACCGGCCCACTTCATCCAGCCCAAGGGGCTGGCGACAGGCGCGGCGTCGGCGGCCAGACGCGCGGACACGCCCTTCCAGACGCGGCGTGAAGGCTTCACCTCCGCATCTGCAAGTCTCGACCTCAATAACTGGTCGAATTCCTTGAATTCAGTGTCCTGCATCTTAATACTTCTCTTTAATCTTCGTTTGCAACAATGCGCGCGCCCGCTGCAACTGCGAGCGGGATGTGGTCTCGGAAATACCCAGCGCCTCGGCGATCTCCTTGTGCGAATAGCCTTCCAGCACATACATGTTGAAGACCGTCCGGAAACCTGGCGGGAGGGTGGCGATCATCTTGAGCAGGTCGGTGTAGCTGATCCGCTGGATGGCCGTCGGGTCGCTGCTGGTGATGTTCCAGGCGGCGTCCACGTCCTCCGTGTTCCTGAGCAAGTCCTTCTTTCTGAGACTCATCAACGCAGTGTTCACAAAGATCTTGCGGGCCCAGCCTTCGAAGGAACCTTCCCCCGAATAGCTGTCCAGCTTGGAAAAAAGGGTTACGAAACCGTCCTGGAGGATATCCTCAGCGGAATCCCGGTCGCCCATGTAGCGCAGGCATACTGCGAACATTTTGGCGGACAGGAGGTCGTAGAGGGCCTTTTGGCTCCGGCGTTCGCCGCGTTTCGCCCCTTCGATCCATTCTGTTTCCCGAGTAGTAAGATGCTTCTTATCCTTGAAAAGTTGCATCCAACAGCACGAAAATATTTTTCCTACGAAAATAGCCATTTTTTCTAAGAAAAATACATACCTTTATGTCTTGTATGCGTAAGCTTTTCCTATATGCTGCCTTGTGCCTGCTCTGCTGCACCCTTCATGCGCAGACGGGCGACGACCTGTTCCTGACCGCCACGGCCGCCTATTCCGAAGGGCAGTATTCGCAGGCAAAGTTGATGTTCTCGAAGCTGCACCAGCAGAATCCGGAGGACGATGCCGTCAATTACTACCTCGGGCTGTGCGAGATGGCCCTGCGCGACCTCGACGCCGCCGAGAAGCATCTCCTGCAGGCCGCGGAGGCGGATTCGACCAACACCTGGTACATCTACGCCATCGCGTCGCTGTACGACGCCAAGCACAATCAGGTCCGCTCCGCGAAGTATGTGGAAAAGCTGATCAAGATGGCGCCGGCGCTGTACAACAACCCCAACACCCTCTCGGTGGTGGCCGACGCCAAGGCGGCATCGCTTCAGGACTCCCTGGCGCTGTACTACTACAACCAGGCCCTCCTGCTGGATCCCGAATACGCCCCCGCCCAGTACGGCAAGATCGAGATATCGCGCCGCATGGGGAACTTCCCGGCGTTCTTCGCCGGACTGGAGGATTTCATCCGCAACGAAGACGTCCGGCCGGAGGTGAAGAGCAACTACCTCACCGTGCTGATGGACAACATCGACTCCCCGTTCTACTGGGTCTGGGGGGACACCATCAACCGCCTGGTGGACCTGGACCGCGATCTGCATCCGGAAGATTACGACATCCAGCTGCTCAAGCTGCGGATGTGCTACATCAAGCAGGACTGGGAAGCGGTGCTCGCGCAGTGCGGCGTGATGGCGGACCTGGCGCGCAGCCAGAACGACAACGAGCACCTCGCCGAAGCGCTCTCGATCGCCGGCGACGTGTACTACCAGCAGATGGAGGACCGCCAGAAGGCCTACGAGACCTACGAGCAGGCCCTGCTGGCCGATCCCGACCGGACCTCCGTGCTCAACAACTACGCCTACTACCTCTC
This sequence comes from Bacteroidales bacterium, assembly GCA_017960585.1. Lineage (GTDB taxonomy): Bacteria > Bacteroidota > Bacteroidia > Bacteroidales > UBA932 > Cryptobacteroides. The sequence goes on from JAGCYX010000055.1 coordinate 32,869, forward strand.
GCTGGAGGGCCGCAAGCTCCGCAAGGCGCTCAAGATGAGCCGCCGGACCATCGAGCTGGAGCCCGACAACGCCACCTACCTGGACACCTACGGCTGGCTGCTGTACCTGCTGCACCGGCCCAAGGAAGCCAAGCCCTATTTCAAGCACGCCATGCTCTATGGCGGCAAGGACAGCGCCGTCGTGCTGGAGCACTACTCCAAGGTCCTCGAAGCCCTGGGCGAGCAGGACCTGGCCACCTATTACAAGAACCTCGCTGACCAGAAGAACAAATGACGCGGGCGCTGCGCATACTGGCGGCCGCCGCCGTCCTGCTGCTGGCCGGATCCCGGCTGCAGGCGCAGGACACGGCCAAGCAGGAGTCGCGCCGCGCCGCACTGCGCAAGGAAATCGCCCAGCTGGAGCAGCAGATCAAGGACAACAAAGCCAAGAGCGACAACGCGCTCAACGAGTTGCAGCTCGTCCGCCGGCAAGTGGCCGCGCGCCGCGAGCTGGTCGCAGAGAGCGAACGCGAGATCGGTGAATTGGCCGACAGCATCGCCGCCCGCCAGGAAGCCGCCGAACACCTACGCGCGCGCCTCGAGACGATGGAAACCTACTACCGCCGCCTCGTCCGGAACGCCTACAAGAACCGCGACACGCACGTGTGGTATTCCTATTTGCTGTCCAGCAAGGATCTCGGACAGGCGACCCGCCGCTACACCTACCTGCGCGATCTCTCGGTCACGATGAACACGCAGGCGCGCCGGATCCTCGAGATGCGCCAGGCGCTCGAAGAGGACATAGCGCGGCTGGCCGAGATGAAGGAGGAGGCCGAATCCATCAAGCAGGACCGCGTGCAGGACCTTCAGACCCTGAAGCAGGAGGAGCAGGCTTCCGACCGCCTGGTCGCCGACCTGCAGAAGGACAAGAACCGCTACCAGAAGGAACTTGAAGCCAAGCGCAAGCAGGTGGAGGCGCTCAACCGCGAGATCGAGCGCATCATCGCACAGGCCATCGAAGAGGCCCGGAGAAAGGAAGAGGAAGCCCGCAAGAAAGCGGAAGAAGAGGCCAGGAAGAGCGGGCACAAGACCATCCCCAAGAGCACCGAAATCGACATCAAACTCTCCGGCGAGTTCGCCGCCAACAAGGGCAAGCTGCCCTGGCCGGCGGACGGCCCCGTCGTGGAAACTTTCGGCAAACACAACCACCCGGTCTATACTTCCGTGGTGATGCCCGCCAACAACGGCGTCAACATCGGCCTGTCGGCCGGCGCCGAGGTCAAGGCCGTCTTCGACGGCGAAGTGAAGCGCGTCATCGTGATGCCCGGCTACGGCCGCTGCGTCCTCGTCCAGCACGGCGGGTATTTCACCTTCTACTGCAAACTGGGTAAGGTCGAGGTCAAGTCCGGCGACAAGGTCAAGACCGGCCAGCTCATCGGCCACGTGGACACCATCGACGGCCAGACCGAACTCCACTTCGAGGTCTGGAAAGAAAAAGAGCCCGAGAATCCCGAGCTCTGGTTACGAAAGAAATAGTTCTGATTATTCCAGGTCCGGACCCAGTTTGACGGACTTGCCGGCAGCGAGGGTCAACTCCTTCGTCTTCCCGGCATAGCGGACGGTGAACGGCTTTCCGAGATGGGACTTGATCTCGCAGGAGGTCATCTTCACGTCCCCCTCGGTGTAGCGGACCGTGACCACGCCCGTCTCCATGTCGAGTTCACGGTAGTAGTCTTTGACCTCGCCGGACTGCGGAAAATCCAGCAGCAGGTCGCCGACCGGGACGTAAGTCTGCTGGTTGGCCGGCTTACCGTAGAAATGCTCGTTCACGAGGTTCTCAGCCTCCTTGTACTTCTTCGCGTACATCAGTTGCTTGATCTGGTCGTAGTAATTGTGGGCCTCCGGGTCGTTGTAATCGACCGGACGGCCGGACCAGAAGGTCGACTCGTTGAGCGCGATGCGTTCGTGATCGGTCCTGCCGAACACGTTGCCGCCCATGTAGCCGTTGCCGATCAGCAGGCCGTCCAGCCACACCTCGCCGGCCGGCTGGTCATACCAAAGCACCATCTCCCGACTCGATTCAACAGCAGATTGCGTACATGAAACAAACGCTGCCGAGAGCAGGCAAAGCAAAAACGGGATCCTCTTCATACTTCGTAACGATTTGACCATAAATGTACGACAAAAAAGGATACCGGGAGCAAAAACACCCCATTTTGCTCCCGAAAAGCTAAAATTCCCGTCGCCGGGAGCAGAGAAGGCCTTCAGTGCGCCCGGGGCGCCACGCACATTCGGAGCGAAGCGACGCAGGGGGATAACCCTTCCCGCGTGGCAGTTTTGAGGCGCAAAGCGCCGAAGCGCCTTCAGGCGCGTGCCGAAGGGAGGAGCGATGCGACGACCGAAAGGCACCGACCGAAGCGTAGCGAAGGTCGCATGCCCCTGGGGGCAGCCGCGGAGCGGCGGGGGTTAGATGTATCTCCACGAAAAAATGGTCATCGCGTGCGATGACCATTTTGGAGTGGAGATAGTCGGATTCGAACCGGCGACCCCCTGCTTGCAAAGCAGGTGCTCTACCAGCTGAGCTATACCCCCGTTAAAAAGGAAAAAGCGAAACAGCTGCGATGTACAGTTGTTCCGCTTTTGTAGGCCCGCGCGGAGTTGAACCGCGGACCTCCACATTATCAGTGTGGCGCTCTAACCAACTGAGCTACGAGCCTGTATAAATAATGAAAGATAAGTACAAGGCATTCCAGATGAACTGTATAGTGCCTTGGACATCGAACCGCGAGGAGGTGTCAAGGAGTGAACTCAAAAAAGGAGGAGTTCCAGCC
>JAGCYX010000056.1 GCA_017960585.1 Bacteroidales bacterium
CGGTCTCACCGTAACGGTTCTGCTCGGCCACGCTCTTCTTGGCGTCGTTGATGGCCTTGGCGGCGGCTTCCTTACCGAGGGCCTCGATGTAGCCGGACTCGTCGCGGATATCGGTGACGTTCACGTTGATGAGCTTCAGACCGATCTTGCGGAGCTCCGCCTCCACGTTGGTGGACACGTTGGCGAGGAACTTGTCGCGGTCGGCGTTGATTTCCTCGATGTCCATCGTCGCGATCACGAGACGCAGCTGGCCGAAGAGGATATCGGTGGCGATGTTGCGGATGTCGTCGATGTGCAGGCCGAGCAGGCGCTCGGCGGCGTTGGTCATGCTCTCCGGCTCCGTGGAGATACCGACGGTGAAGCGGCAGGGCACGTCCACGCGGATGTTCTGCTTGGACAGGGCGTTGGTCAGGTTGCACTCGATGGAGATCGGGGTCAGGTCCAGGAACTGGTAGCTCTGGAAGACAGGCCAGATGAAGGCGGCGCCACCGTGGATACACTTGGCCGAGGCGTCCCGGCCGGTCTTACCGTAGATGACGAGCACTTTGTCCGAAGGGCAGCGTTTGTAGCGGGCGAGGATGGCCGTGAAGGTCACGAAGAGCACGCCCACGATGATAAGGACGAGATAGAGTTCCATATTCTTTTAAGGTATTTAAATGATGACGGAGTTGATTTCTTCGACGAGCATGGTGTTGGCGCTGACCACCTCCACCACGCGGATGCGGGTGCCGGTCCTGAGGGTCGGGCCGTCGGTCACGGCCGCGTACTCGCGCACGGCGTTGTTGATGGTGATCTGGATCTTGCCTTCGCCGCCGCGCTCGCCCGGAATGGTCAGGTAGACCGTGCCTTCGCAGTTGATCGCGGACTTGTAGACGTTGATGTTGCCGGATTCCTGCATGTCGGTCAGCCACTTGAAGAGCAGCATCACCAGGACGACCAGGATCACGCCAACGACGATGGCGATCAGCATCCGGAGGCCCGTGGCGGGGACGCTGTCCTTGAGCAGGATGGCCGTCCAGCCGAAGCCGATCAGGAAATTGACGAAATTGCGGAAGGTCAGCAGGTTCATCCCGGTGCTGGGATGGGCTGCCTCGGAGACATCGGTTCCCACGTCCACCGAGCCGTCCGCGAGATCGCCCGGGGCGTCGGTGTCGATGTCGGAGTTGATGTCGAAATCACTGTCCCCGGCGGCGCCGAGGAAAGTCATGACGGTCTGGATGACGAAGACCAGGGAGGCCGAGAGGGTCACGGCCCAGAGGACTTTCATCGCAGGTTCGAGGGAGTTCCACCATTCAATCATAAGGCTAGTTTTGTGTTTTGTTTCCGCAAAGATATAAATAATTATTGAAAAACAATATATTTTTGTTGATTTTTTCATTTTTCTTTTTTCATATATCAAAGCCGTATGTTGCATCTGGATTCCGGCAGGTCGCCACGGCAAACCCGTGGCCGCCCGTAGCCTCGTGAACGGGAGGGGCCCGCGCCGTAAGGCGTGGGAGGGATGAGCGAAGCGAAGGTTTGCGTGGCGAGCCTGCCGGCAGCCAGGTTAACCTTTGATGTCAATGATGAAACCTTCGTCGATGAGGGGCTGGACGAGGGAGCGCATTTCGGCGGGCGTGAACTTCTCCAGGCCCTGGGCGGGCGTGGGCCGATCGATGGTATACACCATGATCTTGCGGGGTTTCAGCTCCCGGACGATGTCCATCCAGCCATCCAGCACCTCGGGGCTGGACGAATCGAAGTCCGGGCTGCGCAGGAACATCGTCTGCAGGACGAAGTCCCCGTGGAAGCCGCGCAGCGCCTCCAGGACGCGTTCCAGGCGATAGCCCGGCGCGGGATGATCGATCCTGTCGATCAGCGCGTCGGTGGGTGCGTCGATCTTCAGGATGGGATTGTCCACCCGCTTCAGCGCGGCGGCGATCTCCGGGACGTGTACGCGCGTGGCGTTGGAAAGCACGGAAACCTTGGCGTCCGGGTAGTACGCGTCGCGCAGCTTCAGCGTGTCGTCGATGATGCGGGGAAATTCCGGGTTGAGGGTCGGCTCCCCGTCGCCGGAGAAGGTGATGGAATCGATCCGCGTGCCCTCCAGCATACAGGCGGCGAGCTTGTCTTCGAGCGCCGAGCGCACCTGCGCGGCGGTGGGGAGCACCTGGTCGTCCCGGCCGTCCTTGTTCCAGCCGCACTCGCAGTAGATGCAGTCGAAGGTGCAGAACTTCCCCTGGCGCGGCAACAGATTGATGCCGAGCGAAGATCCCAGCCGCCGGCTGTGGATGGGACCGAATACAGTTTCCTCCCGTAGCATATCACAAAAATACAAATATTTTTCATGGAGTGGGAAAAAACAAGTAACTTCGTACCCACAATTTCAGACAGCATTATGAAAGCCATTCTCAGCACTGATTTCCATTTCCCCGGCCAGGTCGCCAAGTACACCGGCAAGGTCCGTGACGTGTACAGCATCGGGGCCGATTATCTCGTGATGGTCGCCACCGACCGCATCTCCGCCTTCGACGTCGTCCTCCCCAAGGGCATCCCCTATAAGGGTCAGGTTCTCAACCAGATAGCCTCCAAGTTCCTGGACGCCACGACCGACATCCTCCCGAACTGGAAGATCGCCGAGGTGGACCCGATGGCCACGATCGGCTGGCGCTGCGAGCCCTTCAAGGTCGAGATGGTCATCCGCGGCTACCTCACCGGCCACGCCTGGCGCGAGTACAAGGCCGGCAAGCGCACCCTCTGCGGCATCGCCCTGCCGAAGGGAATGGTGGAGAACCAGAAATTCCCCGAGCCCATCATCACCCCGACCACCAAGGCCGCCGAGGGGCACGACGAGGACATCAGCAAGGAGGAAATCATCGCCCAGGGCATCGTCTCCCGCGAGGATTACGAGCAGCTCGAGGCCTACACCCGCGCCCTCTTCGCGCGCGGCACGGAGATCGCGGCCGGCAAGGGCCTGATCCTCGTGGACACGAAATACGAATTCGGAAAGCGGGACGGCAAAATCATCCTGATGGACGAGATCCACACCCCCGACTCCTCCCGCTACTTCTACGCGGAAGGCTACAAGGAGCGCCTCGCGAAGGGCGAGCGCCAGAAGCAGCTCTCCAAGGAGTTCGTCCGCGAATGGCTGATGGCCGGTGGCTTCCAGGGCCAGGCCGGACAGCAGGTCCCGGAGATGACCGACGCCGTCGTCGCCGGCATCACCGACCGCTACGTCGAGCTCTACGAGCACATCACCGGCGAAAAGTTCGTCCCCGCCGCCGACGCTGACGCCGCCGCCCGCATCGAAGCCAACATCAACGCATTCCTGAAGAAATGATTGAAAGATATTCCCGCAAAGTGATGAGGGACGTCTGGACTGAAGAGAACAAGTTCAACGCCTACCTCGAAGTCGAAACCCTTTCCTGCGAAGCCTGGAGCAAACTCGGCGTCATCCCCGCCGAGGACGTCGAAAAGATCCGCGCCAACGCGAAGTTCGAAGTCAAGCGCATCCAGGAAATCGAAGAGCAGACCCGCCACGACGTCGTCGCCTTCACGCGCGCCGTCAGCGAGAGCCTCGGCGAAGAGCGCAAGTGGGTCCACTACGGCCTCACCTCCACCGACGTGGTGGACACCGCCAACGGCTACCTCCTCCAGCAGGCCGACAAGATCCTTCTCCAGGACCTCGAAGACTTCCTCGCCGTCCTGAAGAAGCGCGCCCTGGAATTCAAGGACACCCCCTGCATCGGCCGCACCCACGGCATCCACGCCGACATCACCAGCTTCGGCTTGAAGTGGGCGCTGTGGTACGAAGAGATGAAGCGCAACATCGAGCGCTTCCAGTTCGCCCGCAAGGGCGTCGAGGCCGGCAAGATGAGCGGCGCCGTGGGCAACTTCGCCAACATCCCCCCGTTCATCCAGGACTACGTCTGCGAAAAGCTGGGCATCGCCTCCGCCGACATCTCCACCCAGGTGCTGCAGCGCGACCGTCACGCCTATTATATCGCCACCCTGGCCGTCATCGCCTCCACCCTGGAGCAGATGGCCTTCGAGATCCGCAACCTCCAGCGCACCGAGGTCCGCGAGGCCGAAGAGGCCTTCCGCAAGGGCCAGAAGGGGTCGAGTGCCATGCCGCACAAGCGCAACCCCATCAGCAGCGAGAACATCTGCGGCTGTGCCCGCGTGATGCGCGGCTATATGTCCGCCTCCTGCGAAAACGTGGCCCTGTGGCACGAGCGCGACATTTCCCACTCCTCCACGGAGCGCATCATCCTGCCGGACGCCACGGAGCTGCTGGACTATATGCTCACCCGCTTCAAGGGCATCCTGGAGAACCTCACGGTCTATCCGGAGAACATGATCAAGAACATCTGGCGCACGAACGGCGTCATCTTCGCCCAGCGCGTGATGAACGCCCTGATCGGCAAGGGACTCTCCCGCGAGTCCGCCTACGACACCGTGCAGCCCATCGCCATGAAGGCCTGGTCCGAGGGGCTCGACTACAAGACGCTGCTGCTCGCCGACGCCGGTGTGATGGCGCAGCTCACCCCCGACGAGCTCGAAGCCTGCTTCACCCTCGAGTACTACTTCAAGAACGTCGACTACATCTTCCAGCGCGTCGGCATCCTGTAGAGGCACTATTGATTTTCAATATGTTACACAACGACTCCGGGCATTTTGCCCGGAGTCGTTTTATAAGTGCCTGATAATCAAGCCGGGGTTCTTTCCATTTGCAAAGATGGCGCGGATGCGCTATCTTTGCACTGAAGTTTGTGGTGTGTTGCTTCGCAACCATAAAGGGGAATCCGGTGCAAACCCGGAGCTGTGCCCGCAACGGTAATTAGCGATAAGAGTCCGAATACCTGCCACAGACGATGTTGATACCGGAGGCCCGGGGTCAGGCCGCCCTAGCGACGCACAATTATGTTCTTAACTACCTTTTTGTTTGCGGCGGGTCTGCTGGTGGCAGAAACGCCGGACACCCTGCAGGCCGTCACCATCGTGGCCGACAAGGGTGTCGTCGTGTCCAGGACGGACACGGTTGCCCTGCGTGCCGACGGAACGGCGGCAGCGGCTCTTCTCAATTTCCCCGGACTGGGCATCAGCGACTACGGCGGACTCGCCGGCCTGAAGGGCGTGAGCCTGCGCGGTCTCGGCACTCCCCACACTGACATCTACCTGGACGGCGTACGCGTCAGCAACTTCCAGAGCGGCCAGAACGACCTCGGCATGCTGCCGATCGAAGTGCTCGGCAACGCGGTCGTGGACTACGCCCAGAACAGCGTCTCCTTCCGCACGGCGAAGCCGGTCTTCGGCGACCGCAATTTCGCGGGCCGCGTCGGGCTGCAGGCCGGTTCCTTCGGCACCTGGATGCCCTCCGCGCGCTTTGACGTGAAGCTCTCCGAGCGCGTGTCCCTCAGCGCCCACGGCGCCGGCGTCATCACGAAAGGCGATTTCCCCTATGGGGATAACGGCGCGCGCCGTACGGGCAACGACCTCAAGCAGATCCGCACGGGCATAGACCTCTTCGGCGTCCTGGACGGCGGCGAGTGGCAGGCCAAGGCCTACTACAACGGCTCCGACCGCGGCACGCCCGGCTCGCTCTCCTGGCCCTCCGACGATCGCCAGCAGGACAAGAACGTCGTGCTGCAGGGCTCCCTGCGCAAGGCTTTCTCCGACCTGTACACCCTCAACCTCAGCGCCAAGGGCGCCTTCGACAAGATCTACTACCAGAGCGCCTGGGGCGACAGCGATTATAACTTCAAGGACTTCCAGCTGAACAGCTCGCACACCTTCCGCCTGAACGACTGGTGGGGCGTCTCGCTGGCCGCCGACCTGGAACACGGCGCACTGAAGTCCCCGGGCCTCTACGACGCTTCCCGCACCGCAATCATCAGCGCCCTGGCCACCGCCATCCGCCTCGAGCGCTTCAGCGCCGACCTGGCCCTGCAGTACAACGGCACCTTCGACAAGGGCGCCAAGGGCCTCAACAGCCTTTCCCCTTCCCTGGATCTGCGCGTCACGCTCTTCGAGGGCTTTGACGTGGTCGCCTTCGGCCGCCGCGCCTTCCGCGCCCCGACCTTCAACGAGCTCTATTACCCCGGCTACGGCAATCCGGACCTGAAGCCGGAGGACGCCTGGCTGACCGATATCGGCATCGACTGGAATACGGCCCTCGGCAACGCCTGGTCGCTGGGCCTGAAGGCGGACTACTTCTACAACTATCTGCAGAACAAGATCATCTCCGCCCCGTCGAAGGCCGATCCTTATGTCTGGCTTCCCTACAACGTGGGCATCGTGCAGGCCAATGGCGTCGACGCCGCCCTGACGCTTCGCTATGACGACGGGAACGTCGCCGGCGGTTTCTCCGCCCGCTACGCCCACCAGTGCGCGCTCGACAAGACCCCGGACAGCTACACCTACGACCAGCAGATCCCCTACATCGCCAGGAACACCGTCGTGCTCACCGGCGACGTCAAGTATGCCGGCTGGCGCTTCGACGCCCTGTTCAACTGGCGCGGCGGCCGCTTCGATTCCACCGGGGAGATGCCCGACTGGAACACGCTCGACCTCTCGCTGTGCAAGGATTTCACGCTCGGCAACGTCGGCGTGCTCTCGCTGAACGTCTCCGTCAAGGACCTGCTGGACTGCCGCTACGAGCTGGTGCGCGACTACCCGATGCCGGGCCGCGCCTTCCTCGGCGGGTTCACGTTCAAATTCTAAGCGTATGCTGCTGAGCCTGCTCTACGTCCTCATTTCGGGAATCGCGCTTCCCGTCGGAGGCATCCAGATGCAATACCTGTGGCGCAACCAGCTCGGGGATGTCTATTCCCTCGGGCTGGGCAGCGCCGCCTGTCTGGGCGCCGCCGCGGCCACGATGTCGGGCTGGTGCTCGCTGACCGTCGGCTCTTTCGTCTGCACGCTGATCTGCACGATCATCTGCTTCTTCGTGACCCTGCGGGTCTCGACGCAGAACCTGATCACCTTCGGCATCATCTTCGGCACCTTCATCGGTTCGCTCGGCACCATCGTGGTGACGAACGCCCCCACCGGTGACCTGCTCAAGCAGTACTACCTCTGGGGCGCCGCCAACTTCCACCTGGAAGGCGTCACCACCGGCGACATCATCTTCTCGCTGGTGCTATTCGGACTGGGTCTGGGGGCTGCGCTGGGCTCGCACCGCGACCTGACGCGCCACTTCAACGGGGAGATCGAAATCCCCGCCTGGCGCAAGGCGGTCGCCCTGACGATGATCATGTTCCTGGTGACCTCGGCGGTGAGCATCTGCGGCACCATCGGATTCATCTCCCTGGGCGTGCCGAACCTCAGCCGCATCATGTGCAAGAGCACGGACATCCGCAAGCACTACCTGCTCTCCAGCGCGATGGGAGTCGGGCTGCTGCTCATCACCTATGTGGTGGTGGAATACGTGAATTTCGGAATCTACCTGCCGGTCAGCGCCACGATGGCCATCATCGCGCTGCCCCTGACGGTATTCCTGTTTACCAGAAAATAAGGGTCCCTGAGCCTGTCGAAGGGCCCTACTTCGCCTGTTTGGCGGCCTCTTTGAGCCCCAGGCGGATATTCTCAATGACAGCCTTCGAAGAATAGGTGGCGCCGCTCACGGCGTCCAGCTTCACTTCGGAGGCTTCTTTGATGGTCTTCCCGATGAGGGCCGTGAAGATGGAGCTCTCCTTCACCCGCTGGAAGTAGCCGGGCGACTCGATGTTCGGCAGGGCCTCGATCTTCTCGATCTTGCCGTTCTTGACCGTGATTTCCACGGGGGTAGGGCCGGCATAGCCGAGGACCTCTTTGCCAAGTTGTTCAGTATTGATGACGAAAGATTTTTCTTTCGGTCCTTTGCAGGCCGCAGCGACACTCAGACTGACGAGTACGCAGGAGAGAAGTACAATCATACGTTTCATGCTGCAAAGATAGCAAGTTTTCAGCGTTGCGGCAATCCCAAAGAATGATTACTCCGCCAGCAGCAAGTCCCGCAGCTGCTCGACGGAGTCCACGATCCGCGGCGCGTCGCCGAGTTGCTCGCGGGTGCGGAAACCCCAGCTGACTGCGATGGCGGCTACGCCAGCCCGCTCCGCCGTGGCCATGTCGGTGCCGGAATCGCCCACCATCACCGTCTCCGTGCAGGAGACGCCCGCCCGCGCGCGGATCTCGTCCAGGACGGCCGGATCCGGTTTGAGCGGCACGCCCGGCCGGCCACCGAGCACCGCGGTGAAGGAGATTCCGGGGAACATCCGCCCGATCAGTTTTGCCGCGCCCGCCTGGAATTTGTTGGACGCCACCCCCAGCTGCACGCCGGCAGCGCTGAGCTCCGCGAGCAGTTCCGGAATACCCGGATACGGGCGCGAGCGCTCGTCGATATGCTCCAGATAATACGCCAGGAAAACCTCCAGCAGTGCATCCAGCGCCTGCTCGTCCTCCCGCAGGGCCTCCGGCATCGCCTGCTTCATCAGGTTCCGCACGCCGTGGCCCACCATGCCGCGGAAAGCCTCCGGCGCATGCTGCGGCAGCCCCTTCGCGGCGAGCGCCGCATTGGCCGCCGCACCCAGGTCCGCAATCGTGTCCACCAGCGTCCCGTCCAGGTCAAAAATCACCAACTTGTACTTCATGGCGCAAAGATACGGCCATTTTTGTTCTAAAACATTTGTATGTTTCAAAAAAAGCAGTACCTTTGTAGTCCCTAACGGGAAACGGGGTATTAGCTCAGTTGGTAGAGCGTTTGAATGGCATTCAAAAGGTCAGGAGTTCGATTCTCCTATGCTCCACTTCGAGAGGTTTTTCTTTAACGAAAGTTAAATGGAAAACCTCTTATTTTATTGATATTCACCACTTTTCTTAAATATCGGCGTTAAACCGTATAAAGCCCCGAAAAGGAATTTTAGTACACTTTTAGTACATTTTTAAGGATTAATTTCGTATATTTGAGAAGACGATTTTAATACTTATGTACTATGGCGACATTGTTCACATTACTGAAGAAACAGACGTCCGGGATGGCGACTGTTTATGCAAGGGTCCAATGTTCACACCCAAAAGTGAATGTTCGTGTGTCCACCGGCATCGAAGTTGACGCCGCAAAGTGGAATCTCAAGCGGGACGGTGTCTCGTTCCGAAATTTCCAGAGTTCGCCTGAAGGCGAGAAGCTTTTCAACTATCTTGGAAAGATTGAGAAGGCCATCAACTATCAGCTGGATCAGGGAAAAGCGCTCACTCCTCCTGACGTACGGAAAATCATCGAAGAAATTGTGTTCGAGGAAGAGAAGCGCCTGCAGGAGGAGAAGATGGAGCAGGCGAATCGGCTGACGCTCAATCAGTATATGGAAAAGTATGTGGAAGACATCAAGTCAGGTGCTCGCTCCACGTACAAAGGCAGCAACTTCTCGCCTAATTCCACCAAGACCATCAATAGCGTGGCCAACCGCATCAAGGAGTTCCAGGAAGAGCAGGGCCGTGTGCTGGGGTTTGAGGACATTGATATGGACTTCTACCGGGATTTCATGGCTTTCATGAAGAGCAAGTCCTATAATATTAATACTACTGGCAAGATTATCAATCTTTTCAAGACGATGCTGGCTTGCGCTGAAGAAGATGGATATCCGGTCAATCCGGCTTTCCGTTACAAATCTTTCAAAGGCCAGCGGGTTTTGGTTGATACCATATATTTAACACGCCAGGACTTGAAGAAGATGATGGCCGTGAATCTGTCCAAGATGGATCCTTGCTATGCCAAGGCGCGGGATATCTTCATGATTGGCGTCTGGACAGCGCAGCGGGTCTCTGACTACAATCATCTGACCAAGGAGAATCTGTCGGAGCAGGTCATCCGCAAGAAGGAGAAGAATGGCTCCTATACTGAGCGAACGGTCAAGACTTTGACCATTGTCCAGCAGAAAACCGGTAAGCGAGTTATCATCCCCTGCTGCAAAGAGCTTTGCAAGATCCTGGACAAATATCCGGAAGAGTTTCCCTTCCTCTGGGACCAGAAACTGAATAAGTACATAAAAGAAATCGGTAAGAAGGCCGGTTTGACGGATCCGGTGGAGGTCACGACTACCAAAGGCGGCAAGATTGAGAAAACCATCCTGCCCAAGTATGAGCTCATTACTACCCATACGGCACGACGAACGGGAGCCACGCTGATGTACCTTGCCGGGATGGATGTCTTTGATATCTGCAAGTTCACTGGCCATAGCGATGTTCAAACGCTGCTGCGCTATATCCGGGCCGACGAACTGGAAACCTTCAAGAAAGTGGCAGAGCATTATGACTACTTCAATTGACAGGAAAGCCCTGGACCGGGCGAAAGGCTTGATTGTTACGGTGGGCGGAGCGATGCGGAATGCATCGGCTTCGCTTGCCAGCGCAACGGCACTGGAGGAATTCAATGCGCGGTATGATGCGGCGCTGGTAGAAGAGAGTTTTCCGGATGTGTCTGCTACTCTTAATGATGCTTTTTCATACATTGCGGAATCATGGGAAGATATCCGGGACAATGAAGTCCGCTTGTATGAGGTATTCCTCTTTGTACGTGAGTACCGAAAGTTTGCGGAGACCGTAGATGCGTTCGACGATGTTGTCAACTCCTGCGGCTTTGCTCCGGACATATTCTCAGATGTGACGGTGGGCAATGAGTATTATCTGCTTACATCCAAGTATGAGCAGTTGCTGCAGCCAGTCCTTTCTGCAGCTGAAGGACGATATGGCAAGACTGCCGAAGACAAACACGACGGAATAGCTCATGCACTTCACTCGTACATTCATCTGGCGAATGATCTGGTCCTGAATGACATCATCGCCGGCCAGTGTGCGCTTGAACGAAAACTTCTTTGGACGGGTCCCTTGAATGAGGCAACCATCTTCGGCCAGTATTTCGGGCTCTCTTGTAAATGGATGAATGACTGTTTCGAATTCCGGGGCAAGGACAAGCGATTGAGGCGGCTCAACTATTCGCATAACCGTCTTAACTACGATGTAAAGGAATACCCGATTTATAACATCCTTGTAAAGTATTACCCAAAAGAATAACTACTTTCGAACACCTTTAGCAACAAGATACATTTGCGGCGGCTTCCGGTTTGGGGGCCGTTTCTTGTATCAAGTCCCTCCCTTGACACCCAAAAACACCAGTTGTGGAGTTTTGAAAATCAGGGCGATGGATGGTATCTTTGTGATGTCAAGAAAGTATCTTGATGCAGGCTTGGCCAATCCTGTTTTGTAGTTCTTCAACATGAGACCGTATGGATTATTCAAGTTATTTGAAGTCCTTCTGTCAGGAAGTGCTGCGCCCGATCATCGTGGATGCGGTGAAGGAGGCCGTGCCGAAAGAACTCCAGAAGAAGGACAAAC
>JAGCYX010000057.1 GCA_017960585.1 Bacteroidales bacterium
ATCTGCAACGGCTTCCAGGCGCTCGTCAAGAGCGGCCTGCTGCCGTATGGCCACCTCGGCATGGTGACGCACGAGAGCCCGACCCTGTTCCGCAACGACATCAACCGCCACATCTCCCAGATGGCCACCACGCGCGTGTCCACGACCCGCTCGCCCTGGCTCGCCGGGATGCAGGCCGGGGATCTGCACACCATCGCCGTCAGCCACGGCGAGGGCAAGTTCATGGTCTCCGAAGCCCTGGCGAAGGAGCTCTTCGCCAAGGGACAGGTGGCCTTCCAGTATGTGAATCCCTTCTCCGAGGAGGTCACGATGGAGGCGCCGTTCAACCCGAACGGTTCCTACTACGCCATCGAGGGCATCATCAGCCCGAACGGCCAGATCCTCGGCAAGATGGGCCACACGGAGCGCTGGGAGCCGAACGTGTTCAAGAACATCGAGGAGGAGCTGTACCAGCCGCTCTTCGACAACGCCGTGAAGTATTTCAAGAAATAGCAATCAGATACCGATGACAAAAGGTGCATTAATCTTCGAGGGAAACGAGAAGCAGGTTTTCGCCACCGACCATCCCGACCAGGTGATCTTCCGCTACAAGGACGTGACGGTGGCATTCAACAACGTGAAGCGGGCCCGCTTCAAGGGCAAGGGCGCCTTGGACAACCAGATCTCCGCCATCCTGCTGGACTACCTGAACAAGAACGGGGTCGAGACCCACTACATCCGCACGCTGAGCGATCAGGAACAGCTCTGCCGCAAGATCGAGATCATCCCCCTGCAGGTGGTGGTCCACAACCGCATCGCCGGCTCCCTGGCGTACCGGCTGGGCGTGCCGGAGGGTTTCCGCCACGCCAATACCATCGTGGATCTCCGCTACAACAACGACGACCTCGAGGATCCGTTCATCAACCGCGACCACGCCGTCGCGCTCGGCCTGGCCACCTACCAGGAACTGGACGGGATGTACAACGCCGCCCGCAAGGTGAACGACCTGCTGAAGCCCCTCTTCCACAAGGCCGGCATCGAGCTGGTGGATATGAAGATCGAGTTCGGCCGGGCGTCGGACACCGGGGCCATCATCATCTCCGACGAGATCAGCCCGGACACCTGCCGCCTGTGGGACGAGGCCACGGGGGAGCGTATGGACAAGGACCGCTTCCGCCTGGACCTGAGCCGCGTGGTCGAGAGTTATACCAATGTATTTGAACGTTTGAAACAAGCAATCGAAAAGAAATAGAGAATGGGCGTACTGGCTGTACATGGCGTGCCGAGCGCATCGACCTTCATTTATTACGGACTGCATAATCTTCAGCACCGCGGCCAGGAAGGCGGCGGCATCATCACCTTCGACGAGAAGGGCGAGTGGCACAGCTACCGCGGGCAGGGCCTGCTGAGCGAAATCTTCACCAACGGCGAACTGAAGACCCTGCCGGGCAGCATGGGCATCGGCAGCGTGAAATATGCCAACGCCTCCAAGGGCGGCCTGAATAACGTGGAACCGCTGTTCTTCCGGCACCATTCCGGGGATTTCGCCATCGCCGGCGAGGGCAACCTGGTGAACGCCCGCCAGGTGACGCAATACCTGGAGCGTCACGGATCCATTTTCCAGACCGACACCGACAGCGAGTTGCTGGCCCACCTGATCAAGAAGGGCAGCAAGGAGCACAGGATCGTCACCATCGTCAAGGCGCTGAACATGATCGAGGGCGGTTTCACCTTCGTGATCATGACCCGCAACCGCATCTACGCCTGCCGCGACAAGTACGGCATCAAGCCCCTCTGCATCGGCAAGCTGGGCGACGGCTTCGTGGTCAGCAGCGAGTCCTGCGCCTTCGAGATCATGGGCGCGGAGTTCATCCGCGACGTGGCGCCCGGGGAGATCGTGACCCTGGACCACCACGGCCTGCGGAGCACCACCTATTCGCATTTCAACCGCCACCGGATGTGCGCGATGGAGTATATCTACTTCGCCCGCCCGGACAGCGACATCGACGGCTGCAACGTCCACGCCTACCGCAAGGAGGCCGGACGGCGCCTGTATCGGGAGAACCCGGTCGAGGCCGACATGGTGGTGGGCGTGCCCGAGTCCAGCCTCAGCGCTGCGATGGGCTTCGCCGAGGAGAGCGGCATCCCGTACGAGATGGGCCTCGTGAAGCACAAATACGTGGGCCGCACCTTCATCCAGCCGGTGCAGTCGCTCCGCGAGCTGGGCGTGAAGATGAAACTTTCGCCGGTGCGGAGCATCGTCAAGGGCAAGCGCATCGTGCTGGTGGACGACTCCATCGTCCGCGGCACGACCTCGCTCAAGATCGTCAAGCTGCTGCGGGAAGCCGGGGCGTCGGAGGTGCACGTGCGCATCGCCAGCCCGATGATGCGCTTCACCTGCCACTACGGCGTGGACACCTCCACCCCGGAAGAGCTGCTCTGCTCACACAGGACGCTGGAGGAGGCGCGCCAGGTCCTCGGGGCCGACTCGCTGGGCTACCTCAGCCCGGAGTCCACGCGCGATTCCTGCTTCGGCTGCGCGGATCCCTGCCAGGCGTGCTTCACGGGCGAGTACCCGACCCTCCTGTATGATGATTTGGTAGAAAACGATTAAAGATACGATATGGCACAATCTTACGAAAAAGCAGGCGTGAACCTGGAAGCGGGCTACGAAGTGGTCCGCCGCATCAAGCAGCACGTCGCCTCCACCGCCCGCCCGGGCTCCATGGGCGGCATCGGCTCGTTCGGCGGTATGTTCGACCTCGCTTCGCTCGGCTACAAGGAGCCGGTCCTGGTGAGCGGCACCGACGGCGTGGGCACCAAGCTCAAGATCGCGTTCGCGATGGACAAGCACGACACCATCGGCATCGACGCCGTGGCCATGTGCGTCAACGATGTGCTCGCGCAGGGCGCCGAGCCCCTCTTCTTCCTCGACTACGTGGCCCTGGGCCACAACGTCCCGGCCAAGGTCGAGGCCATCGTCGCCGGCGTGGCCGAAGGCTGCCGCCAGGCGGGTTGCGCGCTTGTGGGCGGCGAGACCGCCGAGATGCCCGGTATGTACGAGGGCGACGAATACGACATCGCCGGCTTCACGACGGGCGTGGTGGAGAAGAGCAAGCTCATCGACGGCTCGAAGGTCAAGGTGGGCGACGTCCTGGTGGGCATCGCCTCCAGCGGCGTGCATTCCAACGGCTTCAGCCTCGTGCGCAAGATCGTCTCCGACGGCAGCCACCACTATTCCGAGACGGTTCCCGAGTTCGGCGGCCGCACGCTCGGCGAGGTCCTGCTGACCCCGACGCGCATCTACGTCAAGCAGGTGCTGGACGTCATCCGCCAGTGCGACGTGCACGGCGTGGCGCACATCACCGGCGGCGGCTTCGACGAGAACATCCCCCGCGTCCTGCACGAGGGCCAGGGTCTCGAGATCCGCGAGGGCAGCTGGGAGATCCTCCCGGTGTTCCGGATGCTGGAGAAGTGGGGCGGCGTGCCGCACCGCGAGATGTTCAACATCTTCAATATGGGCATCGGCATGGTGCTGGTCCTCGACGCCGCTGAGGCGGACAAGGCCATCGAGATCCTGACCGCCCACGGCGAGAAGGCTTCCGTCATCGGCAAGGTCACCGACCAGCCGGGCGTCAACATCATCCTGAAATGAAGAAGTTAGCGGTATTCGCCAGCGGCTCCGGGACCAATTTCGAGGCCATCGCCCAGGCTTGCGCCGACGGGCGGCTGGACGCCGGGGTGGCCCTGATGGTCTGCGACAAACCGGGCGCCGCCGTGGTGGCGCGCGCGGAGCGTTTCGGCATCCCGAGCTTCGTCGCGTCCCCGAAGGAATTCGGTGGCAAGGCGGGCTTCGAGCAGGAGATCGTCCGGCGGATGGATGCGATCGGCATCGACCTCGTGTGCCTGGCGGGCTATATGCGCATCCTCTCCGACGTGATGCTGGACGCCTACGGCGGGCGCATCATCAACATCCATCCCTCGCTGCTGCCGGCCTTCAAGGGGGCGCACGCGGTGGAGGACGCCGTGGCCTACGGCGTCAAGGTCTACGGCATCAGCATCCATTGGGTGAACGCCGAGCTGGACGGCGGCAAGATCATTGCCCAGCGGGCCTTCGAATACGACGGGAACGACCCGGAAGAGGTGCACCGCATCGGCCAGAAAATCGAACATGCATTATACGTTGAAACCATAGCTAAATTATTGAAACAGATATGAGAGCGTTAGTCAGTGTAAGTGACAAGACAGGGCTCGTGCCGTTCGTGCAGGGGCTGCAGGCATTGGGTTGGACCATCATCGCCACGGGCGGTACGCAGAAGCTGCTGGAGAGCAGCGGCGTGCAGACCGTGGGCATCAGCGAAGTCACAGGCTTCCCCGAGATCCTTGACGGGCGGGTGAAGACCCTGCATCCCAAGGTGCACGGGGGCATCCTCGCGCGCCGCGACCTGCCGGCCCATATGCAGACGCTGGCCGAGCAGGGCATCGAGACCATCGACCTCGTGTGCGTGAACCTTTATCCTTTCCGCCAGACCATCGCGAAGGAGGGGGTGAGCATGGAGGACGCCATTGAGAACATCGACATCGGCGGCCCGTCCATGGTGCGCAGCGCCGCCAAGAACTGGCGCGACGTGACCATCGTCTGCGATCCGGCGGACTACGACCGCGTGCTGGAGGAGATCCGCGCGAACGGCAAGACCTCCGACGAGACGCGCCTGCAGCTCTCCGCCAAGGCCTACACGCACACGGCGGAGTACGATATGTGCATCTCTTCCTGGATGCGCAAGCAGGCCGGCCTGAACGAGAAACTCTTCCTCGAGTACGACCTCAAGCAGGGCCTCCGCTACGGCGAGAATCCCCACCAGGCGGCCAAGTTCTACGCCGCGATGGAGCCGGCGCCGTACTCCCTGGCCTTTGCGAAGCAGATCCAGGGCAAGGAGCTTTCCTATAATAATATCCAGGATGCGAACGCGGCCCTGAACGTGCTGCGCGACTTCTCCGACAAGCCGTTCTGCGTGGCGCTCAAGCATATGAACCCGTGCGGCGCGGCGGTCGGCGCCACCATCGAGGAGGCCTGGCAGGCCGCCTACGAGGCCGACAAGGTCAGCATCTACGGCGGCATCGTGGGCGTGAACCGCGAGCTCACCGCCGAGGTGGCCGCCGGCATGAAGCCCATCTTCCTGGAAATCGTGATCGCCCCGTCCTTCACGCCGGAGGCGCTGGAGATCCTCTCCGCCAAGAAGAACCTCCGCGTGCTGGAGGTGCCGATGGCGCCGGAGGCGCAGGCCCCGATGCAGTACGTCGGCGTGAACGGCGGCATGCTCGCCCAGCAGCTCGACACGGCCGTGGAGACGGTGAAGCCGGAGATGTGCGTGACGAAGGTGAAGCCGACGGCCGCACAGATGGCCGACCTCGACTTCGGCTGGCGCATCGTCAAGCACGTCAAGTCCAACGCCATCGCGGTGGTGCGCGACAACCACACCATCGGCGTGGGCGCCGGCCAGACCAACCGCGTCGGCTCGGCCGAGATCGCCCTCGAGCAGGCCAAGGCGGCCGGATTCACCGAGGGGCTCATCCTGGCCTCCGACGGCTTCCTGCCCTTCGACGACACCGTGGCGCTGGCCGCGAAATACGGCGTGACGGCCATCGTCCAGCCGGGCGGCAGCATCCGCGACGAGGACGCCATCAAGAAGGCGGACGAGCTCGGCATCACGATGCTCTTCACCGGAGTCAGACATTTCAAGCATTGATCGCTTATGGCAAAAGATAAGAAAGTGCTCGTAGTCGGCGGCGGCGGACGCTGCCACGCCATCGTGGACGCGCTCAGCCGCTCCCCGCAGGTGGCGAAGATCTTCTGCGCCCCCGGCAACGCCGGCATCGCCGCGCAGGCGGAGTGCGTACCCGTCAAGGACACGGACGTCCAGGGCCTGCTGGCCTTCGCGCAGAAGGAGGGGATCGACCTCACGGTCGTGGGCCCCGAGGCGGCGCTGTCCGTCGGCGTCGTGGATGCCTTCCGCGCCGCCGGATTGAAGATCTTCGGCCACACGCAGGCGGCCACGCGCATCGAGAGCAGCAAGGAGTTCGCCAAGATCCTGATGGACAAATACGACATCCCCACGGCGGGCTACCGCAGTTTCGACGACTTCCAGGCGGCGCTGGACTACGTGAATGCCCGGCCTTTCCCGGCCGTGCTCAAGTATGACGGCCTGGCCGCCGGCAAGGGCGTGGTGATTGCCGCCGATGCGGCGGAAGCCGAGGCTGCGCTGCGCAGCATGCTGCTGGACGAGGCGTTCGGCAAGGGCCGCGTGGTGGTGGAGGATTTCCTGACCGGTCCCGAATTTTCCTTCATGGCCTTTGTGGACGGGGAGCGCGTCTATCCGATGCCGCTCTCGCAGGACCACAAGCGCGCCTTCGACGGCGACAAGGGTCCGAATACCGGTGGCATGGGCGCATACACGGGCCTGCCG
>JAGCYX010000058.1 GCA_017960585.1 Bacteroidales bacterium
ACGCGAATCTTCTGGCCGATGCTGAGTTTGTTGGGGTTGATGCCGGGGTTGAGTTTCTGGATGGCGCTGAGGGATTTGCCGTTGCGCTTGGCGATGGCGCCGAGGGTGTCGCCGGATTTGACCGTGTAGTACTTGATGGCGGCCCGTTCGGCGGCGATGCGCTTCTCTTCCTCGACGATCTTCTCTTCTTCGGCGTAGAGCTCATCCTCCTCGTCGATGGACTCCGGGACATAGTGGGAACGGGCGTCCAGGTAGCTGCGGCGCAGCACGAAGACGTTCTTGCGCAGCTCGCCCGTCTCGTAGTCGGCAATCCACTCGGGATCGAAGGCAAAGCCCTGGTAGCGCGTCTCGAAGTGCAGGTGCGGGCCCGTGGAGCGGCCGGTGGAGCCGCCCAGGCCGATCTGGTCGCCGGCGCGCACCCAGTCCCCCACCTCGACCTCGCGCTTCGAGAGGTGGCCGTAGTAGGTCTCCAGGCCGTTCTCGTGGCGGATGATGATGAGGTTGCCATAGCCCTTGTTGTAGGTGGACGCGCGCACGCGGCCGTCGAAGGCGGCGTAGACGGGCGTCCCGGTCTTCAGCGGCAGGTCCACGCCCTGGTGGCGCCGGCCGCGGCGCATGCCGAAGCGGGAGAAGACCTTGGTCTGGTTGGGGCAGACGAAGCGGCTGGTGGAGTCCACCAAGCAGATGGTGTTGCGCAGCGGGAGGCTGTCCAGCGGCGTATGGTAGGGGTTCGTGGAGTCGGGCACCCAGTCCTTGACGAAGGTGCTGTCTTTCTCCAGCAGCAGGAAATTCTTGATGTAGTACCAGGTGTGGTCGTCCTTCAGGACCAGCAGCAGGCGGCCGTCCTGGATGTCCAGGGTGTCCACCGCGACGCCCTTGCCTTCCTGGAAGGAGCCGAGTTCGGTGGTGAAGTCGGACGGTACGCGCAGGGTGTCGGCAGGCTGCTGCGCCGATAAGGCGAAGGGCAGGAAAAGGCTCAGGATCAGTACGAGTTTCTTCATCTTTTAGGATCGGACGGCGCCGAAGCGCGCTTCAAGGAGTTGGCAGGTCTGCGCCACCTTGTCTTGCAGCAGCGCCTCGGTACGCGCCTCGCAGATGAAGCGCAGGTACGGTTCGGTGTTGGAAGGACGGATGTTGAACCACCAGTCGGCGAACTCCAGG
Source organism: Bacteroidales bacterium (assembly GCA_017960585.1). Lineage (GTDB taxonomy): Bacteria > Bacteroidota > Bacteroidia > Bacteroidales > UBA932 > Cryptobacteroides. The sequence continues at coordinate 1,162 of JAGCYX010000058.1, forward strand.
CGGAAGCCGTCGAAGTCCATTGTCTTGAGCGGGGTCTCCTGGGCGGAGAAATGCGCGCAGACGGCCTGCATCGCGCCGGGCTTGTCTTCCAGGCGGAAATTGATCTCGCCGGAATTGCAGTAGCCGGCGATCTCCGCGATCTGCTGGCCGAAGGTCTTGCCCTGCTTCTTCAGGGCGGCCACGATACGCAGCACGATCAGCGAGGACAGCAGGCCGCTGTCGGAGTAGAAGAAATCCTTGAAATAGTAGTGTCCCGCGAGCTCCCCGCCCCACAGGCCGTCGATCTCGCGCAGCTTGGGCGCAGCGAAGGCGCGGCCCACGCGCCAGGTGTGCAGCTCGGCGCCGTAGCGCGCCAGGAACTCGCCCACCGCCTTGGAGCTGCGGATCTCCTGCAGCACGCGCGGCGCCTTCTCGCCCCGCTCGTCGCAGAAATACAGCGCCATCATCGCGATCACGAGATCCGGGGCCACGAACTTCCCCTGCTCGTCCACGAACATCACGCGGTCCGCGTCGCCGTCGTAGATAACGCCCACGTCGGCGCCGGTCTTGCGAACCAGCTGCTGGAGCGGCTCCACGTTCTTCGCCACCAGCGGATTGGGCTCGTGGTTCGGGAAACGGCCGTCGATGGTGTCGAAGAGGTATTCCGGCTCCTCGCCGAAAACCTCGTGCGCGAAGAGGCAGGACATGCCGTTCGAGAGGTCGAAGGCGATCTTGAGGCCGCTGTAGTCCCCCTTGAACTTCATCATGAAGTTGATGTAGTCCTGGTGGATGTCCTTCATCCGCACGGTGCCGCGCTTCGCGGCCACCGGCGTCGGGCGACCCTCCTCGATCCACGCCTTGATCTGCCCCAGGCCCGTGTCCAGGCCCACCGGCAGCGCATTCTCACGGCTCACCTTCATGCCGTTGTACTCGGCCGGATTGTGGCTCGCCGTGATCTGCACGGAGGCCTTGTAGCCGTAGTTCGCCGTGCCGAAGTAGACCATCGGCGTGCTGCTCAGGCCGATGTCGGCCACGTCGGCGCCCGCATCGCAGATGCCCTCCACGAGCGCGTCGTGGATCTCCTGCGAGGACACGCGGCAGTCGCGCCCGACCAGCACCTCGGAAGCGCCGAGCAGTTCGGGAATGAAGTAACCGACCTTGTAGGCCGTGGTCTTGTCGAAATCTACCCCGTAGATTCCGCGGATATCGTAAGCGTGGAATGCTCCCATAATATGAATATGCGGTTATTTGATTTTAGCTTTGTATGCGGTTCCGACCTTGCCGTGCGCGATGTTCAACAGCTTCTTGGACAGCATCTTGCGCCGGATTGGCGCCACGAGGTCGGTGAACAGTTCGCCGTCCAGGTGCGAGAACTCGTGCTGGATCATCCGGGCGGCGAACTTGTCGAAGGTCTCCGTCTTCTTCTCCAGGTTCTCGTCGTAGTATTCGACCTTGATGGTCTCGGGGCGGCGCACGTCGGCGTAGATGCCGGGCACGCTCAGGCAGCCCTCGTTGTACTCGCACATCGTCGCGCTCTCCTCCAGGATCACCGGGTTGATGAAGGTGCGCCGGAAGCCCTTCAGGTAGGGATAGACGTCCTCCATCACGTCGCCGTTGACCACGGCCACGCGCAGGCTCACGCCGATCTGGGGCGCGGCCAGGCCGCAGCCGTCGGACTTGTCCAGGGTGTCCCACAGGTCCTGCACCAGCGTGGCGAGACCCGCTTTGTCGGAGAGGTCGGCCGGGGCCGCGACCTTGCGCAGCACTTCCGAGCCGTATAAGTAGATCGGTTGTATCATTTCTTCTTGTCCAAATAGCTCTGCAGGATGATGGCGGCGCTGATCTTGTCCACGGAGGACTTGTCCCGCCGGTCGCTCTTCTTCATCCCGCCGTCGATCATCGCCCGGTGGGCCAGCACGGAAGTGAAGCGCTCGTCCTCCAGCTCCACGGGCACGTCCGGGAACGCCGCCCGCAGCCGCTTCAGGAAAGCTTCCACGTCCGCCGCCGCCTCGGCAGGCCGCCCGTTCAGGTTCAGCGGCCAACCCACCACAAAACGAACGAGCGTCTCGGAAGCGGCGTATTTTTGGAGATAATCTATTATCTTTGTAGCAGGAACGGTTTCGAGCGGAGATGCGAAGATGCCCAGCGGGTCGCTCACCGCGACGCCGACCCGGGCTCGTCCGTAATCTATTCCGATCGTTCTGTTCATCACTGCAAATTTACGTCAAAAGTATGGGAAGACAAAATCCGTTCCTCGGCACACGCCAATTCCGGCTGTCGCTCGTGGACAACGAGACCCACAATACCCTCCGCTCGGTCCGCTTCAACCGCGCGCAGCTCGTGTACGGCATCATCACGGCCGTGCTGGCGGTCCTGCTTGTCGCCTACCTGCTGTTCGCCTTCACGCCGCTGCGCACCATCATTCCGGGCTATCCGAACGCCCATTCGCGCCGCGAGGCCGTGGCCAACGCCATCAAGATCGACTCCCTGGAGAACGCAGTCTCCCGCTGGAACCTCTACGCCGAGAGCCTCAGCCGCGTGCTCACCGGCGAGCAGACCGTGGACTTCGACAGCCTCGTGCACGCCGGCACCGCCCGCTACCTCTCCAACAAGGATCCCGAGGAGCTCGCGCGCCGCGATTCACTCTTCCGCGAGGCCGTGCAGAAGGAGGAGCAGTTCGGCGTGGGCGCCAGCGCCGAGCGGGAGCTTCCCCTCGAAGGTATGCACTTCTTCACGCCGCTCAAGGGCGTGGTGGCCACGCCTTATGACCGCGTGTCGCATCCCGCCATCGACGTCGCCGCCCCCACGGGCAGCGTGGTCGGCGCCGTGCTGGACGGCACGGTCATCTTCACCGGCTGGGACGCCGAGGCCGGCTACGTCATCATCATCCAGCACCGCGACGACCTGCTGAGCGTCTACACCAATAACCAGAAACTTCTCCGCAGTTCCGGCGACGCCGTCAAGGCCGGCGCCCCGATCGCCCTGGTCGGCGGCACGTCCGCGCAGGACGATGCCGACCACCTGCACTTCGAGCTTTGGCAGAAAGGCCAGAGCCTCGATCCGACCCTCTACATCAGCTTCTAAGTGAAAAGGAAAATCGCCATCCTCGGATCCACCGGATCCATCGGAACCCAGACGCTGGACGTCATCCGCCAGCACCGCGACCTGTTCGAGGTCGAACTCCTCTCCGCCCGCAGCAGCACCGGGCTGCTGATCCGCCAGGCCCTTGAATTCGACGCGGCCCACGTCGTGATCTGCGACGAAATGCGCTACCAGGAGGTTGCAGACGCCCTGCAGCCCCACGGGACGAAGGTCTGGGCGGGCGTGGACAGCCTCTGCGACCTGGCCGGGATGGACGGCGTGGACATCGTCGTGGGCGCCATGGTAGGCTTCAGCGGCCTGCGCCCCACCCTCGCCGCCCTGCGGGCCGGCAAGGTCGTGGCCCTGGCCAACAAGGAGACGCTCGTAGCCGCGGGCTCCGTGGTCACCCGCACCGCCCGGGAGCACGGCGGCGTGATCCTCCCCGTGGACTCGGAGCATTCCGCGATCTTCCAGTGCCTGCTGGCCGCCGGGGAGAATCCCGTGGAGCGGGTGCACCTGACGGCTTCCGGCGGCCCGTTCCGCACCTGGGAGCGCCAGCGCATCGCCGGCGCCACGGCCGCCCAGGCCCTCAAGCACCCCAACTGGGATATGGGCGCCAAGGTGACCATCGACTCCGCCACGATGATGAACAAGGGTTTCGAGGTCATCGAGGCCCGCTGGCTCTTCGACCTGAAGCCGGAGCAGATCCACGTGGTGATCCACCCCGAGTCGGTCATCCACTCGATGGTCGAGTTCGTGGACGGGGCCGTGATCGCGCAGCTGGGCTGTCCCGATATGCGGGAGCCCATCGGCTTCGCGCTCAGCTTCCCCCAGCGCCTGACGGTGGGCAACAAGAAGCTGGACTTCGCCGCGCTGGGCGGCCTGAGCTTCGAGGAACCGGATATGAGCCGCTTCCCCTGCCTGGGCCTCGCCTTCGAGGCACTGCGCCGCGGCGGCAACGCCCCCTGCGCGCTCAACGCCGCCAACGAGGTGGCCGTGGCCGCCTACCTCAAAGACCTGATTTCCTTCTACGATATCGCCAAAATCGGCGAGAGGGCCCTCTCGGGCCTGAATTTTGCAGCAGACCCATCGCTCGACGACATCTTCGAGACCAACCGGGAAGTCGCCGCCATTGCCGATGGTTATATTCATTAAGACACTGCAAGTCATCCTCGCCCTGTCCGTGCTCATCCTCATCCATGAGTTCGGGCACTTCCTGTGGGCGCGCGCCTTCGGCATCCGCGTGGAGAAATTCTACCTCTTCTTCGACCTGGGCGGCAAGGCCCTGGCCCGCTGGAAGTGGGGCGGCACGGAGTTCGGCATCGGCTGGCTCCCCTTCGGCGGCTACTGCAAGATCGCGGGCATGGTGGACGAGTCGATGGACCTCAAGCAGCTGGAGCGGGAGCCCCAGCCCTGGGAGTTCCGCACGCATCCGGCCTGGCAGCGCCTGCTGGTGATGGCCGGCGGCGTGATCAACAACTTCATCTTCGCCATCCTCGCCTACATCGCCATCATGGGCATCTGGGGAGAGTCCTACATCGAGAACCGCGGCAACCGCATCTACGTGGACGACCTGGCCTACGAGATGGGCTTCCGAACCGGCGACGAGATCCTCCGCTTCGACGACTACGAGCCCGAGAACTTCGGGATGCTGCAGGCGGACCTCGTCCGGCGCAACGTCCACAAGGCCACCGTCCTGCGCGGCGGCGACACGCTCGACATCTACATCGACCAGGCGCGCATCGGCGAGGTGCTCAGCGACCCGCTGATGTTCGACCTCGCCATCCCCTTCGTTGTGGACTCCGTGATGCAGAACGGCCTCAACGCCGGCGCGGACCTGGTCCGGGGCGACCGCATCGTGGCCTTCGACGGCCACCCGGTGGAGTTCGTCCAGGATTCCCGCCCGCTGCTCGCCGAGCTGAGCTCGCAGGAAGTGGCCGCCTCCGTGGTCCGCGGCGACGACACGCTCGGCCTGCCGGTCCGCGTGGACAGCACCGGCCGCATCGGCGTCTATATGCAGATGCCCGGCATCAAAACCCGGCACTACAACTTCTGGGAGGCCATTCCCGCCGGCTGGCGGGAGGCCGGCGAGTCCATCGGCGGCTACCTCGACGACCTGTCGCTGCTGGCGCGGCCGTCCACCGGCGCCTACAAGTCCGTGGGCAGCTTCATCGCCATCGGCCAGGTGTTCCCGGAGACCTGGGACTGGTTCCGCTTCCTGAACATCCTCGCCCTGCTGTCCATCATGCTCGGCGTGATGAACCTCCTGCCCATCCCCGGGCTGGACGGCGGCCACATCCTCTTCACCCTCTACGAAATCGTCTCCGGACGCAAGCCCGGACAGAAATTCCTCGTCGCCGCGCAGCTCATCGGCATGGTCATCATCTTCGCGCTGATGTTCCTGGCGTTCGGCAACGACATCGCACGCATCATTCATTAAAGCAATACAGTTATGAAAATGAGACATCTCCTCCTCCTGGCACTCGCCGCCACCCTCGCCCTGGCGGGCTGCAAGAGCACCGGTTCGCTGCTGCCCAGCGTCAGCGGCAAGGCGGGCGAAATCATCGTCGTGATGGAGAAGGCCGACTGGGAAGATTCCCTGGGCGTGGACGTCCGCGACCTGCTGGCCTGCGACTGCCCCTGGCTGGCCCAGAAAGAGCCCCTCTACACCCTGGTGAACGTGCCCCCCACCGCTTTCGCAGACCTCTTCAAGGTGCACCGCAACATCGTCCTGTTCCAGGTGGGACCGCAGGTCGACTCCACCGGCATTATCTTCAAGCACGACGTCTGGGCCGCGCCGCAGTGCGTCATCCAGCTCAGCGCACCCGACGCCGCACAGGCCTCCGAGCTGCTGAAGGAGAAGGGTCCCACGATCATCAGTTCCATCGAACAGGCGGAGCGCGACCGCGTGATCCGCAACACCCGGCGCTACGAGGAGCCCGGCCTGTACCCGCAGATCGCGGAGATCTTCGGCGGCTCGCCGCACTTCCCCAGCGGCTACAAGCTCCGCAAGGCCTCGGACACTTTCGCCTGGATCGCCGACGACAAACAGGCCTACCAGGACGTCTTCGTGTACCGCTACCCCGCCGAGGAGGATCCCTTCACGCTGGAGAAGATCATCGCGCACCGCAACGAGATGCTGAAGGAGAACGTCCCGGGCATGTTCGACGGCACCTACATGACCACCAGCGAGTACTTCCCGCCCACCCTGGAGTACCTCAAGTACCGCGGACGCGACCTGGTGCAGGTGCGCGGCATGTGGGAGGTCCAGAACGACTTCATGGGCGGCCCGTTCGTCTCGCATTCCTTCTACAGCCCCGACGGGTCGGAGATCATCGTGGCAGAGGCCTGGGTCTATGCGCCCCAGTTCGACAAACGCCAGTACCTCCGCACGGTGGAGTCGGTCATCTACTCCTGGGAGTGGAAGACTGCTCCCGCAGTGGAAGAAAATGAGGCAAATTAATTTGTCAAGTCCAAAAAGTTTTCTATCTTTGCAGTCCCAAATTGGCGCATAGCGCTTTGGGATGAGTTTGGTGGGTTCGTATAACGGCTAGTACTCAAGATTTTCATTCTTGCAATAGGAGTTCGATTCTCCTACCCACTACCAAATATTAAAAAATAAAACAATGGCAAATACAGCATCCGCAAAGAAGGCCGATCGCCAGAGCGAAAGGCACAGAATGCATAATCGTTATTATGCAAAGACCACCCGCAACGCAATCCGCGACATCCGCAACACCACCGACAAGGCCACGGCCGAAGCCAACGCCCCCAAGGTCTACGCGATGATCGACAAGCTCGCCAAGATTGGCCTGATCCACAAGAACAAGGCCTCCAACCTCAAGAGCGGCATTGCGGTTTACATCAACAAACTTGCTTAATCGCAGTTTTTGTTGTAATTTTGCAGCCCAATCGGGATGTAGCGCAGTTGGCTAGCGCACTACGTTCGGGACGTAGGGGTCGTCTGTTCGAGTCAGATCATCCCGACAAGGGGAAGCGAAAATCGCTTCCCCTTTTTCGTTGTCGCCGCGGGCAGCACTCGCTCCCGGCGGGCATTTAGCGAATGCGTTATTATTCTGCCCGCCGGGGCGAGCCTGCTGACGCGGCACTATTTTGCTGGGGACCGGGCCGGCGGCCGAAGGGAGACATGGAGACCTTGCGGCCCGTGGCGATGCCGTTGGTCTGCATCCAGCGGAAGAGATTGTCGCGCCAGGCGCCGGAAGTCGTGCCGCCGTCATCCGGGCCGAAAGGCCCGTTGCCGTCGTCGTAGATGTACATTTCGGCATTCACCCCCGCCTTCTTCCAGGCCAGGTAGAGCGAAAGCATGCCGGCCGCCACGTTGTTGTGCTGCGCGCGCACGGCGATGAAAAGCTTCGGCGCGTTCTCCGGCACCACCACGTTCTCCAGCGAAGGACCGTAGCAGCTCGCAAGGAAGTTCGGCATCGCGGCCGCGTCGGCCTTCAGCGTCGCCGCAATGGCCACGCCGCCGCCCGCGGAATAACCCAGATAGCCGACCTTCTGCGGGTCGATGCCCCACTCTTCCGCGTGGGCGCGCACCAGCCGGATCGTGCGGAGCGCGTCCTCGGCGGCCGCCTCCAGCGTAGGATTGGCCGCGCCGGACTGGTCGGGATTGCAGTTGGCGTTCGTCAGCTGGTCGAAGCCGGTGATGTCCGGCAGGACCAGCGGCTTGGCGGGTGCGGCCGGACGGGCGGCGGGAGCGCCTCCCTGCGGCCGGCGCATGCCGCCCAGATGGTATTTCAGGCCGATCACGGCCACGCCGCGGCGGTTCAGCCAGCTGGCCATGCTCTCCACGTCGTTGCCCCAGGAGTGGAACATCAGTCCGCCGCCGGAGCAGATGATGACGGCCGCGCCGGAGTTGTACTCAGGCTCCGGCAGGAAGACCTTGATGGTCGGATCGGTCGTGCCGGAGATGCCCTGCACGCCGCCCGCGGCGTTGTAGGTCGCCTGGTCGCCGGCGTTGATCAGCGGCGCCTCGTTGCCGTCCAGGTCCAGCGTGAACACGCGGGAGGCGTAGTTGAAGTTCTTGGACTCGATGCGCCAGCCGCCGAAGTCGTCGCCCGGCTCGCAGCGGCGGAACATATTGCCGTTCTCCTCCTTGCCCTTGAGCTGGTAGTCCAGCCAGCGGATCGCCATCTGGGCGAAGGTGCCGCCGTGCGGCTTGCCGAAGGTCTCGCCGTGGCCGGCGTCGTAGTTGGCGAACACCACGGGCACGTGGGTGATGCGCCGGTAGTCGTCCAGACCGTTCAGGTAGGCGATGTCGCTCTCGCCGCCGATGAAGTAGGCGATCGGAACCTTGATCTTGGCCAGATCCTCCTTGAGCAGGAAGCCCGCCAGGCCGTCGCCGGGATTGGTGATGCCGCTGCTCAGGATGGTCAGGCACTTGAAGCGCTCGTCACCGCCGGCGCCGAGAGCCAGGGCCTGCAGGCCGCCGCAGGAGTAGCCCGCGGGCGACACGCAGTTCGGATCCACCAGCTGGTAGAAGTCGGACCCCTTGCGGGCGCTTTCCTTCTCCAGCCAGTCCAGCACCTCGACCAGGGACATGCCGTCGGCCTTCTGCCGGGCCACGACCTCCGGGTCGAACATGCTGCCGCCGCCACCCGGCGTCTGCTCCCGCTCGATGGCCGCCACGACGTAGCCGTGCGAGGCGATCTCCTCCAGGAAGCTGTAGGAACCCCGGGAGCTGGTGGCGCAGCCGCCGTTGCCGAAGAGCACGACGGGCAGCGCGCGACCTTCGGCCTTCACGGCCGCGGTCATATCCTGCGGACGGTAGACGGCGAAGCCCGGCAGGGCCTCCTCCACGGTCATCACGGCCTTGTACGGCCCCGTGCCACCGTCCTCGATGGTTTTGACTGAAACGGTTCTGGCGGGCAGGGCGAACTGGCAGAGCACCAGCAGGCCGGCCGTCAGGGAAAGGAGAGATGTGGTTTTCATATCGGGTAAGATTTAGTGTCGGAAGGAAGCGGGGCTACTTGCTGCGCCCGCGGCGGTTGAGCTCGGCCTGGAAGGCCTGGGCGTTGCGGTTGTGCTCGGCGAGCGTCTTGGCGAAGACGTGCGTGCCGGAGAAGTCGGCGTTGGCGCAGAAATACAGGTTCCCGGCGCCCCAGGTGCCGCCGAAATCGGGATTCAGCACGGCCTCCATCGCCGCCCGCGTGGGCACGCAGATGGGCCCGGGCGGCAGACCGGTGTGCTTGTAGGTGTTGTACGCGGAGTCCACCTCCAGATGCTTCAGGAGGATGCGATTCAGCTGATAATCATAGCAGAAGGCGATGGTCGGGTCCGCCTGCAGCGGCATGCCGATCTTCAGCCGGTTCAGGTACACGCCCGCGATCTTGGGCATCTCGCCCTCGTTGTTGGACTCCGCCTTCACGATGGAGGCCAGCACCGAGACCTGCTGGCGGCTCAGCCGCAGGTGCTTCGCCTTGGCGTCGCGCTCCTCGGTCCAGTAGGCGTCCCAGGCGGCCTTCTGCTTGGCGTAGAAGTCGTCCATCGAGGCCGTCCAGTAGATATCGTAGGTGTCGGGGGTCAGCAGGGAGAAGACGTTGCGCGAGGTGAAGCCGTACTGCGCGAGCAGCTTGTCGTCGTTCAGCGCCTTGTACACCGTGGCCGAGTCCAGCAGCAGCTGGCTCGCGATCTTGGCGGCGATGTTACTCTTCACGCGCAGGTTGCCCGTCAGGGACAGGCGCACCGGCGTCTGCCAGCCGTTGTTGAGCATGCGCGCCACGTACACGCTGGCGTCGCCGGGCGAGACGGTGTAGTGCCCCGGGGTGAGGTACTGCGCCACCTGCTTGGCCCGGAAACAGCGCTCCAGGCTGGCCCGGTTGCGTACCTGCGCCTTGTCGGCGATCTGCTCCAGGACCTTGTTGGCGTCCATCTCCGGATAGACGTAGATCTCCGCCTGCTTGCGGAAATTGGGCAGTTTGTTGTCCTGCAGCCAGTTCCAGCCGAGGGCGGCGCCGATGGCCAGCAAAATAAGTGCGCCGAGGATATAAGGAAACTTCTTCATATCGAAATACAAATATAACAAAAACAATTGAACGCAGGAGCAAGGGATTTCGAGAGAAAAACGCGATATTTGTGACATATGAAACGACTCCTTCCCCTGATTTCCCTTCTCCTGCTGGCCGCCTGCGGCCCGAAATGGCAGGAGACCGAAGCCGACGGCTACCGGCTCATCACCCAGAAGGGCGGCGCCACGCTCGGCGTCAGCTCCGCACCCATCCTGCAGGACCGGGGCTATGCCTTCAAGGACCTCAACCGCAACGGCGCCCTGGACGTCTATGAGGACTGGCGCCAGCCGGCCCTCGCCCGGGCGCAGGACCTGGCCGCGCAGCTCAGCATCGAGGAGATCGCCGGCCTGATGCTCTACAGCGGGCATCAGAGCATTCCCGGCTCGGCCTACGGCTTCGGCGGCGCCACCTACGGCGGCAAGCCGCTCCCGGAGAGCGGCGCCCGGAGCTGGGACCTGACCGACCAGCAGAAGAAGTTCCTCGAGGAGGACAACCTGCGGGCCGTGCTCGTGACCACGGTCGAGAGCCCGGAGGTGGCCGCGCGCTGGAACAACAACGTGCAGGCCTTCGTGGAGGCCCTGGGCCACGGCATCCCGGCCAACAATTCCTCCGATCCGCGCAACGAGCCCAGCGCCACGGCGGAGTTCAACATGGGCTCCGGCGGACAGATCTCCCTGTGGCCCACGCCGCTGGGCCTCGCCGCCACCTTCGATCCTGCGCTCGTGGAGCAGTTCGGCCGCACCGCCTCGGCGGAATACCGCGCCCTGGGCATCGCCACGGCCCTCAGCCCGCAGATCGACCTGGCCACGGAACCGCGCTGGAACCGCTTCAACGGCACCTTCGGCGAGGACCCTGAGCTGGACGTCGCGATGGCCCGCGCCTATGTGGACGGTTTCCAGACCACGGACGGCGCCGCCGACGGCTGGGGCGCGCAGAGCGTCAACGCGATGGTCAAGCACTGGCCCTCCGGCGGTCCGGAGGAAGGCGGACGCGACGCGCACTTCAACTACGGCAAATACGCCGTCTATCCCGGCGGCAACTTCGACACGCATACGCGGCCCTTCACCGAAGGCGCTTTCCGCCTGGCCGGCGGCACGCAGAAGGCCTCGGCGGTGATGCCCTACTACACCATCTCCTACGGCGTGGATCCGTCCGGCAGGAACGTCGGCAACAGCTACAACCATTATATCATCAGCGAACTGCTGCGCGGCAAGCACGGTTACGACGGCGTCGTCTGCACCGACTGGAACATCACCTACGACAACGCCGCCGTGGAGTCCTTCGACGGCAAGTGCTGGGGCGTGGAGGAACTGAGCGTCGCCCAGCGGCACTACGAGGTCATCAAGGCCGGCGTGGACCAGTTCGGCGGCAACAACGACAAGGGCCCCGTGCTGGAGGCCTACCGGATGTGGGTGGAGGAATTCGGCGAGCAGAGCGCCCGCGAGCGCTTCGAGGCCTCGGCTGTGCGCCTGCTGCTGAACAGCTTCCGCACCGGGCTCTTCGAGAATCCCTATACCGATCCCGCGGCGGCCGCGGCCACCGTGGGCAATCCGGAATATATGGAGCAGGGCTACGCCACCCAGCAGAAGTCCGTGGTGATGCTGAAGAACCACGGGGATGCCGTACAGACGCTGCACGCCCGGCCCGCAGGTCTCCTCGACGACGAACAGGTTCCCGCCACCGACGACACGCCGGTGTCCAAGGTCTACGTCCCCAAGCGCTTCTATCCGCAGAACTTCGGGATGTTCGGCCTTTCGGCCGGCCCCGCCGCGCACTGGGACTGGCCCGTCGAGCGGACGCTCGTGGAGAAGTATTTCGACTGGACGGACGATCCGGCCGAGGCCGATTTCGCCCTCGTGCTGATCCAGGAGCCCGCCGGCGGCAGCGGCTACGACGTGAACGACCGCCGGAAGGGCGGCAACGGCTACGTACCCATCACCCTGCAGTACCGGCCCTACAAGGCCGACTACGCCCGCGCGGTGTCCGTGGCGGGCGGCGATCCGAAGGAGCCGTTCACCAACCGTTCCTACAAGGGCAAGAAGGTCACGACCGCCAACGAGGCCGACCTCGACCTCGTGATCGACACCAAGAAGAAGATGGGCGGCAAGCCCGTGGTGGTGTGCGTGTCGGCGACGCGTCCCTTCGTGCCGGCGGAGATCGAGCCCTGGACCGACGTGCTCTTCGTGCACTTCGGCGTGCAGAACCAGGTCCTGCTCGACCTGGTCGGCGGACAGGCGGAGCCTTCCGGCCTGCTGCCGATGCAGCTGCCCGCCGACATGTGTACGGTCGAGGAACAGGCCGAGGACGTGCCGCACGATATGAAGCCCTACGTCGATGCCGACGGCCACGCCTACGACTTCGCCTTCGGCCTGGGCCGCAGCGGCGTCATCGACGACGAGCGGGTGCGGCAATTCAAGCAGAATTAAAATTATGTACTATCCTGATAACCTTATGAGAAAGAGTATCTTTTTCCTGCTGGCCTCGCTGGCGGCCGTGGGCTGTGGCAGGCCGCAGGCCGTCGTGGAACGCACCGACGTCTATACCCGTGTCGGGGACATCGGCCTGCTGGTCGACGCCATCGAGATCACCGTGGCCAACCCGGCCTCGCTGCGCGGCCTGACCTCCGCCGACTTCGACATCACCGGCAACGCCGCCGGCGGCTACATCGACGTGAAGACGGGCCAGGCCCCCGCGGAGTATGAAGAAGACGGCATCGTGCCCTTCATCAGCACCGACGGCAAGCGCATCCGCCTGGAGCCCATCCCCTTCAACTACGACGGGATGATGAAAGGCTGGACCGAGCGCGTCCCCTGGGAGCTGCGCTGCAGCGCCGACTCCGCCCTCACCGTCACGGCCGCCACGGCCACGGAGCGCCACATCGCCGTGCTGGACGACTGCATCACCGGCAGTTTCACCTACGCCGGCCTGACCCGCGAATATATGCTGCACCTGCCCAAGGACGCCGACGGCAACTTCATTCCGAACGTTCCGCTGATGGTCTGGCAGATCGGCGGCGGCGAGTACGACAAGGACCTGATGACCGTGGCCACGGCCAACCGCTGCCTCGTGTCCCTGGCCACCGCAGGCGTCCCCTGCGCCGCGCTGGTGTTCGCCATCGCCAACCCCAACTACTCCTACAGCGCCTCGCTGGATCCGGAGAAGATCAAGCTCGTGGACCGCAACAACGCCCTGCAGATGGCCTTCATCGACACGCTCATCGCGGACGGGAAGGTGGACGGCTCGCGCCTGTTCTGCGCCGGCGCTTCCAGCGGCGGCGGCTGCACGATGCGCTTCATGATGCAGTTCCCGGATCGCTTCAAGGCGGCCATTCCCTGCTGCCCGATGGATCCCATCGTGCCCATCCACCAGGTGCAGGAGAAGTACAAGGGCCAGTTCGCGAAGGACCTCGTGAAGGCCTTCCAGGGCAAGGTGTACAAGTGGAACGGCACCGACATGGCCCTCTCCCCCATCGACACCAAGGCCTTCGTGGCGCTGCCGATGTACTTCGTGCACGCCTCCTCCGACCAGACCTGCAAGATTGCCAGTTCCTACTCCTATATCGAAGCCCGCAAGGCCCTCGGCGCCACGCAGGACCAGCTGCGCGTCTATTCCGACGAGGATATGGCCGCCTACGGCCTGCCCGTGATGCTCGCGCACTTCTCCTGGGTGCCGCTGCTGGACGACTATTCCGACGGCAGCGTGATGCGCTGGATGATTGATCAGTTTTAAGAAAGACAAAATCCGCACCGACGCTTTTCAAAATAACCACATAACATAACTCATTATCCTTGAAACGGATGCGTAGTTTGCTACGCGTCCGTTTCACATTTTTTTGAACATCGCGGAAAAATATTGAACACGTGAAACGTCCCGCTGCCACACATAGAAAAACAATTGTACAGACGAGAACAAGGGATGGTTTTAGTATTCATACTTTTGTACCCGTGATATAACACGAAAAGCTGACAAACCTTTTATTTACCATATAATGAAACGTTTTTTCACTATTCTCAGCCTCTGCCTGGCAGCCATCACCTCGATGCAGGCCCAGGAGCTAGCCAATTTCAACTTCGGCGGTCGCATGGCTCCCGTCGTTTCTCCTGACATCCAGGGAGACAGCGTCACCTTCCGTTTCCGCGCCGACTATGCGACGGTCGTGAAGCTCTCCGGCTCCTGGATGCCGAATCCCTACGGCGACACCATCGACATGACCCGCGGCGAGAACAACGTCTGGTCCGTCAAGATCGCCCTCCCGTCCCCCGAAATCTACACCTATAACTTTGTTGTGGACGGCGTGTCCGTGAACGACCCGCAGAACGTCCTCGTGCAGCGCGACGGCACCCGTTTCCTCAACATGCTCATCGTCCCGGGCGAGCGCACGGAGAACTACACGGAGGCCCAGCACCGCGGCACCGTCAGCCACCCCTGGTATGACAGCAAGGTCCTCGGCATCAACCGCCGTCTGACCGTCTACACCCCGTACGGCTACGAGGCCAACCCCAAGAAAAAGTATCCGGTCCTCTACCTCCTCCATGGCGCCGGTGGCGACGAGGAGGCCTGGATCTCCATGGGCCGCACCGCCCAGATCCTCGACAACCTGATTGAGAAGGGCCTCGCCGAGCCGATGATCGTGGTCATGCCGAACGGCAACGCCAACCAGCAGGCCGCCGTGACCCTCAACATCCCGACCACGCCCCAGCCCGACTGGCGCAAGATGCAGGAGCAGTACGCCAACCTGCCCGAAGCTGAGCGCAACCGCGCCATGAACAGCTACGTGGTGAGCCTCTGCGAGGAAATCGTTCCCTTCATCGAGAAGAATTTCCGCGCCATCGCGAAGCCGGAGGCCCGTGCTATCGCCGGTCTGTCCATGGGCGGCGGCCACACGATCACCGCTTCCAACCTCTATCCGAAGCTCTTCGACTACATTTGCCCGCTCTCCGCGGCCGGCAGCGCCACGCCCGAGCAGGTTGCGACCCTCAAGAAGGCCGGCGTGAAGCTTTACTTCCTCGCCTGCGGCAACACCGACTTCCTCTTCGAGGGTTCGAAGACCCTGGACAAGACCCTCACCGAGCAGGGCCTGGATCACATCTTCTACGTCTCCGAAGGCGGTCACGTTTGGGCCAACTGGCGCCTCTACCTGAACACCTTCGCTCCGATGCTGTTCAAATAAGCACATCCTATATTATTAATACCATTTTATTCTAATCAAATGAGATCCAACAACTTATTCAAGCGTCTGGTGACGATTCTCCTCGGAGTCGTCCTCAGTCTGCCGATGCTTCTCGCGCAGAACAAGTCCGTCAAGGGCGTTGTTCTGGACGAGACCGACCAGGGTGTCATCGGTGCCGCCGTCATGATCAAGGGCACCAACAACGGTGTCGCCACCGATATCGACGGAAACTTCGTCATTACCTGCGCGCCGACCGACGTGCTCGTCATCTCCAGCATCGGCTACAAGGACACCGAAGTCCCCGTCGGTGACAAGACCAGCCTCACCATCCACCTGACCGTGGACCAGGAGCTCCTGGACGACGTGGTCGTCATCGGTTATGGTACCACCCGTGCCAAGAACTTCACCGGCTCCGTGGATGTGATCAAAATGTCCGACTCCCCGGTGGCCGACCTTGGTCTGACCAACCTGGCTGACATGCTCCGCGGTCGCCTCTCCGGCGTCGTGTTCGGCGCTGAGTCCGCCACCGTCGGCGGCAACGCGAGCATCCGCGTCCGTGGCCGTCGTTCCATCGCCTCCACCAGCTCCAACCCGCTGCTGGTCGTCAACGGCGTCATCTTCGCCGGCAACATCGAGGATATCGACCAGAACTCCATCGAGTCCGTCAGCGTGCTGAAGGATGCGACTTCCCTGGCCGCCTACGGCTCCAAGGCCGCCAACGGCGTCATTATGATCACCCTGAAGAAGGGCCAGGAGGGCAAGCCGCTCATCAACTTCTCCACGAACCACTCCTTCTCCGGCCCGAGCTACCGTCAGAGATTCCTCTCCCCGGAGAACTACATCCGCTACCGTAACGCCCGTCTGGGTGTGGACGACCTCACCGACGTCTCCTGGATGTCCTTCCTCGAGAAGGCCAACTACGAGGCCGGCAAGACCACGGACTGGCTGGGCATGGTCCTCCGTCCGGGCCACACCCACGACTACAACCTCAACTTCAGCGGCCGCACCGCCAACTCCAACTACTACGTGGCCGTCGGCCACAGCGACCAGTACGGTATCGTGGTGGGGAACGAGTTCAAGCGCAACACCGCCAGCATGAACCTCAGCACCCACGTCAACCAGTACATCGAGGTGGGCGCCAACATGGCCTACACCAGCACGGTCAACGACCACATCCAGGCCAGCACCTATGCCAAGCAGTCCCCGTATGCCGAGCCGTACCTGCCGGACGGCAAGACCCTGCGCTACTACATCGAGGGCGTGAACTCCTCGTCCCAGAACCCGCTGTGGGCTACGCAGCACGGCGGCGAGCGCAACAACCGCCGCTTCAACCTGAACCTGGGCGGTTTCGTGAACATCGACATTCCCTGGGTCAAGGGCCTGAACTTCCGCTTCAACGCCTCCTACTCGAAGATCGTCTCCAAGAACTACAGCTTCGAGCACGAGGACATCTCCCCGGTGCTGCTCGCCAACGACTGGGAGGGTATCGGCCAGACACCGGCCTACTACAACCTTGCCAACGCCAACGGTTCCATCGCCAACTCCCTGACAGAGAACTGGGTGATCGACAACATCCTGTCCTACACCCGTTCCTTCGGCCAGCACTACGTGAGCGCCTCCCTGGTGTACACCCGCGACAGCGCCATGTCCACCTCCGAGCGTGAGACCGGTACCGGTTTCGTGAACGCCGGCAACACCCTGACCGGCTGGTACGGCCTGGCCAATGCCGACAACAAGAGCATCCAGAAC
>JAGCYX010000059.1 GCA_017960585.1 Bacteroidales bacterium
CCTCGCGATGGAGGAACTCACTCCGTCGTGCTTCTATGACCCCAAGCACCGGATGATCTTCGAGGCCATGGGCCGTCTGGTCACGGACCACACCTCGGTGGACATCATCACGGTGAGCAGCGAGCTCAAGGCCAAGGGCGACCTGGAGGCCGTGGGCGGCACCGTCGTGCTCGCGAACCTGTCCGAAAAGGTCGGGTCCGCGGCGCATATGGAGTATTATATCAAGATCCTCAAGCAGAAGACGATCCAGCGCGACCTGATCACGGCCTCGTACGACATCCTGCGGGATTCGTTCGACGATTCGATCAAGGTGGACGACCTGATCGACAAGGCGCAGAGCAAGGTTTACGACGCCATCCAGAGCAATGTCCGCCGCGAAGTGCAGGACATCGGCAGCCTGATCAACGCCGCGATGAACGACATCCAGGAGATGCAGGACAGCACCGGCCTGAACGGCGTCCCGTCCGGCTTCCTGAGCATCGACCGCGTGACCATGGGCTGGCAGCCTTCCGACCTGATCATCCTGGCGGCACGCCCTTCCGTGGGCAAGACGGCGTTCTCGCTCAACCTGGCGCGCAACGCCGCGGTGGACCACCACATGGCCGTGGCCTTCTTCTCCCTGGAGATGTCCGCGATCCAGCTGGTCAAGCGCCTGATCACCTCCGAGTCCGGCCTGAGCGCCGACAAGATCAAGGGCGGCACGCGCCTCGAGGATTTCGAGTGGGAGCAGCTGGAGTACAAGCTCAAGGCCCTGTCCAAGGCTCCGCTCTACATCGACGACACGCCGGGCCTCCCGCTGATGGAGTTCCGCACCAAGGCGAAGAACCTCGTGAAGAACAAGGGCGTGCGCCTGATCGTCGTGGATTACCTGCAGCTGATGCAGGGTCCGGCCGAGCTCAAGGGCATGCGCGAGCAGGAGGTGGCCGCCATCTCCCGCACGCTCAAGGCCACGGCCAAGGAACTGGACGTGCCGATCATCGCGCTGTCCCAGCTGTCCCGCCAGGCCGTGCAGCGGCAGGGCGGCGGCGGCAAGCCGCAGCTGAGCGACCTGCGCGAGTCCGGCTCCATCGAGCAGGACGCCGATATGGTGCTCTTCATCCACCGGCCCGATTTCGTGGGCCTGAGCGAGAATCCCGAGGACAAGGAGAAGACCCAGATCATCATCGCCAAGCACCGCAACGGCGAGACTTGCGAGATCGACATGCTCTTCAAGAGCGAGCAGATCCGATTCGTCGAGCTGGACGATTCGCTGGACATGCGGGCGGGCGCTATGGGCACGATGATGATCGATTCTGCCATGAACACGATGGTGAACAATGAGTTCGAACAGTAGCGAGATATCCCACCGCGGGCGCATCGTCTCGATCACCCCGGAAATCACGACCGTAGAGATCGTGTCGGAGTCGGCCTGCGCCGCCTGTCACGCCAAGGGGCTCTGCTCCCTGGGGGACAGCACGGTCAAGCAGGTGGAGCTCCCGACGCGGGGCTGGGACAACTACGACGTAGGGCAGGAAGTGAACGTCGTGCTGCGCGCCTCCATGGGCCACAAGGCCGTCTGGCTGGCGTACGTGATTCCTTTGATTATCCTGGTCGCCGCCCTGTTGGGCACGCTGGCCGCAGGCGGTTCGGAACTGCTTGCGGGCGGGGTCGCCATCGGCGCGATCGCCTTATACTACCTGGTGATCTGGCTGCTCCGCGGCCGGCTCCGGAATGAATACATATTTAACATTAAGGCATAATGACTCAAACAATTATCTGGACCGTCGCAATCCTGACCGTCCTGGGCCTGCTGCTCGCGCTCATCCTGTTCTGGGTGGCGCGCAAGTTCAAGGTCGAGGAGGATCCGCGGATTGACGAAGTGGAAAAGGTGATGCCGGGCGCCAACTGCGGCGGCTGCGGCTTCGCCGGATGCCGTGCGTTCGCCGATGCGGCGGTCAAAGCTCCCAACCTGGACAATCAGTATTGCCCGGTGGGCGGCGATGAGGTGATGCAGAAAGTGGCCGCCATCCTCGGCTTCACCGTGGCTGCGAAAGCGCCGCAGGTGGCCGTGGTCCGCTGCAACGGCAACTGCGAGGCGCGTCCGCGCACCAACGAGTACGACGGTGCGCAGTCCTGCCGGGTCAAGGCCGCTCTCTACAGCGGCGACACCGGCTGCGCGTTCGGCTGCCTGGGCTGCGGCGACTGCGTGGCCGCCTGCCAGTTCGGCGCCCTGTCGATGGATCCGGCGACGGGTCTGCCCGTCGTGGACGAGGAGAAGTGTACCGCCTGCGGCGCCTGCGCCAAGGCCTGTCCCAAGCACATCATCGAACTCCGCCTCAAGGGCCCGCGCGGTATGCGCGAGTACGTGTCCTGCGTCAACAAGGACAAGGGCCCGGCCGCCAAGAAGGCCTGTGCCAATGCCTGCATCGGCTGCGGCCTGTGCGCCAAGACCTGTACGCACGAGGCCATCACCGTCGCCGACAACCTGGCCTACATCGATTTCACGAAGTGCAAACTCTGCCGCGAATGCGAGGCAGTCTGCCCGACGGGCGCCATCCACGGGGTGAATTTCCCGAAGGAGCTCGACAAGGAAGCCGTCAAGAAGCGCATCGCCGACCGCAAGGCCAAGGCCGCCGAGGCCGCCAAGGCAGCAGAAGTAAAAAAGGAGGACGCCAATGGGTAAACTGACATTCTCCATGGGTGGTGTCCACCCCCATGACAGCAAATTCTCCCGCGAATGCGCCATCGAGGAGCTCCCGCTCCCGCAGACCGTCTATGTGTCGATGGCCCAGCATCTGGGTGCTCCGGCCAAGCCGCTGGTCGCCGTCGGCGACAAGGTCCTGGTCGGCCAGGTGATCGCGGAACCGGGCGGCTTCATCTCCGCCTTCGTCCATTCTCCCGTGTCCGGCACGGTGAAGTCCATCGCCCCGCGCAAGGACCTGGCCGGCAATCCCGTGATGCACGTGGAGATCGCCGTCGAGGGCGACGAGTGGGATCCCGCCATCGACCGCAGCAAGGAGATCGTGACCGCGATCCCCGACGACAAGGCCGCCATCCTCGACAAGATCAAGGCCTGCGGCGTCGTGGGTCTGGGCGGTGCGACCTTCCCGACCCACGTCAAGCTCAGCCCGCCTCCCGGCAAGGTGGCGGAGTGCCTGATCCTCAACGGTGCCGAGTGCGAGCCGTTCCTGACGAGCGACTTCCGCATCATGCTCGAGCGTCCGAAGGAGATCGTCATCGGCGCCGCCATCATGCAGAAGGTGCTGGGCGGCTGCCCGTGCGTGATCGGCATCGAGGAGAACAAGCCCGAGGCCATCGCCACGATGAGCGCCGCCGTCGCCGAGCTCGGCTATCCGGGCATCCGGGTGCAGGTGCTCAAGAAGCGCTACCCGCAGGGCGGTGAGAAGCAGCTCATCGACGCCGTGATGCACCGTCAGGTGAAGTCCGGCGGCCTCCCCATCGACGTGGGCGCCGTGGTGCAGAACGTGGCCACCTCCCTGGCCGTCTATGAGGCGGTGCAGAAGAACAAACCGTTGATTACGAACGTGCTGACGATTACGGGCGACAAGATCCCCGGCAACCTCCAGCACAACTACCTGTTCCGCATCGGTATCCCGCTCTCCTTCATCGTGGAGCAGGCGGGCGGCGTGCCGGACATGGCGGCCAAGCTGATCAGCGGCGGCCCGATGATGGGCCGCGCCATCAGCAACCTGGACGCCACCACGGTCAAGGGTTCCTCCTCCGTGCTCTACCTCAGCGAGGAGAATACCCGGCGTAAGCCCGAGACGAACTGCATCCGCTGCGGCAAGTGCGCGGACGCCTGCCCGATGGGCCTGGAACCGTTCCTGCTCAACCGGCTCTACAAGGCTGCCGACCTCGATGCGCTCGAGGCCAACGCGGCCCAGGATTGTATCGAATGCGGCTGCTGCCTGTACAGTTGCCCGGCCCATATCCCCCTGCTGGACCACATCCGTCAGGCGAAGGGTCAGGTGATGGGTGCCATCCGTGCCCGCGCCGCGGCCGCCAAGGCCGCCGCCGAAGCCGCGAAAGCCGCTGCCGAAACCAAAAAGTAAATGCGTATGGACAAGAAATATATCGTTTCTCCGAATCCGCACATCCACGCGAACGTCTCCACGACCTCCATCATGCGGGACGTGATCATCGCCCTGTGTCCGGCCCTGCTCGTTTCCGTGCTGGCCTACGGCTGGGCGGAACTGCTGGTCGTCGCGGTCAGCGTGCTCTCCTGCGTGCTGCTGGAGTGGGCCGTGACCAAGTGGATGATGAAGCGCCCCTCGACGGTCGGTGACCTTTCCGCCGTCGTGACGGGCCTGCTCCTGGCCATGAACCTGCCGTCCTCGATTCCTCTGTGGATCGTGTTCATCGGTGCCTTTGTGGCCATCTGCGTGGCCAAGCTGCCCTTCGGCGGCATCGGCCAGAATGTCTTCAACCCCGCCATCACCGGCCGCGTGTTCCTGCTGGTATCCTTCCCGGCCCAGATGACCGACTGGATGCCGACCAAGGGCTTCATCCCCCTGCCGGACGCCATCTCCGGAGCCACGCCGCTGAGCGCGCTCAAGGAGGCGATCAAGTCCGGCTCGACCATCCCGCAGTTCATGCAGTCGCACGGCTATGACCTGGCCTCCTTCCTCTGGGATGCAGGCGCCTCCGCCGGTGAGATTTCCGCCAGCGCCCTGCTGATCGGCTTCGCCTACCTGCTGATCCGCCGCGTGGTCAAGCCCTGGATTCCCCTCAGCGTGCTCGGCACGATGGCGCTCATTTCGCTCATCTTCCACGGGATCAATCCGGATATCTACACTGGCGTGCAGTTCAACCTGCTGACCGGCGGTGCGATGCTCGGCGCCCTGTTCATGGCCACGGACTACGTGACCTCGCCGATGAGCACCCTGGGCGGCGTCATCTACGGTGTCGGCATCGGCCTGATCGCGATGATGATCCGTTACTTCGGATCCTATCCGGAGGGTATGTCGTTCGCCATCCTGCTGATGAACTGCGCCGTGCCGCTGCTGAATATGTGGTTCCACCAAAAGAAATACGGGAGGGCGTAGTATGGCAGCAAAATCTACACTTGGAAACATGGCGCTCTGCCTGTCGGCGGTGTGCCTCATCTGCTCGGCCGTGGTCGGCGGCGCCTATGCCGTGACCGCGGACCCGATCGCCGAAGCGGCGAAGGCCAAGACCACCGCTTCCATCGCCCGCGTACTGCCGGAGTTCAACGCGGAGCCCGAACAGGGCAGCATCGAGCTGAACGGGGCGAAGTATTCATATTACAAGGTGCCCGGAGCCGGCTGCGCCATCATCTCGGCGACTTCCGGTTTCGGCGGCGTGCTCACGCTGATGGTGGGCATCGCCGAGGACGGCACCATCCACAACACCACGGTCCTGTCGCACAGCGAGACGCCGGGCCTCGGCGCCAAGTGCACCACCGACGAGCACTTCATGGAGCAGTTCCGGGGCTTCGACCCGGCTGCGAAGACGCTCGCGGTGAAGAAGGACGGCGGCGACCTGGATGCCATCACGGCCTCCACGATCACCTCCCGCGCCTACGCGCTGGCGGTGTCCAACGCCGTGAACGTGTTCAACCAACTGAAAAAAGGAGGGCAGGGCAATGAGTAGCAAACTGCATTTCATCACCGACGGGTTCGTCAAGAACAACCCGACCTTCGTGCTGGTGCTCGGCATGTGCCCGACGCTCGCCACCACGACCTCCGCGATGAACGGTCTGGAGATGGGTCTCGCGACGATGTTCGTGCTGATCCTCAGCAATATCGTAATCTCGCTCATCGCCCCGATGGTGCCGGACAAGGTACGCATTCCGGTCTACATCACCGTAATCGCCACCTTCGTGACCGTGCTCCAGCTCCTGATGCAGGCCTTCACGCCTGCGGTCTATGAGACCCTCGGCCTGTTCATCCCGCTGATCGTCGTGAACTGCATCGTCCTCGGCCGTGCGGAAGGCTTCGCCAACAAGCACAACGTGGGCGAGTCCGCCCTCGACGGCCTGGGCGTCGGCCTCGGTTTCACCGCCTCGCTGACGGTCATCGGCATCGTCCGTGAAATCCTCGGCAGCGGCGCCGTCTTCGGCTGGAAATTCATCTCCGGCGACGGCATCCTTGCCTTCGTCATGGCTCCGGGCGCCTTCCTGGTGCTCGGCTTCCTGATGGTCCTGTTCAACAAGTATCTCGCTAAAAAGTAGTGCGCCATGGAATATTTCCTCATTATCGTCTCGGCGATTTTCGTCAATAACATCCTGCTGGCGCAGTTCCTGGGCATCTGCCCCTTCCTGGGCGTGTCCAACAAGCTTTCCACGGCCACGGGCATGTCTGGAGCGGTCTGCTTCGTGATCACGCTTGCCACCGTGGTGACCTACCTGCTGAACCAGTACCTGCTGGTGCCCTTCGGGCTGCAGTTCCTGCAGACCATCGCGTTCATCCTCGTGATCGCCGCGCTGGTGCAGATGGTGGAGATCGTGCTGAAGAAGATCAGCCCGTCGCTCTACCAGGCCCTCGGCATCTTCCTGCCCCTGATCACCACGAACTGCGCCGTGCTCGGCGTGGCCATCACCGTGGTGACGAAGGAATTCGCCTTCGGCGGCGGTTCCCCGCAGATGCTCAACCTCGGCCAGGCGGTGGTGTACGCCGTGGCTACGTCGCTCGGCTACGGCCTCGCGATGTGCCTCTTCGCCGGCCTGCGCGAGCAGCTTGCGGGCAACGACGTGCCCAAGGCTTTCAAGGGCCTGCCGATCGCCCTCATCACCGTGGGCATCATGGCCATGGCCTTCCTCGGCTTCTCCGGAATTGTTTAACCTTAAAATACGTTAACGATGAAAAAAGTTATTGCTATTCTTGTCGCGGTGTTCGCTTTCGTTGCCGTGGCTTCCGCGCAGCCTCGCGCTCTCGGTATCCGTGCCGGTTATGGTGGAGAACTCTCCTACCAGCACAGCGCCGGTGCGAACTTCATGGAGTTGGATCTTGGTTTCCTCGCCGGCAACGGCCTGTATGCAACCGGTATCTATGACTTCATCCTCGGCAACGCCGGTATCTGCAATTTCTACGCTGGCCCCGGTGTCCAACTCGGTGCTTATTCCTACAAGGATTCCAGCAGCGGTGCTACGTCCATGAAGTTCAACGCCGCTGTGGTCGGCCAGATCGGAGTGGAATTCGAGATTCCTTCCATCCCGATGAACATTTCCATCGACTGGCGTCCGGCTTACTACTTCGTACATGGCGGCTTCGGCTGGAACGGCTTCGCCCTCGGCCTGCGCTACCGCTTTTAGGAAACAGATTGCCGATCAGGTCGGCAATGACGTATAAAAAATCCCCGCATTGTTAGAAATGCGGGGATTTTTTGTGTATATTTGAAGGTGATGTATCAAAATCCCTATGTTAACGATGAAAAAAGTAATTGCTATTCTTGTCGCGGTGTTCGCTTTCGTCGCCGTGGCTTCCGCGCAGCCTCGCGCTCTCGGTATCCGTGCCGGTTACGGTGCGGAGCTTTCCTATCAGCATAATGCCGGTCCCGGTTTCGTTGAGGCCGATCTCGGTTTCATGGGCGGACAAGGCATATATGTGTCTGCCGTGTATGATTTCATCTTCGCTTCCGCCGGCATCGCCAACTTCTACGTCGGCCCGGGTGTTATGTTCGGTTTACATAACAATATCGCTCCTGATGTACATCTGGGCGGCCAGATGGGTGTCGAGTTCGAGCTTCCCAGCATCCCGATGAACATCTCCCTGGACTGGAGGCCCGGTTTCTCGTTTATGTACAACCACATCGTCTGGACCACGTTCGGTCTCGGTATCCGCTACCGCTTTTAGGAAACAGATTGCCGATCAGGTCGGCAATGACGCATAAAAAATCCCCGCATTTCGAACAATGCGGGGATTTTTTGTGTATATTTGAAAGCTATGTATCAAATCCTTACCAAAGAGATGCTGACTCCGACGATCTGTCGGATGAAGGTAGAGGCCCCGCGGTTGGCGGCAGCCGCCCAGCCGGGCCAGTTCCTGATTGTCCGCGCGGACGAGAAGGGCGAACGGATCCCGTTGACCATCAGTGACTTCGATGCTGAGCGGGGGAGCGTGACCATCGTCACGCAGAAGATCGGCGCATCCAGCTCCGATATCATTGCTTATGAGCCCGGCGAAGCCTTCGCCGACGTGGTCGGCCCCCTGGGCCTTCCCTCCGAATTTGTCACGATGGCCCCCGAGGAGCTGGCGAAGCAGCGCTACATCCTCATCGCCGGCGGCGTGGGCACGGCGCCCGTATATCCGCAGGCCAAGTGGCTGAAGGAGCACGGCGTCCCCGTGGACGTCATCATCGGCGCCAAGACCAAGGATTTGCTGATCTACGTGGAGGAGATGCGCTCCGTCTGCGACAACCTGTTCATCTGCACGGACGACGGTTCCGAAGGCTTCCACGGCATGGGTACGAACATGCTGGAGCACGTGGTCTCGGAAGGTCACCAATATACGCAGGCCGTCATCATCGGCCCGATGATCATGATGAAGTTCACCACCCTCACCTGCAAGAAGCTCGGCATCCCCGCCATCGTGAGTCTCAACTCCCTGATGGTGGACGGCACCGGTATGTGCGGTGCCTGCCGCGTGAGCGTGGGCGGCAAGACGCGCTTCGCGTGCGTCGAGGGCCCGGAGTTCGACGGCTACCAGGTCGACTTCGACGAGGCGATGCGCCGTCAGGGCCAGTACAAGGCCGAAGAGGCCGAGGCGAACGAGAAACATGTCTGTAAAATAGGGAGGGGCAAATAATATGGCTAACAGAATTCCCCGCGTGCCGGTACGCGAACAGGACCCGAAGGTCCGCGCGACCAACTTCGACGAAGTGTGCTACGGCTACAACAAGGAGGAGGCGCTCCTGGAGGCCTCCCGTTGCCTGAACTGCAAGAATCCGCGCTGCATGACGGCGTGCCCGGTGGGCCTGCAGATCCCGCGTTTCATCGCGGAACTCGCGCAGGGCAACGTGGCCGGCGCCGCCGCGGTGATCGCGGAAGATTCCTCGCTGCCCGCCGTCTGCGGCCGCGTGTGCCCGCAGGAGACCCAGTGCGAGGGCAGCTGCGTCCTCGGCGTCAAGGGCGAGCCGGTCGCAATCGGCAAGCTCGAGCGCTTCGTCGCCGATTATACCCGTGAGCAGGGCGAGAAGCAGGCCGCTGTGATTGCCGCTCCGAAGGGTAAGAAAGTGGCCGTCATCGGTTCCGGTCCTGCAGGTCTTGCCTGCGCGAGCGACCTTGCGAAGTGGGGCTACGACGTGACGATCTTCGAGGCGCTGCACAAAGCCGGCGGCGTGCTCGAATACGGCATCCCCGAGTTCCGTCTCCCGAAGGACAAGGTCCTCAAGCACGAGATCGAGGCTGTCCGCGAGCTCGGCGTGAAGATCGAGACCAACGTCATCGTGGGCCGCACCATCACCATCGACTCCCTGATGGATAAGGAAGGCTTCGAGGCCGTCTTCATCGGCACCGGCGCCGGCCTGCCCAAGTTCATGAGCATCCCCGGAGAGAACCTGAACGGTGTCTTCTCCGCCAACGAGTTCCTGACCCGCAACAACCTGATGAAGGCCTGGCGCGAGGACTACCTGACCCCGATCCACGCCGGCAAGAAGGTCTGCGTCGTGGGCGGCGGCAACGTCGCCATGGACGCCGCCCGTACGGCCCTGCGCCTCGGTGCGGAGGTCCATATCGTCTATCGCCGCACGGAGGCCGAGCTTCCCGCCCGCCGGGAGGAGGTCCACCATGCGTCCGAGGAGGGCATCATCTTCGATATGCTGACCAATCCGGTCGAAGTGCTCGGCGACGAGCGCGGCTGGGTCCGGGCGCTGAAGTGCATCCGCATGGAGCTCGGCGAGCCCGACGAGAGCGGCCGCCGCAGCCCGGTGCCCATCGAGGGCTCCGAGTTCGAGATCCCTACGGAGACCGTCATCATGGCCCTCGGCACCTCGCCGAACCCGCTGATCTCCAAGACCACCGCGGGCCTGGAAACCACCCGGCGCGGCTGCCTGGTGGCCAGCGAAGAGGGCGCGACCACCCGTCCTGGCGTGTTCGCCGGCGGCGACGCCGTCACGGGCGCCGCGACGGTGATCCTCGCCATGGGTGCTGGCCGCACGGCCGCCAAGGCCATCGACGCCTACCTGCAGCAGAAATAACACGATGCCGGGGCCGACACAGGCCCCGGCTTTGATAACCACATAATGAAACTTCAAAACCTGATCGCTCCCCTCGGGACCTGGAAGTTCTGGAAGGAGCTCCTGATTATGACCGTCGGCATGTTCATCGCCGCGGCCGCCGTGTACTATTTCCTCGTTCCCAGCAAGATCGTCGTCGGAAGCATTTCCGGTCTCTCCATCGTGATCAGCGCCCTGTTCGAGAACGCGGGCATCGCCATCAAGGTGTCCACCGTGGTGCTTATCATCAATGCCATCCTGCTGGTCCTGGCCTATTTCCTCATCGGGAAGGAGTTCGGTGTCAAGACCTGCTATACGGCCCTGATTCTCGGCCCGATGATGGACCTGTGGGAGAAAATCTGCCCGTACACGAACCTGCTCGCCCCGGGCGAAACTTCCGTGATGGGCGACCTCTGGTTCGACCTGGTCTGTTTCGTGCTCATCCTGAGCATGTCGCAGGCCATCATGTTCCGCATCAATGCCTCCACGGGCGGCCTGGACATCCTTGCGAAGATCGTCAACAAGTACCTGCATTTCGATATCGGCCTGTCGGTGACCATCGCCGGCGTGATCATCTGCTGCACCGCCTTCTTCGTGAACCCGTTCCGCCTGGTCATCATCGGCCTCATCGGCACCTGGATCAACGGCCTGATCGTGGACTACTTCATGGCCTCCCTGAGCCGCCGCAAGCGCGTCTGCATCATTTCCGACGACCATGAGGTGATCCGTGACTACATCGTCAACAAGATCGTCCGCGGCTGCAGCCTCTACGAGGTTACGGGCGGCTTCAAGGGCGAGAAGCGTATGGAAATCCAGAGCCTGCTGACCAAGGACGAATTCGCCGACCTGATGAAGTTCATCCGCGACAACAAGATTCCCGCCTTCATCACCGCCGGCAACGTCAGCGAGGTGTACGGCCTCTGGTCGGAGCACAAGAAACGCCGTGGATAAGATCATTCCCGGTTCTGCCGCTTACCTGGCCTGGCTGCGCTACGCCCTCTGGGGCGGGGAAGCGCCTGCTTGTGATGCCGGGTCGCGTCCCTCTCTCCTGTCCCTCGCCGACCGCCAGAAGACGCGGGGCCTCATCTTCGACGCGCTGTTGCGTGCCGGTTCCGCTGCGACGGGGCTGTCGAAGGCGGACGCCGTGCAGATGCAGGAGTTCCTGCTGCAGACCTTCGCCACGCACCGGATGCTGGATCACGCGCTTGCGCGGGCGGTGTCGGCCCTGCAGGACGCAGGCGTTCCCGCCGTGCTGCTGAAGGGGCAGGGTGCCGCCCGCAGCTATCCGAATCCGCTCTTGCGCGAGTGCGGGGACATCGACCTCTACATCGGCCCCGAGCGCCTGGAGGAGGCCGTCCGCGTGCTTACGCCGCTGGCCGACAAGGTGGATGACGAACTGCTCGGCAAGCACTGGCAGCTCTGGATGGGCGGCGCGGAGTTCGAGCTGCACCAGGTCTCGATGATTCCCACCGACCGCAGCCGGACGCGCTTCTACCGCGATCTGGAAGCGAAAGGATTCACGCGCGGCCTGGCGCCGCTGGATTTCGAGGGTGTCCGTGTGGATACGCCGGAACCGACCTTCAACGCCTTCCATCTTTTCTACCACGCCTGGCACCATTTCCTCACCGGCGGCATCGGCTTCCGTCAGCTCTGCGACTGGACGCTGCATCTGCACGTCCGGCGGGAGAACATCGATCGGGAGCGGCTGGGCGCCATGCTGGACGGTATGCGGCTGCGCCGCCCCTGGCAGCTCTTCGGCTGCATCGCCGTTCATGATCTGGGGCTGCCGGCGGAGGAGTTCCCTTGTTACGATGCTTCCTGGCTGAAGCCCTCCCGCCGGGTGCTGAAGATGATTCTGTCGGAGGGTAATTTCGGCCGGGGCCACGAACCGCGCATCGCCCGCCCGAAGGCGTATGTCGCCAGCAAGGCCTACTCGCTCGGTCTGCATTGCATCCGCTTTGTGCAGACCTTCTCCGTCGCCCCGCGCGAAGCCTGGCAGGTCTTCGCCTCCTTGTTCACCGGCGGCTTCCGGAAAGTGTTCCAGGACCTGTTCCAACCCAAGAAGCGGCAGAGCACTATAGGTTGATTTTGTAAAAATATCCGTATATTTGCAACTCCGTTTGGTTCCGTAGCTCAGCTGGATAGAGCAACAGCCTTCTAAGCTGTGGGTCACGCGTTCGAATCGCGTCGGAATCACGATAATGGCTCGCCAACTTGGCGAGCCATTATTCGTCAATCCCTGCCTGATCGGGAATCTTCTATACCAGGTTGATGCCGGCTTCGCGGCAGCGGGCGATCATCTCGTCGGGCCAGATGCTGCTCTGGATCTCGCCGATGTGGGCCTTGCGGAGGAGGTACATACAGAGGCGGCTCTGGCCGATGCCGCCGCCGATGGTGCAGGGGAGTTCGCCGGCGAGCAGGCTCTTGTGGAAGGGGAGATCCGCCTTCCACTGCTCACCCTTGATCTCCAGCTGGCGGCGCAGGGCGGCCTCGTCCACGCGGATGCCCATGCTGGACAGCTCGAAAGGACGCTGGAGGATGCTGTTCCAGACCAGGATGTCGCCGTTGAGGCCCTTGAAGCCCTCCTCGTTGGGGCTGCTCCAGTCGTCGTAGTCGGCGGCGCGGCCGTCGTGCGGCTGCCCGTCCGACAGGACTCCGCCGATGCCGATGATGAACACGGCGCCCCAACGGCGCACGATCTCGTTCTCACGCTCCTTGGGGCTCAGACCCGGGTAGATCTGCACCAGTTCCTCGGCGTGGACGAAATGAATATCCTCCGGAAGTTCCGGAACGATCTGCGGGAATTCTACGAAAAGCTTGTTCTCCGTGACCTTGATGGCCTCATAGATGCGGCGGACGGTCTGCTTGAGGAAGCCCAGATGGCGGTCCTGCGGGCGGATGACCTTCTCCCAGTCCCACTGGTCCACGTAGATGGAGTGGATGTTGTCCAGCTCCTCGTCGGGACGCAGGGCGTTCATATCGGTGTAGATGCCGCGGCCCGGAGCGATGCCCATCTGTGCGAGCTTGGCGCGCTTCCACTTCGCGAGGGAGTGCACGACCTCGGCCTGCTGCTCCTCCATATCGCGGATCGGGAAACGGACGGGGCGCTCCACGCCGTTGAGTTCGTCGTTGATGCCGGTCCCGGAGAGCACGACCATCGGGGCGGTCACGCGCAGCAGGGCCAGCTGGGCTGACAGATTGTTCTGGAACATGTCCTTGACGGCCTTGATGGCCTTCTCCGTGCGCTCGGCGCCGCCGAGCAGGTCCACGTAGCGCTCAGGAAGAATCAATTGCATACGGCAATACTACTAACCGAATGCAAAGATAATGAATTATTTGGAATAGTGTCTACTTCTTCCGCTGCAAGGTCAGGTGGAAGTAGGAGATCACGCCGACGAGGATGATCAGGATGGCGTGGGCTTCGTGGCCTAATGTGGCCAGCAGGATGCCGGTCTCCCACGTGGCGCCATAGAGGCTCTGGGCCGACAGGGCCACGAGATAATGATAAGCGCCGATACCGCCCGGGACGGGAATGATGGAAGCGATGTTGCCCACGGCGGACAGGAAAAGAGCATCCGTAAAGGTCAGCGCGTCCAGCATGGGGATGGCGCGTATGGTGCACCACATCATCATCACGTACATGGCCCAGATGCCGACGGTGCTGAGGATGAAGGGCCATTTGCGCTCCATCTTCGCGATGCTGGCGAAGCCGGTGCCGAGCCCCCGGAGGGTGTCTGCCAGCTTGGCGAAGAAACGCACGCGGCTGCGGAAATGGAAGACGGCCCAGAAGAAGCCGGCGACCAGCAGCACGATGCCCAGCAGGATCCAGGTCGTCGAGCCGCCCAGCCGGCCGGTCATCGGCGCCCAGATGTTTTCGGCGAAGAAGGATCCGAAGACGCTCCACTTGGAGGACAGGGCCGCCACGAGCAGCAGCGCCACGGCGACCACGTCGGAAAGACGTTCGCAGGCGATGGTGCCGAAGGCCTTGTCGTAGCTCATCCGCTTGGAACTGACATAGCCGCAGCGCACGAACTCCCCGGCGCCGGGCAGCACCACGTTGACGAGGTTGCCCACATTGATGGAGTCCCATACGTGCAGACGTCGCAGCTGCGGGTCGAGCGGCCGCATCAGCGCGGTCCAGCGCTCTTCGCGGAAGACCAGCGCCAGCAGCGCCGCCGCGAAATAGAGCACGACCCAGATCCAGCGGGTCTGTCCGAGGTCCTCCCAGAAGGCTTTCCAGTCCACGGTCCGGAAGGCGAACCAGACCAGCACGACAGCGAGGATGCCGGACAGGACATATTTGATGATATTTGCCGCTTTCTTGTTCATGGGCTGCAAATTTACGATTAATTTGTGTTATTTTTGTACAATATGAAATCAATCCTTGGAATTGGCAACGCCCTGACGGACATCCTGGCCGTCCTGCCGGACGATAAGTTGCTCTCGGAATTCCACCTCCCGAAGGGCAGCATGCAGCACGTGGACGTGGAGACGGGAGACGGTATCTGGCAGGCCCTCAAGCCCCTGGGCGTGAAATATGTGGCCGGCGGCTCGGCCGCCAACACGATTACCTGCACCGCCATCTTCGGCATGCCCTCCGGCTTCATCGGCAAGATCGGCAACGACGAACTGGGACTGCTTTTCAAGAGCGACCAGGAGCAGTACGGCGTCCAGACGCACCTGTTGACCAGCGAGCAGCACTCGAGCGGCCGCTCGATGGTGTTCGTGAGCGGCGGCAACGCCGAACGCACCTTCGCCGTGTATCTCGGCGCTGCGCTGGACCTGGTGCCGGCCGACCTGGACCCGGCCTGGTTCGAAGGATATGACTATTTCCATATCGAGGGCTACCTGGTGCAGAACCAGGATCTCGTGCGCCGGGCGGTCGAACTCGCCCGCGCCGCGGGGTGCATCATCTCCCTGGACCTGGCTTCCTACAACGTCGTGGAGTCCAACCTCACGTTCCTGCACGACATCGTGGAGAAGTACGTCGATATCGTGTTCGCCAACGAGACCGAGTCGCGCGCGTTCACGGGCCTGGCCGATCCGCGCGCCGCGCTGGACGAACTGGCCCGCATCAGCAGCACCGCCATCGTGAAGGTGGGCAAGAACGGCAGCTGGCTCAAGCGGGGCGACGAAGTCGAGTTCGTCGAGCCCTGGCCCGCCGACCCTGTGGACGCCACAGGCGCCGGCGACACCTACGCCGCCGGCTTCCTCTATGCCCACGCGCAGGGCCTCCCGCTCAAGACCTGCGGCGAGGTAGGCTCCTGCATCGCCGCCAAGGTGGTGGAGGTGGTGGGCACCAAGATTGACATTCCGCGCTGGCGCATCGCCAAGCAGGAGATCCGCGACCTGATCGCTGCCGCCACCCGATGAAAAATCCCATCCTCACCTTCTTCCGCTGGCTGGCGCTGCGGCGGGACCACAGCACGGTCCCGACCTCGCTCATGCCCCTGGCGAAGGTGAAGCTGGTCACGGTCTTCGTGGATACCACGCTGCCGGAGGAGGATCCGACCCGCGTCTGCCGGGCGGTACAGCAATTCTTCGATTATCACGGCATCCCGGTCACGATCCTCTGCCCGCAGAAGGGGGATCTCAACCTGCTGGGACGCCTGAAACCGCGTGTGCGCGGTACCCGCGAGTCCCGGCAGGAAGACCTGTTCATCTCGCTGGCGGCGTCGCCGGACAACTTCGCCGGCGAATATGAGGCCCGTTGCAGTCCGGCCCGCTTCAAGGTGGGGCGCTGCCGGCTGGAGGGGGACGTATTTGACCTGGTCGTGGCCGTACCGGAGAACGGGGAGGCCTCGCAGACGGCGGCCTTCGCCGCCATCAAAGATTATCTCAACAAGATCCGATGATTAAGTATCTCATAGTATTCCTGATCTCGATGGTCCCGCTGGTCGAGCTGCGCGTCGCCATTCCTTACGCGGTCGGGATCGGCCTGGACATCCTTCCGTCCTGCATCGTAGCCGTGCTCGGCAACATGCTTCCCGTACCGTTCATCTTCCTCTTCGCCCGGAGGATCCTCGAGTGGGGGAAGGACAAGAAATACATCGGGAAGTTCTTCACCTGGTGCCTGGAGAAGGGGGAGAAAGGCGGCCGCAAGCTGGAATCCAAGGCCGGAAAGGGCCTCTACGTGGCCCTGCTGCTCTTCGTCGGCATTCCGATCCCCGGCACGGGCGCCTGGACCGGCACCCTCGCCGCCAGCATCCTGAACATGGACTTCAAGAAGAGCGTGCTCTACGTTCTCCTCGGCGTACTGCTCGCGGGCTCCATCATGCTGCTCGCCAGCCTCGGCGTCTTTGGCGCCATCAATCTGGTGAAATAAGCCATTGCTGATTATCAGTACTTTACAAAACAACTCCGGGCAAAATGACCCGGAGTTGTTTTGCAACTAATTGATAATCAATACCAG
>JAGCYX010000060.1 GCA_017960585.1 Bacteroidales bacterium
ATACCGAATCATATCGATATCCTTCGATTGACTTAATTGTCAGAGGCCTTTCGTTTGGACACCTTTTTCAGTGCCCTCCCTCGCGAGGCGGTTTTTTTCGTTGATCCTGGCAGTCGGAGCGAAGCGACTCAGGGAGTCTGAGGGGAACGCCCCTCAGTTATAGGGGACTTTGTCCCAGCTGGAGCGCGCCAGCGCTACAGCTGAGGACCAGCGGCGACGAGTTTCTTGCCCGCTTCGTTGCTCTCGTACTTGTGGAAGTTCTTGATGAAGCGGCCGGCGAGATCCTTCGCCTTGTCGTCCCAGACCTTCGGATCGGCGTAGGTGTCGCGCGGGTCGAGGATGCCGGTGTCGACACCCTTGAGCTCGGTGGGAACCTCGAAGTTGAAGTAAGGGATCTGCTTGGTCGGAGCCTTGTCGATGCTGCCGTCCAGGATGGCGTCGATGATTCCGCGCGTGTCCTTGATGGAGATGCGCTTGCCGGTGCCGTTCCAGCCGGTGTTCACGAGGTAGGCCTTGGCGCCGCTCTTCTCCATGCGCTTCACGAGCTCCTCGGCGTACTTGGTCGGGTGCAGCTCCAGGAAGGCCTGGCCGAAGCAGGCGGAGAAGGTCGGGGTGGGCTCGGTGATACCGCGCTCAGTGCCGGCGAGCTTGGCGGTGAAGCCGCTCAGGAAGTAGTACTTGGTCTGCTCGGGGGTCAGGATGGAGACCGGAGGCAGCACGCCGAAAGCGTCGGCGGACAGGAAAATGACCTGCTTGGCGGCGGGACCCTGGGACAGCGGGCGCACGATCTTCTCGATGTGGTAGATCGGGTAGGAGACGCGGGTGTTCTCGGTGACGCTCTTGTCGTTGAAGTCGATCTTGCCGTTGGCGTCCACGGTCACGTTCTCAAGTAGCGCGTCGCGACGGATGGCGTTGTAGATATCGGGCTCGGACTCCTTGTCCAGCTTGATGACCTTGGCGTAGCAGCCGCCTTCGAAGTTGAAGACGCCCTCGTCGTCCCAGCCGTGCTCGTCGTCACCGATGAGGAGGCGCTTGGGGTCGGTGGAGAGGGTGGTCTTGCCGGTGCCGGACAGACCGAAGAAGATGGCGGTGTTCTCGCCGTTCATGTCGGTGTTGGCGGAGCAGTGCATCGCAGCGATGCCCTTGAGCGGGAGGAAGTAGTTCATCATGGAGAACATACCCTTCTTCATCTCGCCGCCGTACCAGGTGTTGAGGATCACCTGCTCTTTGCTGGTCACGTTGAACGCGACGCAGGTGTCGGAGCGGAGGCCCAGCTCGGCGTAGTTGTCCACCTTGGCCTTGGCGGCGCAGTAGACGACAAAGTCAGGCTCCTGGTCAAACTCGGCCTGGTTCATCGGACGGATGAACATGTTGGTCACGAAGTGGGCCTGCCAGGCCACCTCCATGATGAAGCGGATCTTCATGCGGGTGTCCTTGTGGGTACCGCAGAAGCCGTCCACGACGAAGAGGCGCTTGCCGCTGAGCTGCTTGAGAGCGAGGTTCTTCACCTCTTTCCAGACCTTCTCGGACATCTCGTGGTTGTCGTTCGGATAGTCCGGGGTGTTCCACCACACGGTGTCCTTGGAGTTCTTGTCCATCACGATGTACTTGTCCTTGGGGGAGCGTCCGGTGTAGACACCGGTCATGACGTTGATGGCACCGAGTTCGGTCACCTGGCCTTTGTCGTAGCCCTCCAGACCGGGCTTGGTCTCCTCGTTGTAGAGAACTTCGTAGGTGGGGTTGTAGAGAATCTCAGTAACACCCTTGATACCGTACTTGCTTAAATCGATCTTCGGCATAATGTTATGATTTTAAAGTTTATTTGTTGTTTTGATTGCGCATAATCAAATATCTCGCAAATATACAAATTTTCCGGCACTTTCGCAATGCCGGCAGTCGAATCATAATAAATTAGGATAGGAGATCCCCGGTCAAGCCGGGGATGACGTGCTGGCGGCCGGGGATGACGTTAGCGCCGGGCGCGGCAGAGGTCGCAGCAGCCGCAGTCCTCGCTCTCTTCCTGCCCGAAATAGCGCAGCAGCCAGCGCGAGCGGCATTCGTCCGTCTCGGAAGCGTACTCGACCATCGCGTCCGAGCGGGCCTTGGCGTTGTCCAGCAGGAAGGCGTATTTCTTCTTCTGCAGGTCCACGTTGCCCGGCATCAGCCGGTTGTGGTGCAGGAAGACCACGCTGCAGCGGTCGCCGGGAATGTAGCGGATCACGTGCTCCAGCGAGGTGCGGTACAGTAGCTGGCGGAGCTGCGGCACCGTCAGGCCGCAGGCCGCGGCCACCGGCTCCTCGCGGACGGGCACGGGCCAGGAGAAGATGCCGGGATAGCGGCGCATCAGCACTTCCAGCAGACCCACCATCGCCGGATCCGGCAAATCGATGTCGTACAGCACGTTGCGGTCCACCAGGATGCCCACTTCCGTGGCGATTTCCACGTCTTCGGAGAAGGTCAGGTGTCCCGACTGTTCCAGGTACTTGAGCGCGTAATGCACGGGCGCGCGCTCCAATTTGAAATGCTTCGCGAACGCGTCCAGGTCGAACTTCAGCTGGCGGCCGGCACCGGTCTCGTACGGGATTTCGAAGAAGATATGCAGCTTCTGGTAGATGTCTTCGATGTACTCCAGCGACGGGAAGGATACCGCCCGCAGCTGCTCCAGCCGCCGCACGTCGGTGCCGTTCCAGAGCAGCACGGCGTAGGAGCGGAGACCGTCGCGCCCGGCGCGTCCCGCTTCCTGGAAATAGGATTCCGGGCTCTCGGGCAGTCCCGTGTGCACCACGAAGCGCACGTCGGGCTTGTCGATGCCCATGCCGAAGGCGTTGGTGCACACCATCACGCGGATCTCGCCCCGCTTCCAGGCCTCCTGGCGGGCGGCGCGCGTCTCGCCGGACAGGCCGGCGTGGTAGTAGGACACGTTCACCCCGTTCGCCGCCAGCAGCGCGGACATCTCCTCGCAGCGGCGCCGGTGGCGCATGTACACGATGCCGGAGCCCTCCACGCCGTTGCAGATGTCCAGCAGCTTGCCGCTCTTGTCCTCGCAGCGGCGCACGATGTACGACAGGTTGGGCCGCTCGAATCCGCTGCGCAGCAGCAGCCGTTCGCGGAAGCAGAGTTTCTCCATGATGTCCTCCGCCACGCGCGGGGTCGCCGTGGCCGTGAGGGCGATCACCGGGGCATCCACGACTTTGCGCAATTCGCTGATGGTCAGGTAGTCCGGCCGGAAATCATAGCCCCACTGCGAGATGCAGTGCGCCTCGTCCACGACGATGTAGTTGACGGGCAGCATAGGCAGCCAGGACTGGAACAGCGCCGTGCCCAGCCGCTCGGGAGAGACGTAGAGGAACTTGAAATCGCCGTAGGCGGCGTTGTTCAGCAGCCGCTCCACCTCGCGGCGCTCCATGCCCGCGTGGATGGCCAGCGCCCGGATGCCCCGCGCCTCCAGGTTCTGCACCTGGTCCTTCATCAGGGCGATCAGCGGGGTGATGACCAGCGCGATACCCTCCTTCATCAGGGCGGGGATCTGGAAGCACACCGACTTGCCGCCGCCCGTGGGCAGGATGGCCAGCACGTCCCGGCCGTCCGCTGCGGCGGAGATGATCTCCTCCTGCATCGGACGGAAGGCGTCGTAGCCCCAATAGCGTTTCAGAACATCCAGTGCTTCCATAAGCGTCAGCCATTTGGCAATAACAAAGATACAGTTTTTGTGGCGCATTTCTGCAAGAAAATGGTAGATATTTATTTGGGGAACTCGCGGAAATGTCCTATTTTTGGGCTTACTAAATCGGAGCACAAAACTATCCATCACAGATGAAAAAGATTTTACTGTTGTTTACCTGTCTGGCGGGCGCCGTGTCCCTCCAGGCCCAGCCTGCCGGCGGCTTCGGCGGCTTCCAGATGCCCAAGATCGACGTGCACTGCTCCCAGCAGTTCATGGACATCGACTATGCGGGCGACGACCAGGTCTATCACAAGTTGGACGTGTATCTGCCTCGCATGCAGAAGGACACCTACCCGGTCGTGGTCCACATCTACGGCAGCGCCTGGTACTCCAACAACTCCAAGGGCATGGCCGACCTCGGCACCATCGTGAACGCCCTGCTGGACGCCGGCTACGCCGTGGTCACCCCGAACCACCGTTCTTCGGCTGACGCCAAGTTCCCGGCCCAGATCCAGGACATCAAGGGCGTCATCCGCTGGGTGCGCGCCAACGCCGGGAAGTATCATTTCGATCCTTCCTTCGTCGCCACCTCCGGCTTCTCCTCCGGCGGCCACCTTTCTTCACTGGCCGCGACGAGCGGCGGTGTGGCCGAGCTGGAAGGCGAGGTGGGCGGCAACCTGCAGTACAGCAGCCGCGTGAACGCCGCCTGCGACTGGTCCGGCCCCGTGGACCTCAACTACATGAGCTGCGGCGCAGCCGAGGACACCTGGAACCATGCTCCTGAGGAGGCCGTGATGGGTTTCTCCTTCAAGGGTAACGAAGAGAAGTTCAAGGCCCTCAACGCCACCACCTATATCGATCCTTCCGATCCGCCGGTGGTCATCTTCCACGGCACGGTGGACAACGTGGTCCCGAACTGCCAGGGCTCGCATTTCTATGAACTGTTGGACAAGGCGGGCATCCGCACCGAGCTGTACCTGGTGGAAGGCGGCGGCCACGGCATGAACATGTATTCCGAGAAGAACCTCCGTTCGATGACCAACTTCCTCGACAAGGTGCGCTTCGAGAAGGGCGGCAGCTTCGTGACCGGCACCAACCCGGTGATCACGAACCAGTTCTCCGCCGACCCGTCGGCCCACGTGTTCAACGGCCGCCTGTACCTCTATCCTTCGCACGACATCCCGACCGTGAACTACCAGCGCGACCAACCCTGGTTCTGCATGTCGGACTATCACGTCTATTCCACCGACGACCTGACCCACTGGACCGACCACGGCAACATCGTGGACCAGAAGGACGTCCCCTGGGGCAACCCGACGGCCTATTCGATGTGGGCTCCGGACTGCGTGGAGAAGGACGGCAAATACTACTTCTACTTCCCGAATGCGCCGGGACGCGGCCGCGGCTTCGGCTTCGGCATCGGCGTGGCTGTTTCCGATTCTCCTTCCGGACCGTTCAAGATCCAGGAGAACACGGTCCAGGGCACCGGCGGCATCGACCCCTGCGCCTTCAAGGATGACGACGGCACCATCTACCTGATCTGGTCCGGCATGGGCCTGCGCGGCGGCAAGCTCGCCGACAATATGATGGAGATCGCCGGCGAGTCCGTCCGCCTGGACGAGACCTTCCCGAAGGGCCAGACCGAGGGTCCGTTCATGTTCAAGCGCAACGGCAAGTACTACCTGACCTACCCGTGGGTGCGCCTGGACGGCGGCACCGAGACGCTCTGCTACGCCATGTCCGACAACCCGCTGGGTCCGTACGTGTTCAAGGGCGTGTTCATGGAGGAGTCCCCGGTCGGTTGCTGGACCAACCACCATTCCTTCGTGGAGTTCAAGGGCGAGTGGTACCTCTTCTATCATCACAACGACTTCAGCCCGAACTTCGACAAGAACCGCTCCGTGCGTGTGGACAAGGTCTCCTTCCGCGAGGACGGCACCATCATCCCGGTCGTCCCGACCTGGCGCGGCGTGGGCTATTTCAAGGC
This sequence comes from Bacteroidales bacterium, assembly GCA_017960585.1. Classification (GTDB taxonomy): domain Bacteria; phylum Bacteroidota; class Bacteroidia; order Bacteroidales; family UBA932; genus Cryptobacteroides. The sequence goes on from JAGCYX010000060.1 coordinate 5,652, forward strand.
TTCCGACGAGCTGAACATCGACCGCTACAGCGAGTGCGTGGGTGCGAAGATCGACTACCTCGACGAGTATAACTACTTCGCCGGCTGGAAGGTCCGCTTCACCCAGCTCTATGACCGCGTGCGCTTCGACGAGGTGGACTTCGGCACCAAGGCGCCGTCCAAGATCGTCTTCCGCGCCCGCAGCGAGAAGGGCGGTACGCTCTCCGTGTCCGTGGCGGACTTCACCAAGACCGTCGCCATCCCGGCCGCTGCCGACTGGACCATTATGGAGTTCCCTGCGCTGATGAAGGTCACCGGCATGCAGGACATCACCGTGGAGTCGGTCGACGGCAACGTGGAGGTGGACTGGATATCCTTCCGATAGATGAAAAGAATCATCAGTATGATCGCAGCGCTGCCACTGGTCGTGGCAGCGCTTTGCGCTTGTGCGCCGTCCGATCCGATGGTCGTGCGCACGAAGGCCGGCCTGGTCCGGGGCATCGAGCAGGAGGGCACGACGGCCTTCCTGGGCATCCCGTACGCCCGGGTGGAGCGCTTCATGCCGCCGCTGCCGGTGGAGAAGTGGGACACCGTGATGGTCTGCGACCACTTCGGCCCGCAGGTGATGCAGGGCAACGGCCGCCGGGAGGTTCCCGAGAGCGTGATGTCCGAGAAGAATTCCTGTGTGCTGAACGTGTGGACCACGGACACGAAGGCGTCCAAGCCCGTGATGCTGTGGATCCACGGCGGCGGCTTCGACTCGGGCTCCGCCGCCGGCAACCCCGGCATGGGCCTGGCGAAGCAGGACGTGGTCGTGGTGAGCCTCAACCACCGTCTGAACATCCTGGGCTTCCTGGATCTCTCGACCTTCGGGGAGCAGTACAAGCACTCCAATATGGTGGGTATGCTCGACATCGTGCAGGCCCTGGAGTGGATCCGCGACAACATCAAGGCCTTCGGCGGCGATCCGTCCAACGTGACCATCTTCGGCGAGTCCGGCGGTGGCGGCAAGGTGGGCACGCTGATGTGCATGCCCGCCGCCAAGGGGCTCTTCCACAAGGCCATTATCATGAGCGGAACCATCCTCAACGTCAACACCAAGGCGATGACCGAGGAGCTGGGCCGCGCCGTCGTGGCGGAGCTGGGTATCGGTCCGGACGAGCTGGACAAGCTCGCGGACGTGCCGTACGCCGAGCTGGTCGCGGCCGGCCAGAAAGCCATGGCCGCGAGCATCGGCACCCGCTCGCCGGGCACGCCGATGATGTGGGGCTTCGGCCCGGCGCCGGATGGGGAAGTGCTGCTCCAGCAGCCGTTCCAGCCCGATTTCGCGGAGATTTCCTCGGACGTGCCCCTGATGATCGGCACGACCTTCAACGAGCTCCAGCGCCGCGTGTACGGAACGCCGATGACGCTCGACGAGGCCAAGGCGCAGCTGAAGGCGACCTTCGGCGAGCGGGTGGACGAGTACGTGGCCGCCTTCGCGGAGGCCTGGCCGGATTATACCCCGCAGGACCTGCTGTCCATCGATATGATGTTCCGCCCCAAGACCCTGATCACCGCCGATGCCGTGGCTACCACGCGCAAGGCGCCGACCTGGATGTATATGTTCACCTGGAAGTCCCCGGCGGACCAGGGTTCGGTGCACGGCTACGAGCTGAACTTCTGCTTCAACACGCCGAACCTGCACGGCCGGGTGCTGCCCGAGCCGTCCGAGGCCGACTGGAAGCTGGCGGAGAATATGAGCCGCAGCTGGGCGAATTTCGCCATCAGCGGCAATCCCAACGTGGAGGGTCTGCCGGAGTGGAAGGCCTATACGCCGGAGAACGGCGAATGCTTCATCTTCGACTACGAGTGCAGCGTGCGCCGCAATTTCGACCGGCCGCTGCAGGGCATCCTGAACGATTGCTGCTTCAAGCAGCTGGACGCCTTCCGGAATAAGTAGGCTGCTGCCAGCTATAAAAGAGAGGTGCCGACCGCTGTGGCCGGCACCTCTCTTTTAGGGTCAGGAGGCTACTGCCGCTGCAGCGTGATGACGCCGGCGGACAGGGGCTCGAGGTCCAGGACGAGGCGTTCGCCCTGGAGCGGGAGCTCCCTGGTCTTGAGGCCGACGGCGTGGCGCTGCTCCATGGTGTTGGCGGCGAGCAGGTCGCCGGGAGCGTAGTACTCGTAGGAGGCGCCCTCGAGCGGGCCCCAGTTGCCGTCGAGGGTCAGCGTGTAGGGCTTGTCGGTTGGGTTGACGACCTTCACGATGACGCTGCCGGCGTTCTCCGCCAGGGTGGTGGATACGCTCAGGTCCTTCGTGTCGCCCTCATACGCCAGGCGGTAGGGGGAGTAGTGGTTCTCCCACAGCTCGGTGACGAGGTAGTTCGGAGCCACGAAGAGACCCTGGTAGTCGAAGTTGATGAAGGCGTTGTTCCAGTCGGGAGCGTCGGTGCGGCGGATGAAGAGCGCCGCGGCGCCCATCGCCACCACGTCCATGTTTTCGCAGACGTTGAGGAATCCGCCGGCGAACAGACCCGTGCGCCAGTCGGTGCTGTTGAGGTTCCACTCGGAGATGAACAGCTTGATGTTGGGGTTGGGGCCTTTGGCGAACAGTTCGGCATAGCGCTGGTACTGCTGTGCGAGGCGCACGGGGCCGCTGGCATAGCCGCCCTGCTGCTCATAGTGGTGCAGGGACATATAGTCGAAGTAGCGGCCGGAGCGGTTGATGAAGGCCTCGTCCTCCGGGAAGCCGCCACAGACGATGATCTTGATGCTGGGATCGACGGCGCGCATGGCGGTGGAGTAGTCGCGCACGCAGCGCTCATAGCGCTCGATGCCCATCTCCCACATCTCGTTGTCGATCTCCCAGTACTTGACGTTGTAGGGGTCCGGATGGCCGTTGGCGGCGCGCTTGGCGCCCCATTCGCCCGTGGCGGGCTCGTTGCAGTAGCGCAGCCAGTTCACGGCATTGTCCAGCAGCTGCTGGTACTCGGATTCAGGGCGCTCGAAGCCCACGCTCACGACGATCACGGGCTCGGAATCCACCTCGCGGCAGAAGCGGATGAACTCGTCGGTGCCGAAGCAGTTCTGGTCGTAGTCGAGCCACTGCCAATGGTCCCAGCGGCGGCGGGCCTCCTGCGGGCCGACGCCCCATTTCCAGTCGTACTGCGCGGCATAGCCGCCGCCCGGCCAGCGCAGGCAGGTCGGGTGCAGGTCCTTGACGGCCTGGAAGATGTCCGGCCGGAAGCCGCCGAGGGCCTGTCCGGTGCGGGTGCCCATGGAGGCCTGGTCGATCAGCAGGGTGCCGTCCTCGGCCGCGATGGCGAAGTCGGCGTCGCCTTCGTAGGCTCCTGCGTCGAGGGTGAATTCATATTTCTGCCAGTCGGGGGACGGGCAGCCGAGGCTCTGGCGGACGAGCCATTCGCCGTTACGGCGCAGGCCCACGCTCAGGCGCGCCCGGCCGTCGCCCTTGGCATAGACGGAGCCGACGAAGGGGTCGCCCGGCCGCACGGCCTGCGGGCCCTGCTGGAGGCCGGAAACGCCCTTGGCGGCAATCTGCTGGGCGTAGTCCATGTTGACCGCGTCGCCTTTGACGAGCTTGAACGCGGCGTCGCCGAAGGACGTCCATTCGGGCGCCACGTCGGGTACCTTGACCTGCTCGGGCTGGCCTGCGAACAGGATCTCCTTGCCCGAACTGATGCGGATGTTGCGGTAGAGGGCTTCGGTATAGTTCTCCCAGAGGGTGATGGTGTTCTGTTTGCGGCTGGTGGGGACGCTCTTGGAGAGGATCTTCTTGCCGTCCCACCACACGCTGACGCTGCGGCCGCGGCAGCTGATCTTCACGTGATGCCAGGCGTCCTGGTCGATCTGCACCGCCAGCGCGGGCTTGGTGGCGAAGGGCTCCAGGGTCACCACCTCGCGGGTACGGCCGCCGAAGAAGGGAACCTCCTTCTTGACCTGCGTGGCGAGGGTGAATTCGGCACTCACGGCCTGCTTCTGGGCGGCGGCGAGGGCCTTGGCCTGCCGGTCGGCCTCGATCTGGGCTTCGGTCTGCGCCAGGGCGAAACGCTGTCCTTCGTAGGCCGGGTCATAGAGCCGCAGGAAATAGGGCTCGCCGCTGGCCTGGTCCTTCACGGCGAAGCGCAGGTCCAGCAGACCGCCGCTCCAGCGCCGTCCAGGAAGCTTGTAGGCACGCCATTTCACGTCCATCTCGATGTCGTAGCTGTCCGTGTTCAGCTTCACCAGCTCGATGGGCTGCTCGTAACGGGTGGGGGAATGCAGGACGTTGTCGGCATCGGCGAACCAACCGTCGAAGTAGCCGTCGCGCGGAGCGATGCCGGGGTAGTGCTCCGGCTCGAAGGAACGCCCGTAGATGATTTCCTGCCAGACACCGTTGTTGGCCGAGAAATAGATGTGCTCGAAGAGTTGGCCGTAGATGAGCGGATCGATGCGCCCGTCGATGGTTTTGGCGTCGACGCGGAGGCTGACACTCTCCTGCGCGGAGGCGCAAAAACCGATCAGCATCGCGCCGAGAAGAAGAATTCGTTTCGGTGTTACCATACTTGAAAAAAATGTTTCATACAAAGATAGAACTTTTGGGAATAATCCGTACCTTTGGTACAATAGTGAAACGTAACTGATATAATCTGTTTCAAAACCAATATGAACATTATCCGTAAGTACTTCCTTTCCGGAGCGCTGGCCCTTGTCGCCGCCGCTTCCGCGCTGGCGCAGGACAGCCAGCTTCCGATCTACCTGAACACGGCCTACTCCTTCGAGGAGCGCGCGACGGATCTGGTCTCGCGCCTGACCCTCGAGGAGAAGCAGAGCCTGCTGGGCAACAACATGGCGGCCGTGCCCCGGCTCGGCGTCAAGAACTACAACGTCTGGAGCGAGGCCCTGCACGGGGTGCTCTCCGGCGCGAATCCGTCCGTCGGCATCCTGGGCCCGACGTCCTTTCCGAACAGCGTGGCCATCGGATCCACCTGGGATCCGGCCGTGGCCGAGTGGATGGCCGACGCCATCGCCGATGAGGCGCGCGCCATCTTCCAGACCGGCACGAAGGGCCTGACCTTCTGGTCGCCGGTCGTGGAGCCGGTCCGCGACCCCCGCTGGGGCCGCACCGGCGAGTCCTACGGCGAGGATCCGTTCCTCGCGGCCGAAATGGCCCGCGGCTTCGTCCGCGGCATGATGGGCTCCGACGCCAAATACCTCAAGGCCGTCCCGACGGCCAAGCATTACTTCGCCAACAACAGCGAGTTCGACCGCCACGTCAGCAGCTCCAATATGGACAGCCGCGATATGCGCGAGTTCTACCTCTATCCCTACAAGCGCCTGATCGAGGACGAGAAGCTCCCTTCCATCATGTCCTCCTACAACGCCGTGAACCACGTCCCGACCTCCGCCAGCGCCTATTATCTGGACACGCTGGCCCGCCGGACCTGGGGCATGAAGGGCTACGTGACGGGCGACTGCGCCGCCATCCAGGACATCTACGACGGCCACTATTACGCGGAAACGCGTGAGATCGCCACGGCGATGGGCCTGCACGCGGGCGTGGACTCCGACTGCGGCAGCATCTACCAGCGTTACGCGATCAGCGCCTACGAGCAGGGCATCCTGCCGATGGCCGAAATCGACCGCGCGCTCGTGAACATGTTCACCATCCGCATGCGGACGGGTGAGTTCGATCCCGAGCAGATGGTTCCCTACACGAAGTTCGAGCCGGCCCGCGTGGCTTCCGCCGCGCACCGCGCCCTGGCCGCCGAGATCGCCGTGCGCACGCCGGTCCTGCTGAAGAACGAAGGCAAGGCCCTGCCGCTCGATCCCAAGGCCCTCAAGAGCATCGCGCTGATCGGCCCGCAGTCCGACGACGTGGAGCTGGGCCCGTATTCCGGCCGTCCGGAGGCTTCCGCGATGATCTCCCCGTATGCCGGCATCAAGGCCTGGCTGGCGGCGAAGGGCTATGACGTGGACGTCCGCCTGGCTGTGGGCGGCGACATCAAGAGCAAGAGCAACCTCCTCTATATCGGCTACTTCGAGATCGAGAAGACCGACGGCTCCGTGACGCACTACGACGCCACCAAATACACCGCTGCCGCCGAAGGCATCACCGTCGGCTCCGGAATGGGCGAGGAAGATCAGGTCCGCACCATCGACGACGGCACCTGGACCGCCTACGACAATATCGACATCACCAACATCGAGAACATTACCGTTGGCCTGAACATCCCCACCGAAGGCGGTATCGTGGAGATCCGCGTGGGCGGCCCGGACGGCAACCTGATCGGCCGCATCGAGGCCACGAAGGCTTCCGGCGCCCGTGTGGGCGGCGTCTATGGCGCCAGCATGCCGATGAAGACCAATGCCCTGAAGCTCGGCTACAACGGCCCGCAGACCATCTACCTGGTGTACAAGGCCCCGACCGATGCGCCAATCGACGAAGCCACGCTGGCCGTGGCGCGTGACGCCGACGTGGCCGTGGTGTTCGTCGGCACCGACGAGAATACCGCCACCGAGGAGGCCGACCGCCTGACCCTGCTCCTGCCCGGCAACCAGCTGGCCCTCATCAAGGCCGTGGCCGCCGTGAACCCGCACACCATTGTGGTCATGCAGACCCTCGGCTGCGTGGAGGTGGAGGAATTCTGCCATCTGGCCAGCATCGGCGGCATCCTCTGGACGGGCTACAATGGCCAGGCCCAGGGCGAGGCCATTCCGCGCCTGCTCTTCGGCGAGGTCTCTCCGGGTGGCAAGCTGAACGCCACCTGGTTCAAGAGCGTGAAGGACCTGCCGGCCATCACCGACTACAACCTCCGCCGCAGCTCCGGCAACGTCGGCCGCACCCTGTGGTACTTCAACCAGGAGGTGTCCTATCCCTTCGGCTACGGTCTGAGCTACACGACCTTCGAATACAGCAACTTCCGCATCAGCAAGAGCTCCATCACCCCGAACGACAAGGTGACGCTCTGCGTGGATGTGACCAATACGGGCGACTACAGCGCCGACGAGGTGGTGCAGATTTACGTCCGCACTCCGGACAGCCCGGCCTCGCTGGAGCGTCCTGCCAAGCGCCTCAAGGGTTTCAAGCGTGTGACCATCCCGCGCGGCCAGACCCGCACCGTCCGCATCGACGTGGACTGCGCCGACCTGTGGTTCTGGGATATGCAGGCTGACCGCATGACCTACGACCAGGGCCGCTATGTGTTCGAGTTCGGCTCCTCCTCGCAGGACATCCGCGGCAGCGTGACCGCCACCATGTCCGGCAGCCTGGAGCGCCGCCTGAAGACCGTCTGGGCCAGCTGCGACGCTTCCGTGCTGCGCATCGGCCAGACGGCGAAGGCTTCCTTCTCCGCCTGTATGAACGACGACAGCTTCTACGAGGGCGCCAAGGGCGTGTGGACGAGCAACAACCCGTCCGTGGCCACCGTGTCTGCCGACGGCACCGTGAAGGCCGTCTCGATGGGTGTCGCCACCCTGACCTGCGCCGTGACCATCGACGGCCGTACCGTCGAGGATACCTTCGCCGTCAAGGTGATGCCGAACCTTGGGCTCGCCAGCCTGAAGGTCGGCGGCAAGGCCGTGAAACTGGGCGACGCCGCAGCCGTGAGCTACGTGCTCAAGGCGGGCAAGGCCCCGAAGGTGGAGGCCGTGGCCGCCGATCCGGCCATCGAAGTGAACGTGAAGCAGGCCGAGACCGTGCCCGGCACGGCCGTGGTGACGCTGCACGACAGCCAGACGGGCGACAGCCGCGAGATTACGGTCAACTTCGGCACGAAGGGCGTCTCCGACAGCTTCAAGAAGGGCGCGCTCGACAAGGCCTGGAGCTGGGTCCGCGAGGATGCCTCCGCCTGGAGCCTCTCCGGCGCGGACGGCCTCGTGCTGACCGCCGGCAAGGGCGACATCGCCCAGGCGGGCAATTCCGCCACGAACATTCTGCTCCAGAGCGCGAACAGCGACTGGACCGTGGAGACGAAGATGCATTGCTTCGCCGCTCCGGCTGCACCTGCGCAGAACGCCGGTCTGGTGGCATACCAGTGCGACGACAACTTCGTGAAATACGTCTATGCCGCGACCTTCAACTTCCGCCGTCCGGCCGACGCCGGTCCCGCCGCGGGCCAGCTGCAGCTGGTGGTGGAGGAGAACGGTCTGCAGAAGACCTCCGTCAGCCTGCCGCTGGACGGCATCGTGGGTGCGGACAACGTGCTGTGGCTGCGCCTGGTCAAGCAGGGCGACAACTATACCGCTTATTATTCCGTGGACGGGAAGAAGTTTGAGAAGATGGGTGCGGTCCAGGCGGTGCTGAAGGACGTGAAGGCCGGCGTGATCGCCTGCGAAGGCGAGATGCCCGCGATGATGCGCGGCTTCGGCGGCCCGCGCGGCGGTATGCAGCTGCCGCAGGCGGCCCCGCTGAAGGTGGGCTTCACCGACTTCAAGATCAGCAGCAGCGGCCTGAAGTAATGTTCCGCTTCCTCGTCATACTGGCTATTCTCGCGTCATGCCCGGCTGCCTTCGCGACATGCCCGCTCCCGGCGTCATTCCCGCTCCCGGCGTCATGCCCGCTCCCGGCGTCATTCCCGCTCCCGGCGTCATGCCCGGCCGCGACCGGGCATCTCCCCGAAACCCGGGGCGCGTTGCAGGCTGAATGCGAGGCGCCGGACGGCGTCCGCTGGGCCGTCACGGACGCGGGAGAAATCCTGCGTTCGGCGGACGGTTCCGTGTGGACGGTCTTTGACTTCAATGAGCAGTATGACGGGTATTATCCGCAGATGTCCTGGCGGGCCGTGGCGGCCGGGGGCGGCTCCGTGATGGTGGCCGGGCTCGATGCCGACGGCCACCTGGCCGTCTTCACCTCGAGCCGCGGCACCGTGTGGAGCCCCCGCACCCTGGAGTATGCGAGAGCAGGGGAGCGGTATGTACTGGATGTCGCGCCCGCTTCGCTCAATTATGACGCCCAGCGGGACAGTTTTATCCTGCAGGGTGTGGATGGGGCGCGTTTCGAGATGCCGGGCTGCTCGCACTGCAACCAGTTATTGTAGAGAAACAAAACTAATTGATATACTGTAATGAAACCTATTCTGTTACTGTCCGTTGCGGCGCTCCTGACCGTCGGCCCTGCGCTGGCCCAGACGCCGTCTTCGACCAACCTCGGCCGTAATCCCTACCCGCAGATCGGGAAGGACGGACGCGTGACCTTCCGCGTGAATGCGCCGGAGGCCAGTTCCCTGACCGTGAATCTCGGCAAGGACTATCCTATGACCAAGGACGAGAAGGGCGTGTGGACGGCCACCACCGACCCGCAGGTCGAGGGCTTTCATTATTATTCGCTCAAGGCGGGCGGCCTGTCGTTCAACGACCCGTCCACGCACAGCTACTTCGGCATGGGCCGCTGGGCCAGCGCCGTGGAGGTGCCGGGTGCCCCGGATGCGGATTTCTACACGCCGAAGCAGGGCGTTCCGCAGGGAGCCGTGCGCGCCGTGCGCTACTATTCCGCCGTCTGCGGCGAGTGGCGCCAGATGTATGTCTACACTCCGGCCGGCTATGAGCAGAACCCGTCCAAGCGCTATCCGGTGCTGTACCTGCAGCACGGCGGCGGCGAGGACGAGACCGGCTGGATCTACCAGGGCTTCGCGGACGTGATCCTCGACAACCTGGTGGCCGAAGGCAAGGCCGAGCCGATGATCATCGTGATGGTGAGCGGCGTGGCCCAGAAGGCCGACGGATCCGGCGACGGTTTCGAAGCGATGGTCACCGAGGACGTGATCCCGTTCGTGGACGCCCGTTTCCGTACGCTGGCCGACCGCGACCACCGTGCCGTGGCGGGCCTCTCCTGGGGCGCCAAGCAGGCGTACGACCTGGGTCTGGGCTACCGCGACCTCTTCTCCTGGGTAGGCGGTTTCAGCGGCATCATCGTCATCGGGGAGTTCCGTTCCCGCCCGGCGGGCTATGAGGATCCCGAGAAGTTTGCCGCGGCCTACGACGGCATCTTCTCCGACCCCAAGTGGTTCAACGACAATTATCATCTGCTCTTCGTGGCCAACGGCGAGGCCGAAGGCTCGCACCTCAAGGCGATGTCCGGCATCCTCAAGGAGCGGGGCATCGAGAATGTGTTCTACCAGTCGCCCCGGACGGCCCACGAGTGGCTGACCTGGCGCCGCTGCCTGAAAGAATTCGCCCAGAGACTGTTTAAATAGAGATGACGCGTATGAAAAGATATCTTCTTCCCATCGTACTGATGGCAGCCCTGGCCGCCGCCTGCAAACCGGCTGCCTCCACCGTCGGCATCCTGACCGAACCCACGCCGGCGTCTTCCAACGTGCCCGGCAAGGAGTTCCCGAAAGTCTATCCCGATCTCCGCGCGGAGTTCCAGATCAACGCCCCCGAGGCGCAGTCCGTCGCCGTGGACTGCGGCAAGGTGTATCCGCTCACCAAGGGCGAAGACGGCAACTGGAGCGGCTTCACGGAGCCGCTGGAGCCTGGTTTCCATTATTATTTCATCATCGTGGACGGCGTCCGTACCTCCGATCCGAACAGCACGCTCTTTTTCGGCTGCGGCGTGGATGCGAGCGCCATCGAGATCCCCGAGGCGGGGGTGGACTTCTACCTCGACAAGGATGTGCCGCGCGGCGAGGTCCGTATGCAGCGTTATTGGTCGCCGAGCATGAACGCCTGGCGCACCTGCTACGTCTATCTGCCCGCGGAGTATGAGAAGAACGCGGACAAGCGCTACCCGGTGCTGTACCTGCAGCACGGCGGCGGCGAGGACGAGACCGGCTGGATGCGGCAGGGCCACGCCGACATCATCATGGACAACCTGCTGGCCGCGAAGAAAGCCGCGCCGATGCTCATCGTGTGCGACTACGGCCAGGCAGGCGACTTTGCCCAAATCCTGCTGAACGAGACCATTCCGATGATCGACGCCACCTACCGGACCATTCCCGACGCGAAGCATCGCGCCATGGCCGGCCTGTCCTTCGGCGGCGGCCAGTCCTGGTCCATCGGCCTGAAGCACCCGGAGGTGTTCTCCTCCATTGGCGTCTTCTCCTCCGGTATGTTCGGCGGCGTGGGCCCGGGCGCCTATGCGCCGTTCAGCGTGGAGAGCCAGCTGCCCGAACTGCTCGCCGACAAGGACGCCTTCAACGCCGCCCACGACGTGTTCTACATGTCCTGTGGCGAGGGGGATCCGCGCATCGAGCACACCCGCGCGGCCGCGGAGGCCCTCAAGGAAGCCGGCGCCAACGTGCACTTCACCGCCTGGCCCGGTGCCCACGAATGGCAGCCCTGGCGCAAATCCCTCCACGAATTCTGTCAGATGATTTTCAAATAGTCGTCAACCGTCATCCCCGACTTGATCGGGGATCTCCATCCTTTATACATCCCCGGCTCTGGTTGGGGATGTTTTTTTTGCGTTTTTGTAAAAAATAGCGTATATTGCAATGCGCTAACCAGCAATATGGAAGCAACACTGAAACTACCATACGAAGCCCCCACGGTCGAAGTGGTGGAGATTAAACCGGATGCTTATCTTTTGCAAAGCAGCCTTACCGATTATCCCTATCATGAAATACCGTAGTCTCATCATTCCGGCGCTTCTTCTGCTGGCGGTTGCCTGCCAGCGGATGAATTTGGAAGAACCCAAAGCCGACGTGTCGCAGGAGGCCGCCGATACGGTGTTCTTCCTGACCGTGCATGCTTCGAGGGTGGAGCCTGATACCAAAGCCCTGGATCTGGACGATGGCGTGGCCCTGCATTCTTATTGGAAATCTTCCGAGACTGTAAAAGTATTCAGATCCGGCATCTTTCTGGGGGCGCTGGGTGTCAGTCCTGAAGCAGGGGAAACCCCCAGAAAGGCAGACCTGGCCGGCAATATTACCACGGGCAGTCTGTCTGTGGGCAATGCTCTTTCCCTGCTGCTTCCTCGCGATGTTTGGGACTATACCGGCCAGAGCGGGGCCCTCACGGGAAGCAATTCCATCGAAGAAAAGTATGCCTATGCTTTGGCAACGGTCAATGTCCAAAGCATCGGTGGAGGTGGTAGTGTCACCACTACGAATGCTTATTTTGCCAATCAGCAGAGCATTTACCGTTTCGGATTCAAGGTGGGCGAGAATTATATCGACCCGAAGTCCTTTACCGTGAGCGCTACGGGAGGCAGGTTGGTACGGAATGTCAGTTATGTCGCCGGCGCATGGATCCCCACTTACGGTACGCTCAGCGTAACTCCTTCCGCCGCGTCTGCCGATCATTTCTACTACGTTTCCCTGCGTAACGACTGCACTGTGGCCGATACCTACAGCTTTGTTCTCACCGGCTCCGAATATGCCCTGTACCTGGCCACGAAAGCCATTCCCGCAACCGTACTGGGCGCTCCCGGCAAGTTCATCAGCGTCAAGAACGTCAGTGCCGTTAAAGCTGATTTCGGTCCTGGAGGCGGAACCATCAGTTCCTCCGAGAATGTACTATAATCGAATTTGATGATGAAACAGAAAGGCTGCTTCATTTTGTTTAGAACGATTCTGATCCTGCTGGCGCTGATTGCAGCTGGACAGCGATTGGCTGCGGACGACTGGACTGTGACCAACTCGGGAGCCACTTTCACCATCACCCGCCCCAGCAACTCCGGCTCGGTAACGGTACTGTACCGTACGGTGAGTATTTCCGCCATGGAGGGCAAGAACTTTACAAGAGTGAGCGGAAGCCTGACCTTCGCCGATGGCGAAACTTCCAAACAGGTCACCGTATCGGAAACCGCATTCTCAGATGTCCCCTTGCAATACAAATATCAGGGAACCCGTCACCTTTACTATGATTTTGAAGTAACCGATCTGAATGGTTTAATGCTTGCCCGGAAGAGAAGGACCATGACTTCCGGAGGTGATACCAACAACGAGTATTATCTGAATGGTTATGAAAGTTGGGTTGTCAAGGAAGGTATCAGCAGGTTTGCTTTCTTCAATAACGGCACGGTCGCCTGTTTTTTGAACAGTCAGTACCACGATGCCGCCTTCACACCTCCTTCTTCCTACCTGGACGGCACGGGCGACTACGCCGGTTATGCTCTGATAGACGACAGTTGGGACTATACCAGAAAACCCGCCACGGTAAGTCCGGATTTCCTCTATGCATATAACAGGGCCGGCGCCACAGGCGCATGGCACAAACTCATCGGCAATAAATTGTACGCCAGCGTATATTTCACCGAAAAAGAAAAGGACGACGGCTATGCCTACGTGCAGATTCTTATCGGCGACAGCAATACGCCTTATGATGAAGGCTATGATCCCAATGGTGCCGTCAACGATCCCGTGAAGAGTATATACAAAGCCTGCTTCGAACTGAAAAAGGGCGAAGGCGCCTATAGCGGTCATGGAAAATGGATTTTCCCCCATAGCTACGATTTCGTTAACAATGCTGCGCAGAACGGAGGTTACCAATCTTTCTGGATGGAAGAAAGCTACCTTTGGCAGCAGAAGTTCCGCTCCGAGAGCTACCGGGCGCCGGGTGAGTATAACAACGCCTTTGTCCTGGACCCGGATATCAGCGCCCTGACCGTCCGCTTCGACTGCGGCGGCAAGGATGACGATACCTTTGGCTACAAAGACCTTTATGTGCGCTGGGCCCTGCTTGACGCCACCGCCCCCACCGTCCTTACGAATGACATAGTCGTTTCTCCGGGTCTTTACATCAATGGCGGCCGTGTTACCGTCAGCGTGCCTTTCAGCGAACCCGTGAGATTGGAAGCCCAGACCCGTTATATTCTTCACACCACCTGGGGAGATTTATATGCCGATTATAATTGCAGCGGCAGCAATGTGGTTTCCTTCTCGGGCACCATCTCCGCCGACGCTGGCACGGCACTTACCGTCAACAGCCTGGAAAACGTCGTTAATCCGGATTATTCCCCCAGTCCCGAAATCATCCCTATCAAAGACTTGCTGGGTTATAGTTTTACCGGGTCCATTTCCAAGAGCCTTGGCGTTACGGCAGACGGCCTTTATAATATTTACTACACCTTGAACGGCGGTGCCGTGGAAACCCCGAATCCGTCAAAATACACCTACAACGGCGATTCCTTTACCCTGATGAATCCCACCCGTCAATACTATACTTTCACCGGATGGACCGGAACCGGTCTGGACAGCCCCACAATGACGGTTACCATTCCCACCGGCTCTACCGGAGACCGTTATTATACTGCCACCTGGACGCCGGACACCGGGTCCTGGAGCGGTGACGGCAGCCAGGGTAACCCTTATGTCATTACAACCGCCGAAGGCCTGGACGTCCTTGCCTTCATGGTGGATAACGAGAACAACAGTTATAACGGCACCTACTTTGAGTTGGGCGCCGATATCGACATGAGCAGTTATAGCCCTTTCCGCGGAATCGGCACCGATTCGAAACAATTCCGGGGTAAATTTGATGGTAAGGGGCACAGTGTCAGCAACTTTATTATCAATGCCGACGGGCAGCAAAAAACCGGTTTCTTCCGCAATCTCTACAGTAGCGGCGAGGTGAAGAATCTCGTCGTCAGGGACGCAACGGTCAACGGGACACTCTATGTGGGTGCCATAGTTGGATATGCAGACATCATCAACGTCAGCAATTGCACCGTTACGGGATGTGCCGTTTCAGGAATCAACACAACGCATAACTACAATTGTATCGGCGCCGTCGTAGGCTATATTACAAACGGCTCTGTTACGGAATGTGTTGCAGAGGATTGTGCCATCACAGGCTCCAGCAACAATACGCTCCACCTTGGCGGCATCGCCGGTTTTTGCGGGACGAGTTATGCCAGCCGGAGTGTCAGCCGGAATATTGTCGCCGGTTGCATAATCAACGGCTCCGCTACCAGCAATCCATACATCGGAACCGTAGTCGGCCACCTTCAGGGCACCAGCGGTCAAGGCTTCTCAAGCGGTTCTGATAATTTCATCCTTAACACAACCACGAACGGTACCGCATCTGTTTTCGGAAGACAGTCGGATGACGTTGTTTTTAACAATAATCACCACCGAATCCTTACCTGCGGAGATGCCGAACCGGTCAGCGATGTCTTTACCGTGACGGCCGGTTCCGGCGTGAACGTCAGCGGCACGGCGACCGTCACCTACAAAGGGACTGCGTATTATGCTGCCGGTACTGCCGTCACCCTGGGGCCCGCTGCGGGGTATTCTTCCGTCGGGGGCTATCGCGTGACAGGTGCAGATAATAATGTCGTTCCCTTCTCGTCAGGCACCACTTTTTTGATGCCGGAGTGCGATGTCACCGTGTCCTGGCCCGTTTCCCTTGTGCAAGGGGTCAAAGATGGTGTCAGTGCCTGGTGGGGAACCTTCTACAATGGCAGCAGCCAGCGCTACACCCTTCCGGCGGATGCCGCTGCGTACACCATGGGAAAAGACCATTATTTATACCTCCTGGGCACCGATGGAAGCGTTATTCCCGCCGGTACAGCCGTCGTGATCGTCTCCCTGGTGCCTGGTATCACTTTTACCAAGAGTGACGATGAAACACCTGTCACCGACCATGCTCCGGAAGGCAACATCCTGCTTGGATCCGATACGGCAGTTGTACTCGATAGTGGCTTAGTCCCCGTTCCCAACTCAACTCCCGTCGTTTCCGGCACGCCCTATGTTCTCGGTCTCGACGGTACTGAAGTCGGTTTCCGCCAGTATACCGGCGAAAGCATTCCGGCGGGTAAAGCGTACTTCGTGGTGACGCCGGCGCCGTAACAGACCGCCGGTCCCGTCACCCTTCCTCCCTTCGATTCTGATGTCGTCAATGTCCGTAAGAAACGGACATTGACGACACTTTTCCGGGGTTTCTGCTGCCAATGTCCATGTTTCAGGGACATTGACGACACCGGTTTGGCTTTTTCGCGGAAATACGCTAAATTTGAGGGATAGACAAATTACCATCAAAGCAATATGAAACGGTTTTTACTCATTGCAGCGGCGGCGCTGTGTCTGTGCGCGTGCGCCAAGCAGGTTCCCGGTCAGGTCAAGGTGACCGGCGGTACGATCGAAGGAACGGTCCTGGAAGATGTGACCGTGTACAAGGGCATTCCGTTCGCGGCACCGCCCGTGGGCGAATTGCGCTGGAAAGCGCCTCAGCCCGTGGTGGCGTGGGACGGCGTCCTGGCATGCAAGGACTTCGGCCCGAACCCGATGCAGGGTAACGGTGAAGGTTGCAGCGAGGATTGCCTCTACCTGAATGTCTGGACGCCCGCCAAGAGTCCGAAAGAGAAACTCCCGGTGATGGTGTGGATCTACGGCGGCGGCTTCGCCGGCGGCGCCACCTCTTACTATGACGGCGCCGACCTGGCCCGCCAGGGCGTGATCCTCGTGAGCGTGGCCTACCGCGTGGGCAAGCTGGGCTTCCTGTCCCTGCCGGAGCTCTCCGCGGAGGACCCGAACGGCGTCAGCGGCAACTACGGCCTGCTGGACCAGATCGCCGGCCTGCAGTGGGTGAAGGACAATATCGCCAAGTTCGGCGGCGACCCGGCCAAGGTGACCATTTTCGGCGAATCCGCCGGCGGCATCTCCGTGAGCATGCTGTGCGCCTCGCCGCTGGCGAAGGGTCTCTTCCGCGGGGCCATCTCCCAGAGCGGCGGCTCCTTCGGCCCGTTCCAGCACCGGACGATGCCGGGCGAGAACATGCAGAGTATCAAATACGCCGAGCAGGACAACGTGGCCTGGGCGCAGCGCGCCTTCGGTGAGAATTATACGCTGGAGCAGCTGCGTGCTGCCGACGCCAAGGCCGTCATGGGCGGCTTCGGCGGTTCCGGCGGCTGGCCTATCGTGGACGGTTACGTGATTCCGGACGACCAGTACAAACTCTATGAGGCAGGGAAGTACAACGACGTGGACGTGCTCATCGGCTATAACTCCGACGAGGGTCTGAGTTTCGGCTTCGCAGCCGGTGGCGGCACCCACGAGCAGTCTACCCAGGCCCGTTATGAGGACTACGCCGAAGCGCTGCTCGCCGCCTATCCGGTCGAGGCCGACGGCAAGGTGGGCAAGACCGCCCGCGACCTCACGCGCGACGCCGCCTTCGGCTGGCAGACCTGGACATGGGCGCGCCTGCAGGAGCAGACCGGCAAGGGCAAGGTCTGGCTGTATTATTTCGACCAGCATCCCGAGTACGAGGCGGATTCCCCGCGCTTCGGCCAGGGCTCCCCGCACGGCCAGGATGTGGCCTACGTCTTCGGCAACCCCGAGGAGGTGCAGCCCACCGACAAAGCCCTCTCCGGCTGGATGATGGCCTATTGGACCAACTTCGCCAAGACGGGCGACCCGAACGGCGCCGACCTGCCCGCGTGGCCGCGCTTTACGAACGACAATCCGCAGACGATGGTGCTGACCGGCAGCGGCTGCCATGCCGCCCCCGTCCCGTCCGAGGCCGCACTGAAGGTGCTGGACGGCTACTTCGCCTGGCGCCGCGGCCAGGAAGAATCCATCCGTTAAACCGTATTTGATATGAAAAGGACCCTCACCGCCTGTCTGGCCCTGCTGGCCGGACTGACCCTGCCGGCCCAGAACCCGGTCATCCACACTTCATTCACCCCCGATCCGGCGCCCTATGTCCACGGGGACAAGGTCTATCTCTTCGTCGATCACGACGAGGACGACGCCACCTATTTCCTGATGAAGGACTGGCTGCTGTACAGCACCGAGGACATGGTCAACTGGACCTACCTCGGCGCACAGGTGTCCACGGCCACCTTCCCCTGGGCCTTCCAGGGCGACCGCGCCTGGGCCTCGCAGGCCGTGGAGCGCGGTGGCAAATGGTACTGGTACGTCTGCCTGACCGAAGCGGCGACGCGGCGGGACGCCCTGGCCGTGGCTGTGGCGGACGACCCGCAGGGGCCGTGGCGCGACGCCATCGGCGGCCCGCTGGCCACCGGATTCTCGTTCATCGACCCGACCGTGTTCGTGGACGACGACGGCACCGCCTGGCTCGTCTGGGGCAACAAGGGCTGCTGGGTCGGCCGCCTGGGCGACGATATGATCTCTTTCCCGGACGGCTGGGAGGAGATGCCCGGCTGGGGCGACCCGGCCTGCTTCGGGCCGGAGTCGATGAAACCTGACTGGTCCGACGGCGGCAAGGAAAAGATGATGGTCGGCTACGAGGAGGGCCCCTGGCTCTACAAGCGCGACGGCGTCTATTACCTGTCCTACCCGGCCGGCGGCGTGCCCGAGCATATGGCGTATTCCACTGCGCCGTCCGTCCGCGGTCCCTGGACCTACCGGGGCCGCATCATGGACGAGGCGGAGAACAGCTTCACCATCCACGGCGGCAACATCGACTTCCGCGGTCATCATTATATGTTCTACCACAACGGGGCCTTGCCCAACGGCGGCGGTTTCCACCGCTCCACCTGCGTGGAGGAGTTCGAGTTCGGCGCGGACGGCAGCATTCCCTTCATTCCGTTTACGAAGGAGGGCGTGGCGCCGCTGCAGACCCTCGATCCCTATCAGCTGACCGAGGCTGAGACGATGGCCGACAGCTGGGGTGTGAAGACCGACCGCGAGGATGGCCGGCGCCACTGGGTGACGAACATCCACAACGGCGACTGGATCAAGGTCCGCAACGTGGACTTCGGCGACGAGCCCGCCACGCTGGTGAGCATCGAGATGCTGAATTACAAGTCCGAGGGTCGCATCGAGTTCTACCTGGACGAGATGTCCGGCCGCCCGATCGCTACGGTGCCCGTGAACAATGACAACATGATGATCAAGGCGCCCGTGAACGCCCGCGCCAAGGGCGTCCACGACCTCTACCTGCTTTTCCGGGGTGGGGACGGGGAGCTCTTCGACCTGGACTGGTGGAAGTTCAACCGCACGGTCAACCTGCCGATCATCCAGACCAAGTACACCGCCGACCCGGCGCCGATGGTCTATGACGGAACGGTCTATCTGTACACGACCCACGACGAGGACGGCGCGCAGGGCTTCGAGATGTTCGACTGGCTGCTCTACACCTCCACCGATATGGTGAACTGGACGGATCACGGGGCCGTGGCCTCGCTGGACGATTTCGCCTGGTACGAGGGCAAGAACGGCGCCTGGGCCGAGTGCGTGGTGGAGCGGAACGGGAAGTTCTATATGTACTGCCCGATCCACGGCCACGGCATCGGCGTACTGGTGGCGGATTCGCCCTTCGGGCCGTTCAAGGACCCGCTCGGCGAGCCGCTGGTGTGGCAGAAGGAGCACTGGTATGACATCGATCCGTCGGTGTTTATCGACGACGACGGACAGGCCTATATGTACTGGGGCAACCCGAACGTCTATTGGGCGAAGCTGAACGAGGATATGATCTCGCTCGACGGCCCCATCCACCAGCTGGACTACAAGATTGATCATTACCAGGAGGGTCCGTGGTTCTACAAGCGTGACGGGCATTATTACCTGGCGTTCGCCTCGACCTGCTGCCCGGAGGGCATCGGTTATGCGATGTCCGACAGCCCGACCGGTCCCTGGAAGTCGATGGGCCACATCATGGACCGCACCTGGCGCACCCGGGGCAACCATCCGGGCATCATCGACTACAAGGGCCAGTCCTATGTGTTCGGCCTGAATTACGACCTGATGCACCTGGAGACCTTCAAGCATGCCGAGCAGCGGAGCGTTTCCGTCGCGCCGATGTACTACGAGGCCGACGGCTCCATCCGCAAGGTTCCGTACTGGATGGACAACGTGCTGGAGCAGATCGAACCCTTCCATCCTTACCGCCGGGTGCCGGCCGCGACGATGGCGTGGGGCTACGGTCTCAAGACGCGCCAGGATGCGCAGCGCGGGGTCGTGCTGAACAACATCGACGCGGGCGAACACCTGCTGGTGAAGGGAGTGGATTTCGGCGCGCGCGGCGCGAAGTCGCTGAGCGCGAGCGTGCAGGCGCCGTCCGGCGGCTGCATCGAAGTGCGCCTGGACGCGCCGGACGGCCCGCTGGCGGGCACGCTCACCCTCAAGCCCGGTGCCGGCTGGAAGCAGCAGAGCTGCCGCCTGAGCGGCGCCAAGGGCGTACATGACTTGTATTTCGTTTTCCGGGAAGGCGGATTCGAATGGGAATGGTGGACGATGAAATGATTATCAATTTAAATAACCGATGAAACGTATCCTGTTGATCTGCGCCGTCCTGCTGGCGGCCGCCTGCGCGCGTCCGACGACGCAATGCGTGAATCCGCTGACCTACACCGACATTCCGGACAATGACGTGATCCGGGTAGGGAAGGACTACTACATGGTCAGCACGACGATGTATTACTGCCCCGGCGCGCCCATCATGCATTCGCGCGACCTGGTGCACTGGCGCATCGTGGACTATGTCTACGACTGCCTCGAAGATGACGACGTCTACAATCTCCGGAACGGCCGCAACGCCTACGGCAAGGGCCAGTGGGCCACGTCCCTGCGCTACGAGAACGGCCGCTTCTGGGCGCTGTTCATCGCCAACGACCAGGGAAAGACCTATGTCTATTCTACGCCCAGGATCGGTGAACCGTGGACGCGCTCGGTCATCGACCGGCCTTTCCACGATGCCTCGCTGCTCTTCGAGGACGGCCGCGTGTACGTGGTCTGGGGCAACGGCGAAATCCGCATCACCGAGCTGAAGCCGGACCTGACCGGCGTGCTGGAAGGCGGGGTGGACCAGATGCTCTTCACGAGCCCGCGCGAGGGTTATATCCTGCGGGCCGAAGGCGCGCACATCTACCACATCGGCGACTGGTACTACGTCCTCGTGATCGACTGGCCGGCCGGCGGTCCCCGCACGGAGACCTGCTGGCGCAGCAGTACCCTGCTGGGCGAGTATGAGCCGAAGACCATCCTGCAGGGTGAGTTCGACGGCCGCACGGACGGGGTGGCGCAGGGCGCCATCATCGATACGCCGCGCGGCGATTGGTACGCGATGATGTTCCAGGACCACGGCGGCGTGGGGCGCATCCCGACATTGCAGCCGATGGTCTGGGAGGACGGCTGGCCGATTCTCGGCGACGCCACCGTACCCGTGAAGGAGTTCGACGTGAACCTGGCCCCGGACGGGGAGAACTATACCTGGGCGTCCGACGAGTTCGACGCCGACAAGCTCGCGCTGGTCTGGCAGTGGAACCACAAGCCGCTGGACGGCTGCTGGTCACTGACGGAGCGTCCGGGCTGGCTGCGCCTGACCACCGGACAGCTCGCCACGGGCCTGCCTGACGCGCGCAACACCCTGACTCAGCGTACCGTAGGCCCTTCCTGCACCAGCTCTGTCCTGCTGGACGCCTCCGGCCTGCAGCCGGGTGATTTCGCGGGTCTGAGCGCCTTCCAGAGCAACCGCGCGGATATCGGTCTGCGCCGCACGGAGGCCGGCTTGGAGCTCTACGCCATCCAGGAAAGCCCGCAGCGCACCCCCGACCGCACCATGATCCGCGTGCAGAAGGAACTGCTCTGCGAGCCTGCGGCCGCGGAGACCGTCCATCTGCGCGTGCGCTACGATTTCAACGTGGACCAGGCCTGGCTGGGCTACAGCTGGGACGGTTCCGACTGGACGGAGCTGGAGGAGCCGCTGCGGATGCGCTTCTCGCTGGATTACTTCACCGGCTACCGCTCCGCGCTGTATTGCTATTCCACCCAGACCCTCGGCGGCCACGCCGACTTCGACTGGTTCCATCAGGAGTAGGATGCTGTCGCCCGCCAAGAGAACGCTGGTTGCGCTGGTGCCCATCGGGGTGCTGACGGCCCTGCTGGCCCTGGATATCGCCATATTCGGCGCAGATTCCATCCTGGGGGCCTCGCAGGTGTCTCTCCTGGTGGCTTCCGGGGTGTGCATCGCGCTCTCGGGCTGGCTCTACAAGACCCCCTGGAAGGACTTCGAGCGCGCCATCTCCCGGAACCTGGGGGAGGTGGCCCCGGCTATCATCATCCTGTTCCTCATCGGAGCCATTTCCGGGACCTGGACGATGAGCGGGGTAGTGCCGGCGTTCATCTGCTACGGCATCAAGCTCATCAGTCCCAAGGTGTTTCTGCTGACGTCCTGCGTGCTGTGTGCGGTGGTCTCCCTGATGACGGGTTCATCCTGGACGACCATCGCCACGGTGGGCGTGGCGCTGATCGGCATCGGCCACGCGGAGGGATTCTCCGACGCCATGACGGCCGGCGCCATCATCTCCGGGGCGTATTTCGGCGACAAGATTTCGCCCCTGTCCGACACGACCGTGATGGCCTCGTCCATCAACCGGGTGGGGCTGTTCGACCACATCCACTATATGTACCTGACCACGGTGCCGTCCATTGTGATCACCCTCGTGATCTTCACGGTGCTGGGGCTCACGCACGCGGGGGTGCCGGACGCGCGGATGGATTTCTATTCGGAGGTACTGTCGTCACGTTTCCACATCACCCCTTGGCTGCTGCTGGTGCCGGCTTTTACGATCTGGCTGATTCTCAGGAAGAAACCGGCCATCGTGGTGCTGGCGCTGTCGGTGGTCGTGGCGGCGGCCGCCGCACTGGTCTTCCAGCCGGAGGTGGTCCGCAGCATCGGGGCCGAGGCCACGGACGGGTCGCCGCTGAAGCTCGGCTTCACGGGGGTGGTCCGGATGATCTACGACACCGTGTCGCTGGACACGGGCAGCCCGGAGGTGAATCCGCTCGTCACGAGCCGGGGGATGCTGGGTATGCTCAATACGGTGTTCCTGATTCTCTGCGCGATGTGCTTCGGCGGCTGTATGCGTTCCAGCGGGATGATCGACGACCTGTCGCGCATCCTGCGGCCGCTCACGCGCACCCGGGCTGGGCTCGTGGGCTCCACCGTGGTCACGGGCTCGGTCCTGAACGGCATCGTGTCCGACCAGTACCTGTCCATCCTGCTGACTTCGGATATCTATCGCGACTCCTACGAGAAGGACGGCTACGAGGCGCGGCTGCTGAGCCGCAGCGTCGAGGACTCCGCCACGGTCACCTCGCCGCTGGTGCCCTGGTCCAGCTGCGGCATGACCCAGGCCACCATCCTCTCCGTCTCCACCCTGGCCTACGCCCCCTTCTGCTTCTTCTGCATGATCTCGCCCCTGATGTCCTTCCTGATGGCTCTCATCGGCTGGAAGATCGTCCGCCGCCCGGCCGGCAGCGCCACGCAGCGGTAAGTCGTCCCGGAAAACCCGGGAAATCCTGGACAGCCCCCTGTATTTTCAAGGGGTTGTCCCGTTTTTTATGGCAATTCCGGGATGGTCCCTTGGTTTTGGGGAGGACCTGACAGGAAAATCCGGTTTTTTCTGCCCGGTGGGGTCAAATTTTGTGGGACCTGTCAGGTTTCCCCGGCAAAACCTGTCAGGTCCGCCACCTACCGCGGGCCTATATTATTTCTTGTTCATCTTAAGTCTTCGTTACACACCCCGAGGATGATTTCGTGGGTACGAGACCGGCGTTTAAAGTGTGGAAGGAAATATTACATCGTCCCGAGTCCCTGCAGCAGGTTCATCAATGCTTCGCCTTCATCGGCCACATAGGGTTTGCTTGTGAGGACCATCCTGGCGATATTGACACCATTGTCGGCCTTGGTAATCTGCTGGAAGTAGGGCTTGCCGAATTCCGGCCAGACCAGTTCGGCCTTATCTCCTTCATCGACCATATCAGTGTAGATAACGACTACCCAGCCACGGTCTGTGTCGTACTTCTTGGTGGCGTTGACC
>JAGCYX010000061.1 GCA_017960585.1 Bacteroidales bacterium
AAATAGGTTGGATAGTTCCGCGCCGGACGGTGCGGGAGGCGTGCGGGGGCCTGTGGCCGTTTGCCCGTGCTGTCGGGGGCCGTGCGTGGGGTGCGGTGGGTCGGTCGGGGCGGAAGCTATTCCACCGTGACGGATTTCGCCAGGTTGCGCGGCTGATCCACGTCGCGGCCCTTGGCGATGGCGATGTGATAGGCCAGCAGCTGCAGCGGGATGATGGACAGGATGGGTTCGAAGCACTCCAGCGTGTCCGGAACCTCGAAGGACCAGTCGGACAGTGCCTTCACGTCCGTATCCCCTTCCGTGACCACGCTGATGATGCGGCCCTTGCGGGCCTTGACTTCCTGAATGTTCGAGAGAATCTTTTCGTAGTTGCCGCGGCGCGGGGCGATCACGACCACCGGCATCTCCTCGTCGATGAGGGCGATCGGGCCGTGCTTCATCTCCGCGGCCGGATAACCTTCCGCGTGGATATAGGAGATCTCCTTCAGCTTCAGGGCCCCTTCCAGTGCAACAGGGTAATTGTAGCCGCGGCCCAGGTAAAGGAAATTGTGCGCGTAGGTGAAGACCTTCGCCAGGTCGGCGATCTGCGCGTCGTGCTCCAGGATGCGGGCGATCTTGTCGGGGATGACCTGCAGTTCCTTCACCAGCGCGGCGCGGCGCTCGTCGGAGACGGTGCCAAGCTGCTCGGCCAGGCTCAGCGCGAACAGGAAGAGCGTGGTCACCTGGGCGGTGAACGCCTTCGTGGAAGCGACGCCGATCTCCGGACCGATATGCGTGTAGCAACCGGTGTCCGTGGCACGGGCGATGGACGAACCGACCACGTTGCAGATGCCGAAGAGGAAGGCGCCCGCCTCGCGGGCCAGGTTGACGGCGGCGAGGGTATCGGCCGTCTCGCCGGACTGGGAGATGGCGATCACCACGTCCGTCGGGAAGATGACCGGACGGCGGTAGCGGAATTCAGAGGCGTATTCCACCTCGACCGGCTTGCGCGTCAGCTCTTCAATGAGGTATTTTCCGATCAGGCCGGCGTGCCAGGAAGTGCCGCAGGCGCAGATCACGAAACGCTTCGCGGCCAACAGGCGCTCGCTGTTGTCGATGACGCCGGAGAGCTTGACCTCGCCGAGTTCCGGATGCAGACGGCCCTGCATCGAAGCGCGCAGGGTGCGCGGCTGCTCGAAGATTTCCTTCAGCATGAAGTGCGGGAAACCGCCCTTCTCGATCTCGCTCAGGCTCAGTTCCAGTTCGCGCACTTCGGGCGTCAGCTCGGAGCTGCGCAGGTCCGTGATGCGGAGATCCTGCCCGCGCTGGATGTAAGCGATCTGCTCCTCACCCAGATACACGACCTTGTGCGTGTACTCCACGATCGGGGACGCGTCGGAGCCCACGAAGTACTCGTCCTCCCCCACGCCGATGATGAGCGGGCTGCCCTTGCGTGCGGCGATGAGCTTGTCGGGCTGATTCTTGTCCATGATCACCAGCGCATAGGCGCCGACGACGTGGTTGAGCGCCATCGGCACCGCCTTGTCGAAGGAAACGTGCCGCGAATCCATCATATACTGGATCAGCTGGATGACGACTTCCGTGTCGGTCTGCGACTGGAAATGATAGCCCTTGCGGGTCAGCTCCGTCTTCAGGGCCTGGTAGTTCTCGATGATACCGTTATGGATCAGCGCGAGCTGGTGGTTTTCGGAATAGTGCGGATGGGAATTGACGTCGCTGGGCTCGCCGTGCGTCGCCCAGCGGGTGTGGGCGATGCCGATGCTGCCGGAGGTGTCTTTTTCGGCCGCCGCAGCCTCCAGGTCCTTGACCTTGCCTTTGGTCTTGTAAACGACCAGATCGCCGCTGTCGCCGATCAGCGCCACGCCGGCGCTGTCATAGCCCCGATACTCGAGCCGGGTCAATCCTTTGATCAGGATCGGATAGGCCTGTCGCCCACCGACATATCCAACAATACCACACATATTGTTTCGAATTATTTATGATTCATCACTTTTTCCACATAGTTCACGAAGGCCTCGTTGCAGAGGCGGATGCCGCCCTGCGTCGGGTAATGGCCCGTGAAATACCAGTCGCCGGGATGGTTCGGACACGCATGGTGCAGGCCCTCGATGCTCTGGAAAACCAGTTCGACGGGCGCGCGCATCCCTTCCGGACGGAGCATCTCCACGATCTTGTTGTTGATCTCTTCCACGCTGAACGGCGCATACACGTTCCGGACGTGGTTGGCCGAGAGCGGATCTTCCTTGCAGGCGCGGTAGATGTCGTCGATCAGCTGCTGCATGCCCCGTTCCTGCAGGAGCGCGATGGCGGCGCGGAAGGCGCAGAGCTCCTCGAGGTGCGACATGTCGATGCCGTAATAGTCCGGATAGCGGATCTGCGGCGCGCTGCTGACCATCACGATCTTCTTCGGATGCAGACGGTCGAGGATCTTGAAGATGCTCTCCCGCAGCGTGGTGCCGCGCACGATGGAGTCGTCGATGACGACGAGGTTGTCCATGTCCGGCACCAGCGAGCCGTAGGTAATGTCGTACACGTGGGCGGCCAGGTCGTTGCGTTCGTCGCCTTCGGTGATGAAGGTGCGCAACTTGATGTCCTTGACCACCACTTTCTCGATCCGCACGTCATGGTCCATCCGCCGGACGCCGTCCGTCATGCCGTAGAACGCCACCTCCGCGGTGTTCGGAATATACGAGAAGACGGAATGCGCCACGTCATTGCCGATGGCCTTCATGATGGCGGGGGTGAGCTGCTCGCCCAGGCGCTTGCGCTCCTGGTAGATGTCGCGGTCGGAGCCGCGGCTGAAGTAGATGCGCTCGAACGAGCAGGCGCTGTTGGCCTTCGCGAGCTGGATCTGTTCCAGCTGCAGCTCGCCCTGCGAGGTAACGATCAGGGCCTGGCCGGGACGCAGCTCACGGATGTCGTCGGCCTGCAGGTCGAAGGTCGTCTGGATGACCGGACGCTCCGAGGCCACGACAACGATTTCGTCGTCGCGGTACCAGAACGCCGGGCGGATGCCCCAGGGGTCGCGGACGGCGAACATCTCGCCGCTGCCCGTCAGGCCGCACATCACGTAGCCGCCGTCGAAATGCGGCATCGTCGAGCGCAGCACGTTCCCCATCTTGACGTGGCTGTCGATGAAGCGCGTGATCTCGATGCCTTCCAGGCCCAGCTCCCGCGCAATCGAATAGAGCCGCTCCACCTCGCGGTCGAGACGGTGGCCCATGAGTTCCAGTGTGATGTAGGAATCGCCGAGGATGCGGGGCGACTGCCCCTGGGCCGTCAGGAAACGGAACACCTCGTCGATGTTGGTCATGTTGAAGTTGCCGCACAGGCAGAGATTCTTCGCCCGCCAGTTGTTGCGGCGCAGGAAGGGGTGCACGTACTGGAGTCCGCTCTTGCCCGTGGTCGAATAGCGCAGGTGGCCCATGTAGAGCTGGCCCAGGAAAGAGCCGTCGATCTGCTTGAACACTTCCGTGATGGCGTCCTTGCCCATCGCCCGCTCGCGGAACATATACTCCTCGCCCACCGGTGCGTCCAGGTTCACGCAACCCACGCCCGCGCCTTCCTGGCCACGGTTGTGCTGCTTCTCCATGAGCAGATACAGCTTGTTGAGCGCGTAACGCTCCGTGCCGTATTTCTTCTTGTAGTACGCCAGCGGCTTCAGCAGGCGGATCATCGCCACACCGCATTCATGCTTCAACACTTCCATATAGGGTGCAAAAATACATTAAATTCGGAAAAAATCGCGAGGTTTTTTGCGTTGATTACAATGCATGTTCATGAACACCGGCGACCGCGCGGCCACTGGGGTCGTTCAGGTTCTTGAAAGCGGCGTCCCACTCCAGTGCGATGGCGGTCGAGCAGGCCACGCTGGCCTCGCTCGGCACGCACAGCGCAGCCGAATTGCTCGGGAAGAGTTCGGAGAAAATGCTCCGGTAGTAGTACTCCTCCTTGTTCTGCGGCGTGTGGATCGGGAAGCGCTCCGCGGCATGCAGCATCTGGTCGTCGCTCACCGCCTCGGAGGTGATCTTCTTCAGCGTGTCGATCCAGCTGTACCCCACCCCGTCGGAGAACTGCTCCTTCTGCCGCCAGGCCACTTCGGCCGGCAGCAGGTCGGCGCAGGCCTCGCGCACGATCTTCTTCTCGATGACCTTGCCCGGGCAGAGCTTCGCCTCGGGGTTCAGGCGCATCGCCACGTCCAGGAATTCCTTGTCCAGGAAGGGCACGCGGCCCTCCACGCCCCAAGCCGACAGGCTCTTGTTGGCCCGCAGGCAGTCGTAGAGGTGAAGCTTGGAGAGCTTGCGTACCGTCTCCTCGTGGAATTCGCGCGCGTTCGGCGCCTTGTGGAAATAAAGGTAGCCGCCGAAAATCTCGTCCGCTCCCTCGCCGGAGAGCACCATCTTGATGCCCATCGACTTGATGACGCGGGCCAGCAGATACATCGGGGTGGAGGCCCGGATGGTCGTAACGTCGTAGGTCTCCGTGAAGTAGATCACGTCGCGGATCGCATCCAGTCCCTCCTGAATGGTATAGTTAATCTCGTGATGGACGGTTCCGATGTGTTCTGCAACCAGCCGCGCCTTGTCCAGGTCCGGCGCGCCCTTCAGGCCCACGGCGAAGGAGTGCAGGCGCGGCCACCAGGCACGCGTCTTGGAATCGTCCTCGATGCGCATGGCGCTGAATTTCTCGGCAATGGCCGAGATCACGGACGAATCCAGTCCGCCGGACAGCAGCACGCCGTACGGGACGTCGGACATCAGCTGGCGCTTCACCGCAGCTTCCAGCGCCGCGCGAAGCTCCGCCGGATCGGCGGGGTTGTCCTTCACCGCGTCGTACGACATCCAGTCGCGCGTGTACCAGCGCTTCATCCCGGGATCGCCACTCCACCAGCAATGCCCCGGCAGGAAGGGCTCGTAGCGCTCGCACTGGCCTTCCAGGGCCTTCAGTTCGGACGCCACATAGATCTTCCCGTCCGGGTCATAGCCGATGTACAGGGGGATGACCCCGATGGGGTCCCGCGCGATCAGGAAGGCGTCCCGCTCCGCATCGTAGAGCGCGAAGGCGAAGATGCCGCTGAGCTCCTCCAGGAAGGCGGGACCCTTGTCGCGGTAGAGCGCGAGGATGACCTCGCAGTCGCTGCCTGTCTGGAAGTCGTACTTCCCGGCATAGCGGCGGCGGATCTCCTGATGGTTGTAGATCTCGCCGTTCACCGCCAGCACTTGCTTCCCGTCCGGGGAAATGAGCGGCTGGCCGCCCGATTTCGGGTCCACGATGCTCAGTCGTTCGTGGGCCAGCACGGCGCTCCCGCCGCACCAGATGCCGCTCCAGTCCGGTCCGCGATGACGGATCTTGCGGCTCATTTCCAGGGCTTTGCGACGCAGCGCGTCAGACTGCTCCCGGACGTTGAAAATTCCGACTATTCCACACATAATGATAACGTTTTGCTAGGAGATCCCCGGTCGGCCCTTCGACAGCCCTTCGACAGGCTCAGGGACCGCCGGGGATGACGATGTTTAAATACCTAAGGTAAAGCCGAAGACAAAGTAGAGCTTCGAGGCGTAGGGGTTGGCGGCCAGCTGCGCGAACACGGGGATCGCGAAGCTGTCGGTGATCCGGATGTCCTTCGACGCCGTCAGCGACAGGTTGGTGACGGCGAAGCGCCCGGTGCCGTAGAAATCAGTCGCGAACGGGACCGCGCCGGCCGTGGCCGTCCAGTCCAGACTGCCCAGGGTGAAGGGCACGCTCAGCTCGAAATAGCTGCTGAACGCCTGCTTCCCCGCCCCGGTGAAGTCGTTGCCGGCGAAGTTGGTGGACCAGGCCAGCGACAGGATGCCGAAGTCGTAGCCCACGGTGGCCTCGAACACATGGTTCGTGACGCCGTGCCCGTAGCGGAAATAGCTGCAGGTCGGGTCGGGACCGTCCGTGAACCAGTAGTCCGTCACGCTGATGCTGAAGCCGCCGACGGTATAGCCGAGCGTCAGGTCGAGCTCCTTGGTGTCGGCCGGGTTGGACAGGCCCAGGGAGCCCCAGGCCGACAGGGACAGGCCCTTGTAGCTGACGCCGAGGGACGGCTGCAGCGACACGTCGCCGAGATGCTGGCCACGCCAGACATAATCATTCACGAGGTCCATGCTGACGGAGGCCTCTACCGTATCTTGGGCTTTGCCGGCTGCCGCTCCCAGGAGCAGCAGGGCGAATATACTTATCAATAGCTTTTTCATAATACACTTGGTTTTAGATCCCCGGTCGGCCCTTCGACAGGCTCAGGGACCGCCGGGGATGACAGGGTAAATTAAGCGTTGTAGCAGCTTTCGCCGTGTTCGTAGATGTCGAGGCCTTCCTCTTCGACGCGCTTGCCGACACGCAGGCCGTGGAGCTTCTTGATGCCGAAGAAGAGCAGGATGCCGGTCGCGGCGGCCCAGAGGTCGATGACCGTGATGCCGAGGGCCTGCACGCCGAAGAAGTGCCAGCCGCCGCCGTAGAAGAGACCGCCGTCCGTGGCCAGCAGGCCGGTCATGAGGGTGCCGAGGATACCGCAGACACCGTGCACGCTGGAGGCGCCCACCGGGTCGTCGATATGCAGCTTACGGTCGATGAACTCGATCGCGAAGACCAGCACGATGCCGCTGACCAGGCCGATGATCACCGCGCCGAGCGGAGACACCAGGTCGCAGCCCGCCGTGATGCCGACCAGACCCGCCAGCACGCCGTTGAGCGTCAGGGACAGGGACGGCTTGCCGTACTTGATCCAGGTCAGGAACATGGTCGCCACGCCGCCGGCGGCAGCCGCCAGGTTGGTGGTCAGGAACACGTGGGAGATCGCGACGCGGTTCACCTCGCCGGAGGCAGCCAGCTGCGAGCCCGGGTTGAAGCCGAACCAGCCCATCCAGAGGATGAACACGCCGAGCGCGGCCATCGTTAGGTTGTGGCCGGGGATGGCGCGGCTCTTGCCGTCCGGGGCATATTTGCCAATCCGGGGACCGAGTGCAATCGCGCCGATCAGCGCCAGCACGCCACCCACGCTGTGGACGATCGCGGAACCGGCGAAGTCATGGAATCCGAGTTCGCTCAGCCAGCCGCCGCCCCAGGTCCAGTGACCCTCGATCGGGTAGATGAACAGGGAGATGAACGCACTGTAGACCAGGTACATGGAGAACTTGGTTCGCTCCGCCATGGCACCGCTCACGATGGTGGCGGAAGTGGCGCAGAACACGGTCTCGAAGATCAGGAAGCCCTCCACGGGGAGGTCGCTCTTGTAGAAGGAAAGGTCACCCCAGTTGGGGGCGCCGATGAAGCCGGCGCCGTCGCTGCCGAACATGAAGCCGAAACCGACAAACCAGAACAGCAGGGAGCCGAACATGAAATCGACAAAGTTCTTCATCAGGATGTTCGCGGTGTTCTTGCTGCGGGTGAAGCCCGCCTCGCACAGCGCAAAGCCCGGTTGCATGAAGAAAACAAGCATAGCTGCAAGCAGCATCCAAACAGTATCGAGGGAAATAGCAATATCTTCCATAAGGCAATAATTTTAAATGAAATGACTACAACTAACTAACAACTACTTCTTGTCCCGGAGCACGGTGTCGCCGTTCTCACCGGTGCGGATGGACCAGGTGTCGATCACATCGCTGATGAAGATGCGGCCGTCTCCGATCTCGCCCGTCGAGGCGGTCTCGAGAATGACCTTCACGGTCGGATCCACGAACTGGTCGCGGCACACGATGGTCAGCGCGACGCGTTCGATCACGTCCGTAGAATACTGCACGCCACGGTAGATGCGCTCCTGACGGCTCTGGCCGATGCCATGCACGTTGTGGTACTCAAACCAGTTGATGTCTGCGTTGAGCAAGGCTTCCTTGACCTCCTCAAACTTCGTCTTGCGGACGATTGCTTCAATCTTTTTCATACTACTAACTAATTGATTAATGGAATAACAACTCTCAAATAAACAAAAATATCCCCCTTCAAGCAAACTCATCTTAGTTTGCAAGTAGCTATAAATCAAATATTTAAAGAACTATTTGGTTTTAGTTTCGTCAGTTTCAGGCAGGCGTCCGGAACAGTTCTCGGCGCTGCCGGTTTACTGTCGGCCGAGGTCGGCCGCCTGCGCGATGCAGGCCTTGACAAAACTGACGAAGAGCGGATGCGGATGCAGGACGGTGGAACTGTACTCCGGATGGAATTGCGTTCCGATGTACCAGCGCTTTTCGGGAATCTCGACGACCTCCACGAGGTCGGCCTCCGGATTCACGCCGACGCACTTCATGCCGGCCTTCTCATACGCCTCCCGGTATTGGTTGTTGAACTCATAGCGGTGGCGGTGGCGCTCCCGCACGGAAGCCTTGCCTCCGTACGCCTCCAGCGCCCGGCTGCCCTCCCGCAGTTCACAGGGATACTCTCCGAGCCGCATCGTGCCGCCCATCTGGGTGATGTTCTTCTGCTCCTCCATCAGGTCGATCACGTTGTGCGGCGTGTCCGGATTCATCTCACTGCTGTCGGCGTCCTCCAGCTTGAGAACATCGCGCGCGAACTCGATCACCATCATCTGCATGCCGAGGCAGATACCGAAGCAGGGAATGTCGTTCGTGCGGGCGTACTCCGCCGCGAAGATCTTGCCGGGGATGCCGCGCTGGCCGAAGCCCGGGCAGATCACGATCCCGGCCATACCGGCGAGCTTCTCCGCCACATTCTCACGCGTGATGCCCTGGCTGCCCACGAAGTGGATCTTCACCTTCACGTCGTCGTAGATACCGGCCAGGTTCAGGCTCTCGCGGATGCTCTTGTACGCATCCTGCAGGTCATATTTGCCCACGAGGGCCACGTGCACCTCGCGCTTCGCGGCGCGCTGTTTCTCCAGGAAGTCGTGCCAGGATTTCATCGCGGGCGTCTCTCCCACCGGAATGCCGATCTTGCGCAGGATGGCGGCGTCGAGGCCCTGGCGCTGCATACTCACGGGCACCTCGTAGATGCTCGGCATGTCCTCGCTCTGGACGACGCACTCCAGATCCACGTTGCAGAAGGAAGCGACTTTCATGCGCAGGCCGTCGTCCAGGTGGCGCTCGGTGCGCAGGACCAGGATGTCCGGCTGGATTCCCATCCCCTGCAGTTCCTTGACGGAGTGCTGCGTAGGCTTGGTCTTCAGCTCCTCGGCGGCCTTCAGGTAAGGCACATAGGTCAGGTGTACGCACACGGCGTCGCGTCCGAGCTGCCAGCGCAGCTGACGGATGGCCTCCATGAAGGGAGCGCTCTCTATGTCGCCGATGGTGCCGCCGACCTCCGTGATCACGAAGTCGAGGTCCTCCCCTTTCACGTCCTTGCGCAGCATCCGGCGCTTGATCTCGTCGGTGATGTGCGGGACGACCTGGATGGTCTTGCCGAGGTAGTCGCCGTGGCGCTCCCGGTCGATGACGGTCTTATAGATACGGCCGGTGGTGATGGAGTTCTCCCGCGTGGTCCGGATCCCCGTGAAGCGCTCGTAGTGCCCCAGATCCAGGTCAGTCTCCATACCGTCGGCGGTGACGTAGCACTCGCCGTGCTCGTACGGATTGAGCGTGCCCGGATCGATGTTGATGTAGGGATCGAACTTCTGGATGGTCACCTTGAACCCGCGCGCCTGCAGCAGCTTGCCGAGGCTGGCGGAAATGATGCCCTTACCCAGCGAGGAAACCACACCTCCCGTGATGAATATGTACTTGGTAACCATTACTTTTTCAGTTTTTTACAGTATGCGTCCACAGCAGCCGCGGCCGTGTGGCCGGAAGCCATCGCGCGCACCACCAGGGAAGCGCCGCTCTGCACGTCGCCCGCGAAGAAGACGTTCTCCCCCACCTCGGGCAGCTGCGGCTTCAGGAAGCCCATCGCCAGCAGGACGATGTCCGCCTTGACCAGCTCCGGCTCGCCGGCGGTGACCATCAGCGGGCGTCCGCCCTCGGGGTTGGGTTTCCAGTCGATCGGCTGGATCTCCACGCCGGTCAGCTTGCCCTTTTCGCCCACGAAGCGGAGCGTGTTGATGTTCCAGCGCCGCACGCAGCCTTCCTCGTGCGAGGAAGAGGTCTTGAGGGTACGCGGCCAGTTCGGCCAGGGGTTCGCCGGATCGTCCGGTCCCACGGGCGGCTTGGGCATGATCTCGATCTGCATCACGGACTTGCAGCCCTGACGGTGCGCCGTGCCGATGCAGTCGGAACCGGTGTCGCCGCCGCCAATCACGAGCACGTCCTTGCCCTTGCAGGTCACGCGGTGTGCGGCGTCCACTTCGGCGCCGTACAGGACGCGGTTCTGCTGCGAGAGCAGCTCCAGGGCGAAATACACGCCCTTCAGTTCGCGCCCGGGGACGGGCAGGTCACGCGCCGTCGGCGTGCCGGTGGCGATGACGTAAGCGTCAAATCCCTTCGGCAGCGCATCCGGGGCCACTTCCTCACCGTAACGGAAGGTCACCCCCTCCTCCTCCATCAGCGCGATGCGCCGGTCGATGACGGTCTTGTTCAGCTTGAAGTTCGGAATGCCGAAACGGAGCAGTCCGCCGGCTTTCTCGTTCTTCTCGAACACGGTCACGGTATAACCCATCCGGTTCAGCCGGTTGGCGGCGGCCAGTCCCGAAGGACCGGCGCCGATCACGGCCACCTTGCGGCCGTTGCGCTCCGGCTTCACGGGATGGACGTAGTTCTCGCGGTATGCGATTTCCGTGATGGCGGCCTCGTTCTCGCGGTTCGTCGTCGGCTCGTGCATCGTGAGGTTCAGCACGCAGGCCTTCTCGCAGAGCGCCGGGCACACGCGTCCGGTGAACTCCGGGAAATCGTTGGTGGAATTGAGCAGGCGGTAGGCCAGCTCGAAATCCCCCTTGTAGACAGCGTCGTTCCACTCCGGCGGGCGGTTGCCCAGCGGGCAGGCCCAGTTGCAGAACGGCACGCCGCAATCCATGCAGCGGGACGCCTGCAGCCGGCGGTCACCCTCGTTGAGCGTCTGCTCCACTTCCCCGAAATCCAGAATACGGTCACGGATCGGCCGGTAGCCGGCCTCCTTGCGGGGTATCGTCAAAAATGCTTTGTAGTCTCCCATAAGGCGTCAATATTGGATTTGGAGATGCTGCACCTTCTCTGCCAGGCCGCGCAGGCGCTCCTGCTCGAGGACGTGCTTGTATTCGATCGGAATGACCTTGATGAAATCGTCGACGGAGCGGGTCCAGTCGTCCAGCAGCGTCCGCGCCAGGTTGGACCCGGTGTAGAGATAGTGCTGGCGGATCAGCTCGTGCAGTTCCTTGCGGTCGAGCTTGTCGTCCACCAGGGAGATCTCCACCATGTCGAGGTTGCAATAGTAGTCGAACACGTGCGTGGGATCGTAGACGTAGGCGATGCCACCGGACATACCGGCCGCAAAGTTGCGTCCCACAGGTCCCAGGACGACCACGCGGCCGCCCGTCATGTATTCGCAGCAGTGGTCGCCCGCACCTTCCACGACGGCCTTGGCGCCGGAGTTGCGGACCGCGAAGCGCTGGCCCGCCCGGCCGGCGACGTACATCTCGCCGCCCGTGGCGCCGTAGAGGCAGGTGTTGCCGGCGATGATGTTGTCCTCGGCCTTGAACGTGGCGCGCGTGGACGGACGGATGGCCACCCGGCCCCCGCTCAGGCCCTTGCCGACGTAGTCGTTGGCCTCGCCCTCCAGGCGCACGTTCACGCCGCCTGCGAGGAAGGCGCAGAAGCTCTGGCCGGCGGAGCCCTTGAACTTGATGTTCAGGGTCGAATCCGGCAGGCCCTCGGCGCCGTACTTGGCCGCGATGCGGCCGCTCAGCATGGTGCAGGTGGCGCGATCGGTGTTGGCGATCGGATATTCCAGGCTGATCTCTTCCTTCCACTCGATGGCCGGCTGGGCCGCCTTGATGATCTCAAGGTCGCGCACCGGCGGGAGGGTATGGAAATCAGCTCCCGACCAGCCGCACGATCCGTCTTCCTTGAATAAAACACGGGACAGGTCAACCCGCGCCGCCTTGGAAGACGGGTCGATTGGCTTCCGGAGAAGCAGTTCGGTGTGCCCGACGATGTCGGACAGCTTGGTGTAGCCCATCTCGGCGAGGTACTCGCGCACCTCCTGTGCCAGATAGGTAAAATAGTTCACGAGGTAGTCGGCCTT
>JAGCYX010000062.1 GCA_017960585.1 Bacteroidales bacterium
AGGTGGCGAAGATCTTCTGCGCCCCCGGCAACGCCGGCATCGCCGCGCAGGCGGAGTGCGTACCCGTCAAGGACACGGACGTCCAGGGCCTGCTGGCCCTGGCGCAGAAAGAGGGGATCGACCTCACGGTCGTGGGTCCCGAGGCGGCGCTGTCGGTCGGCATCGTGGATGCCTTCCGCGTCGCCGGGCTGAAGATTTTCGGCCACACGCAGGCCGCCACCCGCATCGAGAGCAGCAAGGAGTTCGCCAAGGTGCTGATGGACAAGTACGACATCCCCACGGCGGGCTACCGCAGTTTCGACGACTTCCAGGAGGCGCTCGACTACGTGAACGCCCGGCCTTTCCCGGCCGTGCTGAAGTATGACGGCCTGGCCGCGGGCAAGGGTGTCGTGATCGCCGCGGATGCGGCCGAGGCCGAAGCCGCGCTGCGCAGCATGCTGCTGGACGAGGCGTTCGGCAAGGGCCGCGTGGTGGTGGAGGATTTCCTCACCGGACCGGAGTTCTCCTTCATGGCCTTCGTGGACGGCGAGCGGGTCTATCCGATGCCGCTCTCGCAGGACCACAAGCGCGCTTTCGACGGCGACAAGGGTCCCAATACCGGCGGTATGGGCGCCTACACCGGCCTGCCCTTCATCACCGAGGAGGACCGCATCTTCGCACAGGAGAAGATCCTGGAGGCGGCCGCCAAGGCGATGTGCGCCGAGGGCTGCCCGCTGTCCGGCGTGCTCTACGGCGGCCTGATGAAGACCCCCGACGGCATCAAGGTCATCGAGTTCAACGCCCGTTTCGGCGATCCCGAGACGGAGGTGGTGCTCCCGCTGCTGGAGAGCGATATCTACGACATTTTCGAGGCTGTGGCCACGGGCCGGAAGACCGCCGGACCTGTCTGGCGCCAGGGCGTCACGCTCGGCGTGGTGCTGGCCTCCAAGGGCTATCCGGGCTCTTACGAGAAAGGCGCCGAGATCTTCGGCGTGGACGAGGTGGACGCCCGGGTGTACCATATGGGCACCAGGCGCGACGGCGACCGGCTGCTGACCGCCGGCGGCCGCGTGATGATGGTCGTGGCCGAGGGCAAGGACACCCGCGCCGCGTGGGAGAAGGTCTATGCCGAGATCGGCAAGATCCGCTGCGACAATCTGTTCCACCGCCGGGATATCGCCCACTGGGCGCTGGACGGCCGGGTGCTGGACGGCAAGGCGCTCGCCGCCTCCATCAAGGATGAGCTGCGCGACCGCGTGGGCAAGCTGGAGGTCAAGTACGGCCGCAAGCCGTCGCTGGCCGTGATTATCGTGGGCAACAACCCCGCGAGCCAGGTCTACGTGCGCAACAAGGTGAAGTCGGCGATCTACGTGGGGATGAATTCCCGCCTGATCACGATGGCCGAGGATGCGTCCGAGGAGGCCCTGCTGCGGATGATCGACGACCTGAACCGCGATTCCGAGGTGGACGGCATCCTGGTGCAGCTTCCGCTGCCCAGGCAGATCAACGAGGCGCGCGTGATTGACGCCATCGCGAAGGAGAAGGACGTGGACGGGTTCCATCCCGGCAACGTTTCCGACCTCTGGCTGGGCCGTCCGTGCATCCTGCCGTGCACGCCGAAGGGCATCGTGCGGCTGATCGACGAGAGCGGCATCGACCTGGCGGGCAAGACCGCCGTGGTCGTGGGCCGGAGCAACATCGTCGGCAAGCCGGTGGCGAAGCTCCTGCTGGACCGCAACGCCACCGTGATCATCGCGCATTCGCGCACCAGGGACCTCAAGTCCATCACGCTGCAGGCCGACGTGCTGGTCGTGGCCGTGGGCAAGGTGAACGTGGTCACGGGCGATATGGTGAAGCCCGGGGCCGTGGTGATCGACGTGGGTATGAACCGCGATGCGGAGGGTCACCTCTGCGGCGACGTGGACTACGTCGGCGCCCGTCTGAACGCCTCCTGGATCACGCCCGTTCCGGGCGGTGTGGGGCCGATGACCATCGCGATGCTGATGGAGAACACGGTGGAGTGCTTCCTCGCGCGGAACGATCCGCAGTAGGATGGGGGAGTACCGCTATACTTTTCTGAAGTTCCTCAGGGACTGGGCGCTCATCATCGGTATGATCGTGGGCGCCTCCCTGTATCTGGTCTATCACGCCGTCCCGGCCCTGCATCCGGCCGGGCCGGTGCTGGAGCGCATCGTGAAGCATCTGCAGCCGGTGCTGCTGTTCGCAATGCTCTTCCTGAGTTTCTGCAAGATCGAGCCGCAGCAGATGCGGCCGCACCGCTGGATGGGCTGGCTGCTGCTGGTGCAGGCGCTGTCGTTTGCCGCGCTCGCGCTGCTGCTGATTCTCCGGCCGGACGTGCCGTTGCGCGCCGGCATCGAGGCGTCGATGCTCTGTCTGATCTGCCCGACGGCGACGGCCTGCGCCGTGGTCACGGGCAAGCTGGGCGGCAATATGGCCGGGGTGGTCACGTACACGGTGCTGATCAACCTGGTGGTGGCGGTGCTGGTGCCGCTGATGGTGCCGCTGATCCACCCGATGGCGGGGCTCACGTTCGGCGAAGCCTTCATGCGCATCCTCGCGAAGGTGTTCCCGCTGCTGATCCTGCCCTGCCTGTCGGCCTGGCTGGTGCGCTACCTCCTGCCGAAGTTCCACGCCTGGCTGCTCGGCTTTCCCAACCTGTCCTTCTACATCTGGGCGGTGTCCCTGACGCTCGCCATCCTGATGAGCACGCGCGCCATCGTGCAGAACGACTCCGGCGCCGCGGTGCTCTGGGAGATCGGCGTCGCCTCCCTGCTCACCTGCGTCCTGCAGTTCTGGCTCGGCCGCACCATCGGCCGCCGCTACCGCTGCCCCATCTCCGCCGGCCAGGCCCTCGGCCAGAAGAATACCGTTTTCGGCATCTGGATGGGCTACACCTTCCTCGACCCCGTCACCTCCGTCGCCGGCGGCTTCTACTCCATCTGGCACAACGTCTATAACACCTATCAGATGTACCGCAAGCGGAAAGATGCGGAATCAAGCCGATAGGGGGTGGATTTCCCGATAAAATTCACTATACTTGCAGGTTTTTTAAAAAAACCGAAAATGATATCCGAATCTTCTACCCGCGCCTTCGGCCGCCAGGCCTACGAGGCCCCGTCCGTCGAAGTCGTCGACGTCGTCCCTGAATCCATCATTGCCGCATCCGGTGAAGTGCCGGGCATGGAGCACGGCTGGGATCTTGTTTTTTAACCGATAAACTGACTGCAAGATGAAACGCATCATAACGATTATCGCAATGACGGCCTGCGCGGCCGTGCTGATGAGCAGCTGCCAGAAGACGCCGGCCGAAAAGAAGGCAGGCGTCCCGATGACGATTCAGGCGTCCGTCGTCGCTCCGACGGGCACAAAGACGCTTTATGAATACGACACGGAAAGCAAGGCGCTGGAAGGGTTCTGGAATTCGGAGGAAGCCATCACGGTGGTTTCTTTCGACCAGGGCGGCATCACGGCCGTCGATACGTTCACTTCTACCGGTGAGAAAGGCCGCAGCAAGGCGGAATTCTCCGGGACCTGGACCGGAAACGCAGGGGACAAGGTCATCTGCCTGTATCCGTCGTTGGACTCGTACGCTGGCAATTCGATCTTCGACGCTGTGCGGGTAGGATCTCCGACCATTTATATGAGAAACCTTTCGACCGCTTCGGGTGCCTTGCAGCACGATGATCCGTCTTCTATCTCCGACGTTGACCTGATGCTGGGTGAGGTGCTGATCTCCGGCGATGTCGCCCACGTGTATCTGGAGCGCCAGTTCGCCGTGTTCCGTATCGAGGTGACCCTCAGGAACTTCCCGTACGAGGCGCCTCCCGGTTCTCCTTTCGACCAGGCGCGGATCAATTCCATCCGCATCAAGTGCTTGGATCCCGACTCGGACGAAGAGGAAGAGTGGGGAGTGAACGGTGACCCGGTCTTCGTCCGGTTCTCCGGCCTGGATGTGACCACCGGAAGCTACAATGGGACGCCCTTCACGATCGAGAGAGGACCGCAGGACTATTACCTGCTCGATAGCGGCAATAATAGCGACCTCACGCTGATGGAAGAGGATGTGGTCGAAAAGACCTTCTTCGTGCCCGTCCGCTTCGACAAGGATCTCGAGGCGGGATATGAACTCTGTCTCCAGTTCGGCGGCAACTATTACGACGACGAGGAGGAACGCCGGAATTCGGTCAC
>JAGCYX010000063.1 GCA_017960585.1 Bacteroidales bacterium
CTAGTACATCGCTTTGACTTTCGCGAGGAAGTCGCGGACATGCTGGGTGTATTCCTGCGGATACTTGGCGTAGGAGTTGGCGTGGACGGCGCCGGGGGCGATCCACATCTCCTTGTAACCGAGGGTCTTGGCGTCGTAGTTGCGCTGCAGGTCGGAGAACTGGACGAAGTCGTCGGCGTCGCCGTGGATGAAGAGCATCGGCAGGACGCTGAGCCCCAGCTGCCTGACCGAGGAGGCTTCCTTGAAGCCCCAGCCGTAGCGCTGCTCACAGACGTAGCTGGCGCTGTTCAGCACGTCCTTCGGAATGAAGGGGAAGGTCTGCTTGAGGTTGTAGGCGAACTGGTCGTAGACGGTGGAATAGCCGCAGTCCTCGACGAAGGCGCGGACGTAGTACGGCTGCGGGTCGCCGCTCATCATCATGACCGTGGCGCCGCCCATCGACACGCCGTGGACGACCATGAAGTCGTCCCGGAAGATATCGTGGGCCACGCGCGTCCATTCCTCCACGTCGTAGCGGTCGTGCCAGCCCATCTGGATGGCGTCGCCCTCGGAATAGCCGTGGTACTGCAGGTCGGGGAAGAGGACGTTGTAGTTGAGCTCGTCGCGGTACATCCGGACCAGGTACAGGAAAACGAAATGGTTGTCGCCGTAGCCATGCACCACGATGGCCGTGCCCTGGGCGTCGGCCGGGTTCTTCGCGGGCGCGTAGGCGGCGTGGACCTTCTTGTAATTATAGCCGGTGATGGTGGTATCCTTGAGGACGCCCTGCGCCTTGAGACCGTCGTACCAGGCCGTGCTGCCGGGCATCAGCGAATCTGCCTTGTGGCGCGTCCGCTCGATGTCCTCCACGCCGTGGGGCTTGGGGGTCAGGGAATAATTGCACATGAACTTGCCCGCGAGGCAGCTGTTGAGGGCCAGGA
Source organism: Bacteroidales bacterium (assembly GCA_017960585.1). GTDB lineage: Bacteria > Bacteroidota > Bacteroidia > Bacteroidales > UBA932 > Cryptobacteroides. The sequence continues at coordinate 921 of JAGCYX010000063.1, forward strand.
CAGTCAGGATGACGGCGAGAAGCCGGATGGAATTCCTCTTCATACGTTTTACTGTAATATGTGGTTGTACCTTCTGCAAAGATACGGAACTTTTCGTAAATTTGCAGAAAGAGAACCCCAGAATTATGGATCCAAGAGAATTCGACGTCATCATCCTGGGCGGCGGCATCGTCGGGGCGGGAACCCTGCGGGACTGCGCGATGCGCGGCCTGCGCGCGCTCCTGATCGAGCGCGCCGACATCGCCACGGGCGCGACCGGCCGCAACCACGGCCTGCTGCATTCCGGCGCCCGCTATGCCGTGAACGATCCGGAGTCGGCTGCGGAGTGCATCCGGGAGAACCGCATCCTGCGGCGCATCGCCGCGCACTGCATCGAGCCGACCGACGGCCTGTTCATCTCGCTCCCGGAAGATGACCTTTCCTTCCAACAGACCTTCGTGGACGCCTGCCGCGCGGCGGATATCAACGCGGAAATCATCGACCCGGCCCTGGCCCGCCGGCTGGAGCCGTCCGTCAACCCGGCGCTGACCGGTGCCGTGCGTGTGCCGGACGCCAGCGTGGACCCCTTCCGCCTCTGCGCGTCCAATATGCTGGACGCCAAGATGCAGGGCGCGCAGGTGCGCCTGCGTACGGAGGTGACGGGCTTCATCCGCGAAGGCGACACCATCCGGGGCGTGCGCACCCGCAACGTCCAGACCGGCCGCACGGCTGAATACTACGCGCCGGTGGTCGTGAACGCCTGCGGCGTGTGGGGGCAGGAAGTCGCGCAGATGGCCGGCGTCACGGTCGGGATGTTCCCGTCCAAGGGCGCCCTGCTGATCTTCGCGCACCGCGTCAACAACCTGGTCATCAACCGCTGCCGCAAGCCGTCCAACGCCGACATCCTCGTGCCGGGCGACACGGTCTGCATCATCGGCACCACTTCCACCCGCATCCCGTTGGAGAACTGCCACCGCGTGTCCGTGACCCCGGACGAGGTCACGCTCCTGGTCACCGAGGGCGCCAAACTGGCCCCCGCCCTGTCCGAAACCCGCATCCTGCGGGCCTTCGCGGGCGTCCGGCCGCTGGTCAGCGACGACAGCGACCCGACTGGCCGCAACATCTCCCGCGGCATCGTCTGCCTGGACCACGAGAGCCGGGACGGCCTGAAGGGCTTCGTCACCATCACGGGCGGCAAGCTCACGTCCTACCGCCTCATGGCCGAGCAGGCCACCGACGTGGTCTGCCGCAAGCTGGGCGTCGACAAGCCCTGCGAGACGGCGACCACCCCGCTGCCCGGCTCGGAAGGGCGCAGCTACGAGGAAGTGGCCAGCAAGATCTGGGAGACGCCTTCCACGGCGCAGAAAGCCGCGGCCGCCCGTCTGGGCGAGAACGTAGCCCGGATTTCGGGCGCCAGCCGGCAGGACGACTCGCTGGTCTGCGAATGCGAGGAAGTGTCGGTCTGGGAAGTCAACAACGCTTTCGAGCGCATGGGCGTGTCCACGCTCACGGACCTGCGCCGCCGCACCCGCGTGGGCATGGGCACCTGCCAGGGCGAGCTCTGTGCCTGCCGGGCCGCCGGCCTGCTGGCCAAGGCGCAGGACTGCGCCGAGCGCGAGCGGGCGGACCTGCTCAAGTTCATGGGCGAGCGCTGGAAGGGCAGTTTCCCCATCGGCTGGGGCGATACGCTCCGCGAGGCCGAGTACACACAATGGGTTTATAAACACGTGCTGGGCCTATGAGATTCGATACTGTCATCATCGGCGGCGGCCTGGCCGGCCTGGTAGCCGGCATCAGCCTGCAGCAGGCGGGCCGCAGCACCGCCATCGTCAGCACGGGGCAGAACGCCCTGCATTTCTTCTCCGGCAGCTTCGAGTCCATGGAGGAAGTGCCGGAGCGCCTCGCCACGCTCTTCGCGGGCGCCGGCGTCCGGCTGCATTACAATCCCGGCGTGCGCCTGATGCCGCTGGGCACCTTCCGCGAAGCGACGCTCTCGCTGGAGGACGTCAGCCTGCTGCCCGAACCGGGCTTCGCCGACAAGGCGCTGATCCTCAGCGTTCCGGGCTATCTCGACTTCTTCACCGCCTTCCTCGCGGAAGGACTCGAGAAGCAGGGCATCCAGTGCCGGGTGAGCACCTTCGACCTGCCGGAATCGGCCCGGAAGGGCCTCGCGGAAATGCGCTCCGTCCAGCTGGCCCGCGTGCTGGACCGGAATTGGGAGAGCGTCGTGCGGCAGGTGCGCCTGCTGCTCCGCGACGAGGACGCCGTGATCCTGCCGCAGGTCTTCGGTCTGCAGGATCCCGCCGTTCCCGAACGCATCCGTCAGGAGATTCCCGCGCGGGTCGTGTTCGTGGGCACGATGCCGCCGTCGGTGCCGGGCATCCGCACGCAGCTGCTCTTGAAGCGGCGCTACGAGGTGCTGGGCGGCACCTATCTGGGCGGCGACGAGGCGCTGGAAGCCCGCGTGGAGGACGGCGTCGTGCGGAGTGTCCGCACGCACAACCTCGACGCGCACGCCCTGGAGGCGTCGCATTTCATCCTCGCCACTGGTGGCTTCTTCTCCAAGGGCCTGCGGTCCAATCCGTTCCGCGTCTGGGAGCCGGTCTTCGGCGTGGACGTGGAGTGCGCCGAGGACCGCAACGCCTGGTATAACGACGAGTTCTACGGCGACCAGCCGTACATGCAATACGGTGTCCGGACCGACGCGGCGCTCCACGCCCTCTCGGACGGCCGCCCGCTGGAGAATCTCTACGCCGTCGGCTCCGTGCTCGGCGGCACGCGCCCCGAATTCGGCTCCGGCGCGGGCCTCGCCGTCCGCAGCGCCTTCGCCGCCGTCGACCAAATCCTTGAATGCTTATGAACCATCAAGAAAAGACAGTCAGTAAGCACAACTTCGAGGAGTGCATGAAGTGCACCGTGTGCACGGTCTACTGCCCGGTGCTGCAGGTGAATCCCCAATACCCCGGCCCCAAGCAGGCCGGGCCGGACGGCGAACGGCTCCGCCTCAAGGATCCGTACTTCTTCAGCTACGCACTCAAGTACTGCATGAACTGCAAGCGCTGCGAGGTGGCGTGCCCGTCCGGCGTGGGCGTGGCCGACCTGATCCAGGCGGCGCGTATCAAATACGACCATTCCGCGCCCAAGCTCCGGGACCGCATCCTCGCGTCCACCGACCTGGTGGGCTCGCTCGCGCGTCCGTTCGCCTCGGTCGTGAACGGCGTCACGGGGCTCGGGGTCACGCGCAGCGTGCTGGACGCCACGTTGCAGATCGACCACCGGCGCGTGTTCCCGAAATACAGCGGCCGCAGCTTCGAGTCCTGGCTGAAGCGCCGGGCGAAGGAGCAGGCCGCGTTCCCCGAACAGGTGGCCTACTTCCACGGCTGCTATGTCAATTACAACTACCCCCAGCTGGGCAAGGACCTGGTCAAGGTGCTGAACGCGCTGGGCGTGGGCGTGCAGCTGCTGGACAAGGAGAAATGCTGCGGCATCGCCATGATCACCAACGGCATGTCCGCCCAGGCCGCCCGGCACGCGGAGCACAACCTGGCCTGCCTGCGCAAGGCGGGCGCCGACCGCGGCATGGCCGTGGTCACCACCTCTTCGAGCTGCACTCTGACCCTGCGCGACGAGTATCCCAACCTGCTGGGCGTGGACAACGCCGACGTGCGCGACGCCGTCCAGATGGCCGTGCGCTACATCTTCGAGCGGCTGGAGGCCGGCGCCTCGCTGCACTTCCGTCCGGATTTCCACAAGAAGGTGGCCTACCACGTGCCCTGCCATATGGAGCGCCTCGGCTGGGGCGTCTTCTCGGAGCGGCTGCTCCGGATGATTCCGGGCGTGGAGTTCACCCTGCTGGACTCCGCCTGCTGCGGCATCGCCGGCACCTACGGTTTCAAGAAAGAGAACTACGAGGCCTCCCAGGCCGTCGGCACGCCGCTCTTCGAGCAGATCCGCGCCGTGGATCCCGAGGTCGTCGCCTGCGATTGCGAGACCTGCAAATGGCAGATCGAGATGTCCACCGGCTATCCCGTCCAGAACCCCATATCCATTTTAGCAGAAGCCATCTTATGAAGAAGATCGCCTTATTCCTGATGCTATCCGTCCTGGCCTCCTGCCAGCTCGGGAAACCCGACATCGACGTGCAGGCGCACCGCGGCGGCGCGGGCCTGATGCCCGAGAACACCATCCCCGCGATGCGGCACGCCCTCGACCTGGGCGTGAACACCCTGGAATTCGACCTGCAGCTGTCCGCCGACGGCCAGGTCGTCGTCTCGCACGACAACTATTTCCATCCGCGCTACGCCACGCGTCCCGACGGGTCGCTCATCCGGGAAGAGGATCCCAAGGAGTACCTCTACACGATGCCCTACGACAGCATCGCCCGCTACGACGTGGGTATGCGTCCGGTGGACCGCTGGCCCGACCAGAAGAAAATGGCCGTCACCAAGCCCCTGGCTTCCGACCTGATCGACTTCACCGAAAGCTACGCCCGGACGCCGGTGAAATACAACATCGAGATCAAGTCCTGGCCCGGAGAAGGGGAGGGCACGCTCTGGCCCGACTACAAGACCTTCTGCGATACCTGCATCCCGTTGCTGCTGTCCAAGAAACTGGGCCGCCGCCTGATCGTCCAGTGCTTCGACGTGCGTGCGCTCAACTACATGCACGAGAAGTGGCCGAAACTCATCCTGTCCTACCTCACCGAGGATTATGACGGCGGCGACGTCGAGGCGCTGATGAAGAACCTGGACTTCACCCCGCAGTGGTGGAGCCCGGAGTCCAGCGTCGTCACGCCGGAGAACGTGGCCTGGTGCCACCAGCATCACATCGGCGTCGTGCCCTGGACCGTGGACGACCCGGCCGAGATGCTGCGCCTGGTGGACTGCGGCGTGGAGGCCATCATTTCCAATTATCCCGACATTCTCATCGCAACCGTCAGATAGCATGCTTCCGTTCCTCAAGCAGCCGGCGTACAAGCCGGCCCAGACCGGTCCCGAGGCCGACGCCAAATACAAACGCCTGCGCTGGCAGGTGTTCCTGGGCGCCTTCATCGGCTATGCCGGATTCTACCTCGTCCGCAAGAATCTCTCGATGGCCATACCGGCCATGGCGCCGCTCGGCTTCGACAAGACGGAACTGGGCTTCGTGCTGGGCCTGAACGCTGCGGCGTACGCTCTGTCCAAGTTCCTGATGGGCAGCGTTTCCGACCGCTCCAACGCGCGGGTATTCCTGCCGCTGGGCCTCATCCTGACTGCGATTTCGATGTGTTTCATGATCGTGCCTATCCAGTGGATCGGGGCGGAGCATAAAGGTCTCGCCATCCTCGTGATGGGCGTGCTGAACGCTATGGTAGGCTGGTTCAACGGCATGGGCTGGCCGCCCTGCGGCCGCGTGATGACGCACTGGTTCTCGCCCGGCGAGCGGGGCACGATGATGAGCATCTGGAACTGCGCGCACAACGTGGGCGGGGCGCTGGTGGGCCCGATGGCCACCTACGGCGCCGCCTGGTTCGGCAGCTGGTTCTACGGGACCCACGAGGAGATGTACTTCCTGATCGGCACCTTCGCCTTCCCGGCGGCGGTGGCGCTGTTCGTGGCCCTGCTGGCCTATATCCTGCTGCGCGACACGCCGCAGTCCTGCGGCCTGCAGTCGGTCGAGGCCTGGCGCAACGACTATCCCAAGAACTACTCCGAGAAGCACGAGCAGACGCTTTCCACGAAGGAAATCCTCTTCCAGCACGTGCTGAACAACCGTTTCCTCTGGTTCATCGCCCTGTCGAACGCCTTCGTGTACATGGTGCGCTACGGCTGCCTGGACTGGGCGCCGACCATCCTGACGGAGAAGGGGATCGACCTGAAGAGCGCGGGCTGGGCCTATTTCGCCTACGAGTTCGCGGCCATCCCGGGCACGCTGCTCTGCGGCTGGCTGTCGGACAAGCTCTTCCACGGTAAGCGTGCCATGCCGACGATGCTCTTCATGGCGCTGGTGCTGGTGTTCATCGTGCTGTACTGGCTGAACCTGGACAACCTCACCGTGGTGATCATCAGCCTGATCGGCATCGGCTTCTTCATCTACGGCCCCGTGATGCTGATCGGCGTGCAGGCGCTCGACCTGGCGCCGAAGAACGCCGCCGGCACGGCCGCCGGCCTCACCGGCTTCTTCGGCTACTTCCTGGGCACCTTCATCCTGGCCAACACGGTCATCGGCTGGGTGGCCCAGACCGCAGGCTGGAGCTGGACCTTCGTCCTGCTCATCGCCGCCTGCGTCCTCTCCATCATCTTCATGGGCCTGACCCTGAAGCAGGAGCGGGAGTAGGCTAGAAGATGTAGTTCAGGCCGATGTTGATGCCGAGGCCGGTGCCATCGTTCTTGTCCAGGCACTTGCCGAACTCGAAGTTGATGTTGAAGTTCTGGTTCATGATGACGTGCAGGCCGATACCGGCGCTCATGTGGAGCTTCTCCGCCTGCTGGGTGTAGAAGTCAGCCGCGGTGTAGGTCTTGCCGTTCACGGTGGCGATCGGAGTGTTGTCCTGCAGCAAGGTCTTCATCTGCTCCAGCCGGTAAGGACTCACGACCATACCCATATCGAAGAACGGGTTGGTGGCGAGGGCCCAGTTCTGGTTGAGCCACTGGAATTTGGCAAAGGTCCAGCGGAACTCGAGATTCGCCCAGGCGTAGGCATTGCCCTGTAAGCGGTTCGCCACGGTGCCGCGGACGGTGTTGGTGGAACCCAGGCCGTCGGTGATGATGTTCTTGCGGTTGATGGGCTGGATGGTCTGCAGCGTATAGAACGGGGCGTTGCCGGCAATCAGGCTCTGGAAGGCTGCGTGCGCGCCGATCACGATGCGGTTGCCCAGCGGGAAGAACTGCTTGACGTGGATGGCCATCTTGAGGTAGTCGTTGTGGTAGTCGCGCTTGCCGTTCAGGAAGTCGGGAGAACCGTAGATGAAGGCCTCGATGTTGGTGCCGCGGGTCGGGTTGTTCTCGTGGTCGCGGGTGTCGAAGACCACACCGGCCTTGAATTCGAGGTGCTTGCCGCCGTTCGCTTCTTCCTTCGGGATGATACCATGTGCCAGATAAAGGTCGTAGAGGGAATAGTCCGCGGAGGGGTTCAGGCTCTTGTTGACGGCATGGCCGAGCTTGTAGCTGTTGAACGCCATGGCGGCGACCCAACCCCATTTGCTATCACCGAACTGGCCCTGCGTCGTGAATTCGAAGCGGAAATCGTCCCGGCGCATCAGGTACATGCCCTGGCCTTCTTCCGTGATCTTGTTCAGTTCGGGGACGAACAGCGACGCGGCGCCGTTGAAACCGTAGAAATTGGTGGTCTTGTTGCCGAGATAGGTGAGGTCGGCAGATACGCGGATGCCCGGAATCAGGTACTTGCTGTCGAAGAAGGCGTGGTAGACGGAGTTGCCCTTGGAATACCAGGAAGCTTCTACGTTGATCTTCCATTTGTAGTCGGGATAGACGGATCCGTCGCCGTATTGATAGATGTCGGTCAGGGCGCCGTAGTGCCAGCCGAGGTCGGAGGAATAGCCGATGGCGGGCAGCGGGCCGAAGTTGATGCCGGTTTTCTTGATTTCTTCCTGCGCAGATGCGGAGCAGACCGCCGCAAGCAGCAGAACGAGAGTCATCAGTCTTTTCATCGCAAATAATTGTGGTTTTAACTGGACAAATATAGCAATTATTTCCCATTCCTCCTTTTTTGTTGTTATATTTGTCCAACAGGACATTAAAGCCAAAACCAACGATATGAATAAGTATATCCTGGCGCTGGACCAGGGGACGAGTTCCTCCCGCGCCATCGTATTCGACCACCGCGGAGCCATCTGCTCCACGGCCCAGATGGAGTTCACCCAGTATTTCCCGAAACCCGGCTGGGTGGAGCACAACCCGATGGAGATCTGGTCTTCCGAGGCGGCCGTGATCGCCGAGGCCATCACCAAGATCGGCGTCAACGGCAAGAGCATCGCCGCCATCGGCATCACCAACCAGCGCGAGACGACCATCGTCTGGGACGCCGAGACGGGCGCTCCGGTCTACAACGCCATCGTCTGGCAGGACCGCCGCACGTCCGAGTTCTGCGACGTGCTGAAGGCGCAGGGCTACGTGGACAAGATCCGCGAGAAGACCGGCCTGATCATCGACGCCTACTTCTCCGGTACCAAGATCAAGTGGATCCTGGACAATGTCCCGGGCGCCCGCGAGAAGGCCGCGGCCGGCCGGCTGCGTTTCGGCACGGTGGACAGCTGGCTCGTCTGGCAGCTGACCAAGGGCGAGGTGCACGTCACGGACGTGTCCAACGCCTCCCGCACGATGCTCTTCAACATCCACACGCTGGAGTGGGACCAGGAGCTGCTGGACCTGCTCGGCGTGCCGCGCTCGATGATGCCGCGCGTCTGCTCCTCCTCCGAAGTCTACGGCCACACGAAGACGACCATCTTCGCGCACGCCGTGCCCATTGCCGGCATCGCCGGTGACCAGCAGGCCGCCCTGTTCGGACAGATGTGCACGACGCCCGGCTCCGTGAAGAACACCTACGGCACCGGCTGCTTCCTCCTGATGAATACGGGCGACAAGCCTATCCTCTCCCGCAACAACCTGCTGACCACCGTGGCCTGGAAGATCGGCGACACGGTCAACTACGCCCTCGAGGGCTCCATCTTCGTAGGCGGCAGCGTGGTGCAGTGGCTCCGCGACGGGCTGGGCATCATCCGCTCCTCTGCGGAGATCGAGGCGCTGGCCGCCAGCGTGCCCGACAACGGCGGCGTCTATTTCGTTCCGGCCCTGACGGGCCTGGGCGCGCCGTACTGGGACCAGTATGCGCACGGCGTCATCTGCGGCATCACCCGCGGTACGACCGCCGCCCACATCGCCCGCGCCGCGCTGGAAGGCATCGCCTTCCAGACGATGGACATCGTGGGCGCGATGGAAAAGGACGCCGGCATGGTGCTGTCCGAACTCAAGGTGGACGGCGGCGCCAGCCGTGACGATCTGATGATGCAGTTCCAGGCCGATATCCTGGGCACCTGCGTCATCCGTCCGCAGGTCACGGAGACCACCGCCCTGGGCGCCTGCTACCTCGCCGGCCTGGCCGTCGGCTACTGGGGCTCGCTCGGCGAGATCCGCGCCCAGTGGCAGGCGGAGCGCACCTTCGCCCCGTCCGGCGCCAATATGGATCCGCTCAAGCAGGGCTGGAAGGACGCCGTCAGCCGGACCCTGACCCGCTAAACATACGAATTATGGAACTATACCTCTTTGAATTCATCGGCACGCTGGTGCTCGTGCTGCTCGGCGACGGCGTCTGCGCCGCCACCTCCCTAAATTATTCCAAGGCCAAAGGCGCCGGCTGGGTGGTCATCGCTCTGGGCTGGGGCCTGGCCGTCATGATGGGCGTGCTCATCGCCGGGCCCGTTTCCGGCGCGCACCTCAATCCCGCCGTCACGCTGGGTCTGGCCATCGCCGGCGTGTTCAGCTGGAAGCTCGTGTTTGGCTACATCGTCGCCCAGATGCTGGGCGGATTCGTGGGCGCCGTGCTGGTCTGGGTGTTCTACAAGGACCATTACAAGGCCACGGCTGACCAGCCGGACACCATTCTTGGCACCTTCTGCACGATGCCCGCCATCTCCAACCCCTGGCGCAACGTGGTGTGCGAAGTCATCGCCACCTGCGTGCTGGTCTTCGTGATCCTCGCGCTCGGCACGAACGGCAACGCCTTCGTTATCGGCAGCACCGCCGCCTCCACCGGCGCCATCGGTTCTTGGCCTGTCACCTGCCTGATCATGTCGATCGGCATGTCGCTCGGCGGCACCACGGGCTACGCGCTGAACCCGGCGCGCGACCTCAGCCCGCGCTGCGCCCACGCCGTGCTGCCCATCGACGGCAAGCGCGACAGCGGCTGGTCCTAC
>JAGCYX010000006.1 GCA_017960585.1 Bacteroidales bacterium
TCATCAGCTCGCAGCTGGCTCCCGACTTGATGGGCGCCATCGCCGTGTCGGCCTACTCCTACATGGCCCTCGTGCCCGTGATCCAGAAACCCATCATGCTGCTCCTGACCACCAAGAAGGAGCGCGTAATCCGCATGAATAAGCCGCGCGTGGTAAGCCAGCACGAGAAGATTATCTTCCCGATCATCGGCTTCCTCTGCACCGCGTTCATCGTCCCCTCCGGCCTGCCGCTGCTCGGCATGCTCTTCTTCGGCAACCTGCTCAAGGAGAGCGGTGTCACCAAGCGCCTCGCCGCCACGGCCAGCGGTCCGCTGATCGACGTGGTCACCACGCTCATCGGCCTCACCGTGGGCGCCTCCACGCAGGCGGACGTGTTCCTGAACGGCCGTTCGGCCCTCATCTTCGGCCTGGGTCTCGCGTCCTTCGTGATCGCCACCACCTTCGGCGTGCTCTTCACCAAGTTCATGAACCTCTTCCTCCCGGAAGGCAAGAAGATCAATCCGCTCATCGGCAACGCCGGCGTGTCCGCCGTGCCCGATGCAGCCCGCGTGTCCGAACAGGTCGGACTCGAAGCGGATCCCTCCAACCACCTGCTGACCCACGCCATGGCCCCCAACGTGGCCGGCGTGATCGGCTCCGCCGTCGCGGCGGGCATCCTGCTGGGATTCCTCGGCTAACACAGATATTTCATACCATTTCAAAAATCCGGCTTTTTCTTGTGAAAGGCCGGATTTTCTTTGCTCTTTGCGGGATTTTTTTTAGCTTTGTAAGACACCACCACAGGTGTAGCATGACTAATAACAAGCATAGAATATGTCCAACAAACTACAGGAACTCACAGAGAAACTCTACAATGAGGGTCTCTCCAAAGGCAAGGAAGAAGGAGAACAGCTGCTCGCACGCGCCCGCAGCGAGGCAGAAGGCATCGTAGCCGCCGCCCGCAAGGAAGCCGACGAGATCGTGGCCGCCGCCCGCAAGGAGGCCGACGACCTGCGCGAGAAGACCGCCTCCGACGTCAAGATGGCCTCCGCCCAGTGCCTGCAGGCCACCCGGAAAGACATCGAGGACCTGCTCGTCGGCGCCGTGAGCGCGGACAGCGTGAACAAATCCCTCTCCGACCCGGACTTCCTCAAGAAGATCATCACCACCGTCGCGGAGCGCTTCAGCGCCACCGAGTCGGCCGACCTCGCCCTCATCCTGCCCGCCTCCCTACAGCAGGAGCTGGAGCCCTGGGTGGCCGGCGCCCTCGCCAAGACCCTCGGCAGCACGCCGAAGGCGGAATTCAGCAAGAAGGTCGGCGGCGGCTTCTCCATCGGCCCCAAGGACGGCAGCTGGTTCGTCAGCCTGACCGACGAGACCTTCCGCGAACTGATCGCGGAATACCTCCGCCCCGTGACCCGCAAGCTCCTCTTCGGCTAGTCCGCGATGAACAATTACGAGTATATCGTCGCCAGCCTCCCGGCCCTCCAGCTGGAAGACGACCGGTCGGACAACCTGGTCGTCCAGGAGCTCGTGGACGAGATCCGCGGGCAGCTCTCCGAGCGCGACGCTGCGGTGCTGGACGTGTTGTTGTCGGGCTACGATGACAACCGGCTCGACGCGGACTTCTACCGGGCGGCCCTGAAGCACGGCAACCGCTTCATCCGCGATTGGTTCCGCTTCGACCTGGACCTGCGCAACACCACCGTCTCCTACCTCAACGACTCGCTCGGGCGTCCCGACAAGCAGGACATGATCCTGCTGGAAGGCCGTGAGACCGAGGAGTTCTTCGAGCTGCAGGACGCGCAGAACGTGCTGAACCTCGGCGACATCCTCAAGCGCGAGCGCAGCCTGGACGAGCTCCGCTGGCGCAAGATCGACGAAATCACCATCCTGGACAGCTTCAACCTGGATGCCCTGCTCGGCTACGTGGCCAAGCTCAAGATCATCGACCGCTGGCTGCAGCTCGATCCCGACTCCGGCCGGGAGCTCTTCCGCCGGCTCGTCGATGACATCCGCTCCACCTACGACAACAAAAAACAGAATCTTACGATATGAGTACAAAAGGAAAGGTAACGGGCATCGTCTCGAACCTCGTGACCGTGACCGTGGACGGCCCGGTGGCGGAGAATGAACTCTGCTACATCTCCGTCGGCGGCGAGAAACTGCTCGCCGAGGTCATCAAGGTCACCGGAGACAAAGCTTCGGTCCAGGTGTTCGAAAGCACCCGCGGCCTGAAGAACGGCGACGATGTCGAATTCCTCGGCAGGATGCTCGAGGTCACGCTCGGCCCCGGCCTGCTGTCCGGCATTTATGACGGCCTGCAGAACAACCTCCGCACGATGACGGGCGTCTTCCTCAAGCGCGGCGAATACACGGACCCGCTCGACCGCGAGTCCCTCTGGGCGTTCACGCCCCTCGCCCAGCCCGGCGACCGCGTCGTCGCCGCCGACTGGCTCGGCGAGGTCAAGGAAGGCTGGCTGCCCCACAAGATCATGGTCCCCTTCTCCTTCCGCGGCGAATACACCGTCAAGAGCGTGGCCCCGGCGGGCAACTACACCGTCGACCAGGCCATCGCGGTGCTCACCAATGCCGACGGCGAGGACGTGGAAGTCACGATGACCCAGCGCTGGCCGGTCAAGGTGGCCGTCCGGGCCTACAAGGAGAAGCCGCGTCCGTCGAAGATCATGGAGACGGGCGTGCGCTGCATCGACACCTTCAACCCCATCGCCGAGGGCGGCACCGGCTTCATCCCGGGCCCGTTCGGCTGCGGCAAGACGGTGCTCCAGCACGCCATCGCCAAGCAGGGCGACGCCGACGTGATCGTGATGGCGGCCTGCGGCGAGCGCGCCAACGAGGTCGTGGAGATCTTCACGGAGTTCCCGGAGCTCGTGGATCCGCACACCGGCCGCAAGCTGATGGAGCGCACCACCATCATCTGCAACACCTCCAACATGCCCGTGGCCGCCCGCGAGGCCTCCGTCTACACGGCGATGACCATCTGCGAGTACTACCGCGCCATGGGCCTGAAATGCCTCCTGCTGGCCGACTCCACCTCCCGCTGGGCGCAGGCCCTCCGCGAGATGTCCAACCGTATGGAGGAACTCCCGGGCCAGGACGCCTTCCCGGTGGACCTGTCCGCCATCATCTCCAACTTCTACGCCCGCGCGGGCATGGTCGTGCTGAACAACGGCCAGACGGGCGCCGTGACCTTCATCGGTACGGTCTCCCCCGCCGGCGGCAACCTCAAGGAGCCGGTGACCGAATCCACCAAGAAGGCCGCCCGCTGCTTCTACGCCCTCGAGCAGAGCCGCGCCGACCAGAAGCGCTACCCGGCCGTGAACCCCATCGACTCCTACTCCAAGTATCTGGAATATCCCGAGATCTGCGAATACCTCGACACCACCATCCAGCACGGCTGGACGGACAAGGTCCTCCGGGCCAAGAATTATGTCCGCCGAGGCCGCGAGATGGCCGACCAGATCAACATCCTCGGCGACGACGGCGTGCCGATGTCCTACCACGAGGCCTTCTGGAAGTCCGAGCTCATCGACTTCGCCTTCCTGCAGCAGGATGCGTTCGACGCCATCGACGCCCTCTGCCCGCTGGAGCGGCAGAAGTTCATGCTCGACCTCATCCTCGCCCTGTGCGACCAGCACTACGAGTTCGAGAACTTCGACGAGTGCCGCGTCTTCTTCAAGGACATGATCAACACCCTGCGGCAGATGAACTACACCCGGTTCCAGAGCCCGGAATTCAACACATACGAGCAGCAGCTACGCAAACACCTCGCATAAGATTATGGCAACGAAAGCATTCCAACGCACATACACGCAGCTCCAGGCCATCACCAAGGCCACGGTCACGCTGAACGCCAAGGGCGTGTCCAACGAGGAGCTGGCCACCGTGGGCGGCAAGCTCGCCCAGGTCGTCAAGACCAAGGGCGACAACGTCACCCTGCAGGTCTTCTCCGGCACGGAAGGCGTGCCGACCAACGCCGAGGTGTCCTTCCACGGAGCGCCCCCGACCCTGCACGTGAGCGACCAGCTCGCCGGCCGCTTCTTCAACGCCTACGGCCACCCGATCGACGGCGGCCCCGAAATCGAAGGCGAAGAGCGCCAGGTGGGCGGTCCTTCCGTCAACCCGTACAAGCGCCGCCAGCCCTCCGAGCTGATCCCGACCGGCATCGCCGGCATCGACCTCAACAACACCCTGGTCTCCGGCCAGAAGATCCCGTTCTTCGCCGACCCGGACCAGCCTTATAACAAGGTGATGGCCGACGTGGCCCTGCGCGCCGACGTAGACAAGATCATCCTCGGCGGCATGGGCCTCACCAACGACGACTATCTCTTCTTCCGCCACGAATTCGAGGCGGCGGGCGCCCTGGACAAGATCGTCTCCTTCGTCAACACGACCGAGGAGCCGCCGGTGGAGCGCCTGCTCATCCCGGATATGGCCCTCTGCGCCGCCGAGTACTTCGCCGTGGACAAGAACGAGAAGGTGCTCGTCCTGCTGACTGACATGACCCTGTATGCCGACGCCCTGTCCATCGTGTCCAACCGCATGGACCAGATCCCGTCCAAGGATTCGATGCCGGGTTCGCTCTACTCCGACCTGGCCAAGATCTATGAGAAGGCGGTGCAGCTGCCGGACGGCGGCTCCATCACCATCATCGCGGTGACCACGCTCAACGACGGCGACATCACGCACGCCATCCCGGACAACACGGGCTACATCACCGAAGGCCAGCTCTTCCTGCGCGCCGATCCCGACACGGGCAAGGTCATCGTGGACCCGTTCCGCTCCCTGTCCCGACTCAAGCAGCTCGTGCAGGGCAAGAAGACCCGCGAGGACCATTCCCAGATCATGAACGCGGGCGTGCGCCTCTACGCCGACGCCCAGAACGCGAAGACCAAGCTCGAGAACGGCTTCGACCTGTCCGACTACGACCTCCGCTGCCTGGACTACGCCAAGGAGTACGCCACGCGCCTGCTCTCCATCGACGTCAACATCACCGTCGAGCAGATGCTGGACACCGCGTGGGAGATCTTCGCCAAGTATTTCTCGCCGGCCGAGACCGGTATCAAACAAGCGCTCGTAGATAAATACTGGAAAGCCTCGTAACGTCATCCCCGACCTGATCGGGGATCCCATACCAAGCAATGGCAATTAAGTTTCAATACAATAAGACCTCGCTGACGAATCTTGGCAAACAGCTCAAGGTGCGCCAGAACGCCCTGCCGACCCTCAAGAACAAGGAGTCGGCGCTGCGTTCGAGCGTCCTGGAGGCCAAGGCGGAATCCGAGCGCCTTGCTGACGAACTGGAAGCCTCCCTGCAGCGCTACGATCACCTGGCCGCCCTGTGGAACGAATTCGATCCCGGTCTGGTCCGCATCGTGGACGTGGACCTGGGTGTCACCAAGGTGGCGGGCGTGAAGACTCCGCGCGTGGACAATATCCTCTTCGAGGTCCGGCCGTTCAACGCCTTCGTCAAGCCGGCCTGGTTCGCCGACGGCGTGGAGATCCTCAAGGAGCTCGCGCGCCTGGGCATCGAATCCGAGATCTTCGAACAGAAGCGCCAGATCCTGGAATACAACCGCAAGAAGACCACCCAGAAGGTGAATCTCTACGAGAAGGTGCAGATTCCCGGCTACAAGGAGGCCATCCGCAAGATCAAGCGCTACATGGAGGACGAGGAGAACCTCTCCAAGGCTTCGTCCAAGATCGTCAAGACCCGTCACGCAGAAGAAGAGGAGGAGGCTGCCCTATGATCGCGAAGATGACCCAATACTCCTTCATCCTCCTGCATGGGGAAAAGGACGGTTTCCTGGCCGACCTGCAAGGTCTCGGCCTCGTGGACATCACGCGTGCCGCCAAGCCCGTGGACAACCACTCGCAGACGCTGCTCGACAACATCAAGACGCTTCGCGACGACATCGATTGCGTCGAGAAGGGCATGGACGACGACCTTCTCAAACTGCTGGCCGTCCGGGACGCCATCGTCCAGGACATCAAGGAGGCGACGCCCTGGGGCGACTACGACCGGGAACGGCTCGCCGTCTTCGACCCCCACTTCTACCGGGTCGCCGCCAAGAAATACGATCCCGCCTGGGAGGAGCGGTACGCCATCCAGGTCGTGGGCGAGGAGGACGGCAACCGCTACTTCGTCATCGTGGGCGACAACGCCGGCTTCCCGCTTAAGCCGCTGACACTTCCCAACCATTCGTTACCGGAACTGCAGGCCCTCCTGCAGGAGCAGGAAGTCAAGATCGAGAATCACCGCAAGATCCTGGAAGGCCGCAAGGAAGGCCTTCCCGAGATGAAGCGGAACATCCACAAACTGGAAGCGGAGCTCGACCGCTATCTCGCCGGCACGGCTGCCGTGCCCGCCGCAGAGGACACCATCGACACCCTCGTGGGCTTCGCTCCCACGGAGTGCGACGAGGCGGTGAGCGCCTATCTCGACCAGGCCGGCGTGTTCTACCTCAAGGATGAAGCAACACTTGAGGAGAACCCGCCCATCCAATTTAAGAACAATAAGTTCGTCAAGATGTTCGAGGTACTGACCGACATGTACGGCCGCCCCGAATACAACGGCTTCGACCCCACCCCTTTCATCGCCGTCTTCTTCCTGCTCTTCTTCGCCCTGTGCATGGGCGACGCGGGCTACGGCCTCGTGCTGATCGCCGTCGGCCTGCTGCTCAAGAAAGTGGAGAGCTTCAAGGGGCTCGCCCCGCTCGTGGTCACGCTCGGCGCGGCGACGGTGGTCGTGGGTTTCTTCCTGCACACCTTCTTCTCCATCGACATCGCCCAGTGGGAGTGCTTCTCGGGCATCCGCGGCATCTTCCTGCCGGACGAGATCGCAGGTTATGCCGGCGGCATGGTGCTGTCGCTGATCGTCGGCGTGGTGCACCTCTGCCTGGCGATGGTCGTCAAGGCCATCAACGCCGTGCGGGTGCATGGCTTCGCCGCCTCGCTCGGCACGCTCGGCTGGACGCTGCTCATCGTGGGCGGCGTGATCGTGGGCGGCATCTCGCTGACCGGCGTGATGAGTTCCGAAGTCACGAAGTGGGTCGTCATCGCCCTCGGCGTCATCTCCGCCATCGGCATCTTCCCGCTCAACAATCCCAAGCGCAACAAGCTCGCCAACGTGGGGCTGGGCTTCTGGGACACGTACCAGATGGTCACGGGCCTGCTCGGCGACGTGCTCAGTTACCTGCGCCTCTACGCCCTCGGGCTGGCGGGCAGCATGCTGGGCATGGCGTTCAACGACATGGGCAAGATGGTGCTCGGGGACGGCTCCAACCCGATTCTCTGGGTGTTCTTCATCCTGCTGGTGCTCATCGGGCACACGCTCAACATCGCGATGTGCGCCCTGGGCGCCTTCGTACACCCGCTGCGACTCAATTTCCTGGAGTTCTTCAAGAATTCCGGGTATGAGGCGGGCGGCCGCAAGTTCAATCCCCTGACAAATAACGAATAAACAATAAAAATCTTTGAGTTATGGAACAAATTCTCGGTTATCTCGGACTCGGACTTGTGCTGGCGCTGGCCGGCATCGGTTCTTCGATCGGCACCACGACGGCGGGCAACGCCGCGGAAGGTGCGTTGAAGCGCAAACCGGAGTCTTCCGGTAGCTACATGGTGCTTTCGGCCCTGCCGGCTACCCAGGGTATCTACGGTTTCGTGGCGTTCTTCATCCTGCTCGGCAAGTTCACCAGCGGCACGATCACCGGCGCGCTTTGCTTCGGTATCGGCGTTTCCGTGGGCGCTGCGTGTCTGCTTTCGGCGATCCGCCAGGGGCAGGTTTGCGCGAACGGTATCGTGGGTGTGTCGCAGGGGCACGACGTGTTCACCAACACGCTGATCTACGCCGCTCTTCCCGAGTTCTACGCGATCCTCGGCTTGGTTGGTGCAATTATGGCGCACTAGTCTAATCTCGCCAGACAAAGCAAAAGCCTTCCGGACTTCCCGTCCCGGAAGGCTTTCACTTTGTCTTGGCTATCCCGCCTTTTGCAGCAAGCGTTCCCACGCACCCTGACGCACGGTCAACGCACCGCTTGCTGCGTATCTTGACAATAGCAGCATCCCACGCGGGAGCGACAGCGTTCACGGTTTCCGGAAGCGGAACGAGGTTGCGGAGGTCGGGCGGGAGGGAGAGGTGCAGGGTGGCGGGGGTGTCGGAGAAGTTGCAGGCGACGAGCCAGGCTTCGTCGGCGCAGAAGCGCACGAAGGCGAAATGGCGGTCCGGGTTGTAGCCCGGGGCGTTTTCGTTGCAATAGGTGAGGTCCCAGGTGCCGCCGGCGGCGAAGGCGGGGCGTTTGGCGAAAGCCAGGAGTTCGCGGTAGCGGGCCAGCATGCCGGCCACGGCGGGCGCGAGAGCGGCGCCGCCGTGGAGAGAGCGATAGAGTTCGCGCAGCTCGGACGGGTCGCTCCAGTTGAAGATGGAAGTGCGCCCATTGGCGCCCTCGATACCGTCCTCCCCCACTTCCTGGCCGAAATAGATCATGAACGGTGCCGTGTTCAGCAGCAGCGAGCAGGCCAGCGGGGCGTACCCCTTGCGGGCGTCGCCCAGGAACTCGGGCGAACCGAGCCGCTGCTCGTCGTGGTTCTCCAGGAAATTCAGCACGCGGGGCTGCAGCTCGCCGAGCCACTGCCAGTTCCAGGTAATGCCGCGGGCCGTCGCGCCCTGGCAGCAGACGGCGCGCAGGGTGTCATACAGGCCGGACTTGTCGTAGAGCAAGTCGAAGCCCACTTCATCCAGGTAGCGGCGGTAATTGTCCTTCTGATAGACCTCCGCGACGAAGAGCAGATCCGGAAATTCGGCCTTTACAGCCGAAATCAGGGCCGCGAGCGCTTCGGCGGGCACCAGCTCCACCATATCGCAACGGAAGCCGTCTACGCCCCGGGAGGCCCAAAAACGGAGGATTTCCAGCATCTCCGACCGCGTGTCGGGCGAAGACCAGTCATTCTTGCGCGTATCGGTCCAGTCCCCGTCGCACCAGTCGAAACGGCAGATGCGCCCTTCGTAGTCCGGCGCCACGTGGTTGGGGATATAGTCGATCAGGACCTTGAAACCCGCCGCATGCGTCCGCGAGACGAGCGCGTCGAACTCCTCCATGCGCCGCGCCGGATCGTCCGCCAGGTAGGGATTCACGTCCCACCAGTCCGTGATGGCATACGGCGAGCCGGGATTGCCCTTGACGAAGTCCTTGCCGGTGGCGTGGCGCGGCACGCCGGTGTACCACACGTAGTCCACGCCCAGCGAGCGCAGATACGCCAGGGACGCCTCGTCCCAGTCGGAGAAACGCCCCTTGCCCCATAAGCGGGGCAGCGTCTGGTAGATGATCTTCTTGGTCATATCAGAAAGGATAGCCGACACCGAAATGGATGGCGGAACTGCCGTGGAACCAGTCGCGGGGCCGCACCCAGCGGTCCCCTTCCGCCCGCGCCGGATCATGGATCCGGAAACCGGCGTCCAGCCGGATCAGGATGAAGTCCAGGTTGACGCGAATGCCCAGGCCCCAGTCGGCAGCCAGGCTGCCGAACGACGGCATCGCCTCGGCATCCGTATAACTCTCCAGGCCTTTCACCGGCGTCTCCCACACGTTGCCGACCTCGGCGAAGATGGCGCCTTCCAGCTTCCACACAGAAGGGAAACGATACTCCACGTCCGCCTCGAACTTGATGTTGCCGGTCTGGCTCGGAATCTTGAAGATCTCGCTCTGCGGCTCGTAGCCCGGACCCAGGGTACGGGCCTGCCAGCCGCGCATACTGTTGGCGCCACCGCAGTAGAACTGCTTCTCGAAAGGCAGCGAGATCGAGTTGCCGTACACGATTCCGGCACCGGCCATCATGTGCAGGGCCAGCTGCTGCATGTCTCCCCAACCGAAACGGAACACCCGGCCGAGGTTCAGTTCCGCCTGTACATACTGCCTGTACGGCAGGCCGAAGATCAGATGCTGGACGAGGCCCATGTTCTCCTCGGAAGGGAAAAATCTATCGAAGAGCGACAGCACGTTGCCGGACGCATCCAGCCGGAGCCGCTCATAATGATAGGCGGTCTTGGGCACCACGTCGGAGTTGGTCGTATGATACAGCATCACCCCGACGCCCGCGTCGATCTGGTCCTCGAACGTATTCCACAGATACGGATAATCGATCAGGGTATCCAGGAAATCCAGACTGATGTCGTACAGCTTGACCAGGTTGACCTGCAAAGGATAGATCTGGTAGAAGTAGGTGCTCCCGATCTGCCCGGTGTAGCCGAAATTGAACGAAGTCAGGAATCGGCGGTACTCGGGGCGGTTCTGGTAGCTGAAGGAAGTCTTGAATTCCGTCCGGGGGATATTTTCACCCCGCAGCCGGTCCAGGGGGAAGCCCAGCAGCCGGGGGAAGCTCAGCGAGGCCGTCATACCCAGTTCCGACGAGAAGACGTCGGTCCTCGGAATCCACTGCCACTTGCCCGTGAAGCCCAGGTCCAGCCACTCGCCGCCGTGGAAAAGATTCTTGTGATAGATGTTCAGCTGAGGTTGGAAACCCAGCAGGCCGGAGGAGTTCGTGGACGCCTCCAGATTAACCTTGAAGCCCAGCTGGTCCAGGCCGGAAAGGCGGATGTCGCAGTCGACCGTGGCACTGTCCGTCGGCGTCATCTCGATGCTGACGCTGTTGAACACCTTGAGCGCGGACAGGCGGGAGTAGGTCTCGTTGATCATCTGCTCGTTGAACACGGCGCCGGGCTGGATCCTGTTGAACTTGCGGAGCAGGGATTCCCGGATCGGGATGCCGGCCGGGTGGATGATGTTGACGTCGCCGATGTGATATTTCAGGATGGGATCGGCCTGGATCCGGTAATACAGGGTGGTCCGGTCCGTGAGCGTGTCCGCCTCGAAAGCGTAGTTGTTCTTGTTGAAATCGTAATAGCCCTGGTTGCGGTATACGCCGGCGCCGCGCGTCGACTCCGCCTCCAGTGCCTTTTCCGACAGGAAGTCCCCTACGCGGACGGTCACGTTGGCGCTGTCGGCGCGGAAAGCCTCGCCGAACTCCCCGTCCGGGACTTCATAGACGATATTGTCGATGGGGAAACGCTTGCCCGGAGTGACGACATACTTCACCCAGGCCTTCCGGCCTTTGTATTCCACCTCCCCGTCCACGCGGGTACCATAGTAGCCGAGTTTCTCCAGGTGGTTGGCGATGTTGGTGCAGGAACTCTGTACCTGTGCAGGGTCCAGGACCACGGGGGCCGTGCCCAGGGCTTCCCAGAACCGGTTGATTCCTTTCCCGCTGCCGTCCGACCAGTTGTAGATGCTCAGCGCAGGGCTCCAGCCGAAAACCAGGCCCTTGTTGGCCTGCTGCCGGATGTAGGGGGTGATTTCGCTGCTGGAGACTTTCTCCCCTTCGAAGGCGACCTTGTTGGCCATAAGACGGTAGCTTCCCTCGGGTATCAGTTTTGTAGTACTGCACGAGGTAGCCGCAAGTAATAGTATGACCAACAATATGTTGCGCTTCATCTTCTTCTGAACTCAGAAAGGGTGATGGCCGTCGCGACGGCCACATTCAGCGACTCGGCTCCGGTGCCGGCGCCCGTCTCCCGGGCGGACTGCCCGAACGACGGGATCAGCAGCCGGTCGGCCACTTCCGCGGCCACTTCCGGGCGGATGCCCGCCGCTTCGTTGCCCATCAGCACCAGACCCTCCGGCACGAGGGCTTCCTGATACAGGTTCTTCCCGTCCAGGAAGGTGCCATAGACGCGCATGCCCGCTTCGCGGAAACGCCGGGACAGGTCCGCCAGATCCGCCGTGACGGCATGGACCCGGAAGATGGATCCCATCGAAGACTGGATCACCTTGGGGTTGTAGAGATCCACACAGTCGTCCGACAGGAACACCGTCCGGACGCCGAACCAGTCGGCGATCCGCAGGATTGTACCCATATTCCCGGGGTCCCGGACACCGTCCAGGCCGAGGTACAGGCCCTTTTCGACGACCAGACCGGCCGGTTTCGGACGGGCCACGACGGCCAATACGGGCGAAGGGGTGGAAAGCTGGCTGATGCGGGCCATCGCCGCTTCGCCGACCTCGTCGCGGCGCCACACGTGCACCACTTCGAAATCCGAAAGCAAGGCCTCCTGCACCATCTTCTCCCCCTCCACGACAAACAATCCGTACGCATCGCGGAATTTCTTCTCGCGAAGCGCACGGACCTTTTTGATTTCTGCCTGTGTGATCGTACTAGATCTCCTCGACGACCGGGGAGTCGACAGCGTTGCGCATCACGGAAGCGATGCCCTGCTTCATCGTGCGGGCAGAGGCATACATCTGGCTGGAGCCGATGACCTGGCCGTTGGTGGCTTTCAGGTTGAAGAAAGGCTTGCCGTTCTTGGCTTCCTTGATCTCATAACGCTCGGCCACGGGGCCATTCTTGCGGACGGACTCGATGCCGTTCAGGCAGGCAGCCTTGGTATTGTAGCCTTCGCTGGTGAGGACGACCTGGCCGTTGGTAGCCTTCAGGTTGAACTGGAACTCGCCGTTCTTACGGACGGTAACAACAAATTTACCCATTGTAATATTGTTTTAAAGTGTTGAGGAATTGTCGTATGGACAAATATAGCAAAATAATGATTCGGTTACACCCCATTTTACGTATTTTTTGGCAAAATGCGGTGTTAACAAAAATGTTATGTCGCTTAACTTATTTGTTTCCTTAACTGATATACAATTAGTTTCTATGAAAACGACCTAGAATGGCCCAGGTAGGACAAAAACCGCTTTTTTTTCGTATCTTCGCAGAAAATATCGACTCGGAACATGGATAATTATCAGATTCGAAAGGAACTTTACGACGCCGCTTCCCTCTACGCCGGCTTCGATCCCGACAACGAAAGCAGCTATGCCAACTGCTACGACGGACACGTTTACGCAGACTTCATCGCCAACGGCAAGCGGAGCCGCGACCTCGCCGTCACCCTGCCCCGCACCTTGCACGACCACTCCATCAGCGACGCCCTGTATCGCTTCCTCGAAGCCTATGATCCGTTCGACATCGTCGGCGTGATGGGCGGCCACGCCATGAAGCGCAGCGACGCCGCCTTCCGCAACGTCGCCCTCATCAGCAAGAAGCTCGCCGAGCACGGCAAGCTCATGGTCTCGGGCGGCGGCCCGGGTGCCATGGAGGCCACGCACTTCGGCGCCTGGATGGCCGGCCGCACCGACAAGGAACTGGACGACGCACTCGCCATCCTCACCAAATCCGACACCTTCCGCGACGGCGGCTGGCTCTCGTCCGCATTCAAGGTCATGGAGCGCTATCCGCAGACGCAGTACAAGAGCCTCGGCATCCCGACCTGGCTCTACGGCCACGAGCCTTCCACCCCCTTCGCGACGCAGATTGCCAAGTATTTCGACAACAGCATCCGCGAGGACACCATCCTGACCGTCGCCGTCGGCGGCATCATCTTCACGCCCGGTTCCGCCGGCACCATCCAGGAGATCTTCCAGGAGGCCGCCCAGGACCATTACAAGACCTGCGAGGTGTCCAGCCCCATGGCTTTCATGGGCGTAGACTTCTTCACGAAGGAAATCCCCGTCTATCCCTTCCTCGAGGACATGATGGCCCGCGGCAAATACCACGACCTGCTGCTCTCCATCTCCGACGATCCCCAGGACCTCATCAAGGAGATCCTCGCCTTCCGGAAGGAAAACGCCATCACCATTCCTGGTAAATTCTTTAAGTAATGAAAATCAACTCTATAGGCGTACTCACCTCAGGTGGTGATGCACCTGGAATGAATGCCGCCATCCGGGCCGTCACCCGGGCCGCCATCTACGAAGGATGGCGCGTCTTCGGGGTCTATCGCGGCTGGGAAGGCCTCATCATGGGCGACATCAAGGAGTTCAACAGCGCCAGCGTCAGCAACACCATTCAGCGCGGCGGCACCATCCTCAAGACCGCCCGCAGCGAGGAGTTCCGCACGCCCGAAGGCCGCGCCAAGGCCGCGGCGAACATCAAGAAGTTCGGTCTGGACGCCCTGGTCGTCATCGGCGGCAACGGTTCGCTGGCCGGCGCCCAGGTGCTCGCCGCCGAATATGACATCCCCGTGATCGGCCTGCCGGGCACCATCGACAACGACCTGTACGGCACCGACTCCACCATCGGCTACGACACGGCCCTCAACACCATCATGGAGTGCGTGGACAAGATCCGCGACACGGCCAACAGCCACGACCGCATCTTCTTCGTCGAGGTGATGGGCCGCGACGCCGGCTTCCTGACACAGAACAGCGCCATCGCCGCCGGAGCCGAAGCCGCCATCATCCCGGAGGACCAGACCGACATCGACCAGCTGGCCACCTTCATCGGCCGCGGCATCCGCAAGAGCAAGAACAGCTCCATCGTGCTCGTGTCCGAGAAGGACGGCGGTGCGATGCACTATGCCGAGCGTGTGCGCCAGGAATATCCGGAATACAACGTGAAGGTTTCCATCCTGGGCCACCTGCAGCGCGGCGGTTCCCCCACCGCCTACGACCGCATCCTTGCGAGCCGGCTGGGTGTCGCCTCCATCGAGGCGCTCAAGGAGGGGCAGCGCAACATCATGGTGGGCATCAAGAACGACCAGATCGTCTACGTCCCCATCTCCCGCGCCATCAAGATGGACAAGCCCATCGAGAAGGAACTGATCAACGTCCTTAGCATCCTTTCCATTTAGGTCTTATGAACATCAACGAACCCTTTGTCATCACGGTCAGCCGCGAACTCGGCTCCGGCGGACGCACCATCGGGCGCAAGCTGGCTGCGGAGCTGGGCGTCCGCTACAGCGACAAGGAACTGGTCAACCAGCTTATGGACCAGTTCAAGCTTTCGGCCAACGGCATCGAGCAGCTGAAAGGAAAGAAGAAAAACTGGGTGTCGGGGTTCATCCAGGTCGTGGCCCCCGTACCCAAAGTCAGGATGCTGGCGGACACGGACAACGAAGCCGTCCGGGAATTCCGTCCGGACCTTGTTACCGATGATGTTTTCAAAGCCGAAACCGAGATTCTCCAGGGTATTGCGTCGGAAGGCTCCTGCGTCATTGCGGGCCGCTCCGGCTTCTTCGTGCTCAAGGACCATCCCAACAAGCTGGACGTCTTCATCACGGCTTCCATGGAGCACCGCATCGAGCGCGTGATGCGCAAGCAGCAGCTGAGCCGCGAGGAAGCGATAGCGGCCATCGAACGGGTGGACGAGGCGCGCGACAACTACGTCAAGCGCTACACCGGCAAGAGCCGCTACGACGCCCGCAACTACGACCTCGTCCTCAAGATGGACGACCTGTCCGAAGAAGACGCCGTCAAACTGATCCTGAAGTTCATCAAGTACAGTTAAGTTTTTGTCTTTTTCAAAAAACTTGCTACCTTTGCGTCCGCAATTGGGGGTATAGCTCAGTTGGTAGAGCGATAGGTTCGCAATCTATAGGTCAGGGGTTCGAATCCCCTTATCTCCACAAGACAAAAGTCCGGCAGCCATTGGCGCGCCGGACTTTTGTCTTGCGGAGAGTCATCATCGAGGGGGCATTTCATTTCGCATTTTGCGTTTCGCATTTTGCGAAATGAAAAATAATCCTTATCTTTGGGCAAAGATGTGATGTTATGAATCCCTTTTATTTGATTCCACACACGCCAGAGCCTTATTTCTGCGATAGAAGGAAGGAGACGGAAGACCTCGTCCGCATGCTGGATAACGGGGCAAATGTGACCCTGATTTCGCCCAGAAGATATGGAAAAACAGGCTTGATATACCATGTTTTTGACCAGTTTTCGGTAAGGAAAGACGCTCCCGAACTGTTCTATGTTGATATTTATGCGACATCGGGCGTTGATGATTTCCTTGCTGTTTTCGCGGAAGCAATTGCCAAGGTGCTGAAGAAGGATTCTCTGATCAAGTCGTTTTTGAAATTCCTGGGGCGCATTCGTCCGGTCGTCAGTCAGGACCCTTTCAGCGGCGAGCCAAAGTATTCTTTCACGCTGCAGACGGATGCCGACCGACGCTATTCGTTAAAGGCCTTGCTGGATTATCTCGAGCATCGCCCGGGGAGGGTCATCGTGGCCATCGACGAATTCCAGCAGATCCGTCATTATGAGGGCATGTCCATGGAGGCGCTGCTCCGGACCTATATCCAGCCGCTCACCAACGTGCAGTTCATCTTCTCCGGCAGCCGCAGACATGTCATGGCCGACATGTTCACATCCGAAAAAAGCCCGTTCTACGAGAGCGCGGCCCTCTATGTACTGGACAAGATTGACCGCGACGTGTATGCCCGGTTCATTTCGGCGCAGTTCGCCGGACAGAATAAAAGCATCACCCCGGAGGCCATAGATTACATCCTGGACTGGACCCGCGGGCACACGTTCTATACCCAGTTCCTGTGCAACCGGGTGTTCTCTTCCGTCAAGAAAGAAGCGGGACTGGTGGATGTACTGACGGCAGCCGACGCCATCCTGAAAGAGAACAGCGACTCCTTCCTGGAGCGGCGCGCCCTGCTGACACCCCGACAGTGGAAGTTCCTGATTGCCGTGGCCAAAGAAGGCGAGGTCAGCGAACCCACCGGCGCCGCTTTTTTGCAACAGTATGACCTTGGAGCCCCCTCCACGGCAGCCAGATTACTGTCTGCCCTTACGGAAAAAGAATTGCTCCTGGAGACCAAGTTCCCGGAGGGCTCTTCCTACTGCGTGTACAATGTATTCTTCTCCAGGTGGCTGGAGAGATTGTAATATGACGAATATGAAGAAATACGTTTTAATGACAATCATCTGCCTGGCGGGGGTTTTCCAGTCCCTGCGGGCGGATGAGGGCATGTGGCTGCCGGTGTTGATTTCGCAGCGCATCGAGGATATGCAGGCCCACGGCTTCCGCCTGACGGCGGAGGACGTGTACAGCGTGAACCAGGCATCCCTGAAGGACGCCGTGGTGCTGTTCGGCTCGGGCTGCACGGGCGAGGTGGTCTCGCGGAACGGCCTGCTCTTCACGAACCATCATTGCGGCTACAGCCAGATCCAGCAGCACAGCAGCGTGGAGCACGACTACCTCAAGGACGGCTTCTGGGCGATGTCCCGGGACGAAGAACTGCCCAACAAGGGGCTGACGGTCAGTTTTCTGGAACGGATGGACGAAGTCACGGACATCGTCCTGAAGGGCTACGAGCCGTCGATGAGCGAGGTGCAGCGCGACTCGCTGGTCAAGGCCAACGGCAATGCCGTCATCAAGCAGGTGGCCGATCCCGACCGGGGCGTCCGCGCCAGCGTGGAGGCGCTCTACTACGCCAACCAGTATTTCCTCTTCGTTTATAAGGTGTATCGCGACGTGCGCCTGGTGGGCGCTCCGCCTTCGTCGATCGGCAAGTTCGGCGGCGACACGGACAACTGGATGTGGCCCCGTCATACGGGAGACTTCTCCGTCTTCCGTATTTATGCAGATAAGAACAATGAACCGGCTGATTATTCGAAAGATAACGTTCCTTATACTCCCAAGCGTTTCTTCACGGTCTCGCGTGCCGGCGTGAAGGAGGGGGACTTCACCTTCGTCTATGGCTGCCCGGGCAGCACGAAGGAGTATGTGGCCTCGGACGAGGTGCGCTATGTGGGCGAAGTGTCCGACCCGGAGAAGATTGCCCTGCGTACCCTGCGGCTGGACATCCTGAAAAAGTATATGTCGCAGGACCAGGCGGTCCGCATCCAGTACTCCTCCAAGTACGCCAGCATCTCCAATGCCTGGAAGAAGTGGCAGGGGGAGGCGAAGGGCCTGGCGCGGCTGAAGACCGTCGCCGCGAAGGAGGACTTCGAGCGCCGTTTTTCCGCCTGGGCGGCGGGGACGGAATACGAGGGCTTGCCCGAGCGCCTGCACGGACTGTACGCGCAGCGCAACCCGGTTTACCGGGCCTACGAGTACTACACCGAGACCGTCCGGACGGTGGAACTGCTGCAGTTCTCCAACCAGGTCAGGACGGCGCTGGATGCCGGCAGGCCGGTCGACGAACTGGCGGCAAGCTTCTTCAAGGACTACTACCAGCCGATCGACGAGGAGATCTTCGTGGCGATGCTGGACGCCTTCGACCGGAAGATGGCGCCCGGCTACAAGCCGGCGTATTTCCAGGAACAGCTGGCCGCGTACGGCAGCCTGGAGGCCTGGCGGGATGCGCTCTTCGCGCAGTCGCTCTTCACGGATCCTGCGCGTGTGTGCGCCTTGACGAAGGATGATCTGCCGGCCGTGACGGCCGACCCGGCCTTCGCCCTGTACGACGCGTTCTACCAGTGGTACCGGAGCGAACTGCAGCCGGTCATTACCGAACTGGACCGCTCGATCCGCCTGACTTACCGCGACTACATGCGGGGGCAGATGGCGTTCGAACCGGACAAGGCCTTCTATCCCGACGCCAACCTGACGCTGCGCGTCGCATACGGCCACGTGGCGGGTTACAGCCCGTCCGACGCCGTGTATTACGCGCCCGTTTCGACCCTCACGGGCATCATGGAGAAGGACAATCCCGAGATCTTCGACTACAACATCCCGCAGGTCCTGCGCGACATCTACGCCCTGGGCGGGCATGAGGAGCAGCCGGTCTGCTTCCTGGCGACGAACCATACCTCCGGCGGCAATTCCGGCAGTCCGGTGATCAACGCGGACGGGAACCTCGTGGGCATCAATTTCGACCGCGTGTGGGAGGGAACGATGAGCGACCTGGTGTTCGATCCGGACTATTGCCGCAACATCTCGCTGGATATCCGCTACCTGCTCTTTGTCATGAAGGAAATCGGCCACGCCGACTGGCTCTTCGACGAGATGGTTTTCGCGGATTGATAATTTATCCGTAACTTGCAGAAAAAACAGACCCATGAAGAAATCCGCCCGCATAGCCGGTTTTGTTTTCATCGCGCTGTCCCTGCTCGACGTACTCCCCCTCTGTTTCGGGGTCGAGAGCATCCATCCCTGCGTCAAGCCGTTCCTGATCCTCTCCCTCCTGGCTGCAGCGCTGCTCGCCCTGCTTCCGGAGCACAAGGGCCGGCAGACCATTCTGCTCGCCATCGGCATGGCCCTCCATGCGACGGGCGACATCCTGCTGATGTTCGACAGCAAAGGCTTCGTCTGGTTCGCGGCGGGCCTGGGCGCCTTCCTGCTGGGGCATTTTTGCTACATCGCCGTGCTGCTGTACAAGATGGGCGGGCTCCGGGGCTGGTACGAGATCTTCACCTGGGCGGTCCCCCTGTTGATGGTATATCCTCTCATTTCCTTCTTCGAGGTCGAAGGGGGCCTGCGCATCGTCCTGGCGGTTTACGCCCTCACGCTGCTGTTCGTAATAGCGAGCGGTGTGCTCTGGCGGCTGCGCGGGCGCAAGCTGGGCTGGCGCGTGATTGCGGGCGGCCTGTTTTTCATCGTCTCGGACGCCCTGCTGGCGCTCAAGGTCTTCAACGGCGTCGATTTCCCGCTGAGGCACGCCGCCGTGATGGGGACTTACCTGCTCGCCGAATGGTTGCTGGTCAGCGCCATGGTACGGCAACGATTTTTTGACTAACTTTGCACTGTGAACAGATTTTCCATCCTCCGACCGGAAGCCTGCGGGTCGTACCGCGACGCACTGAGCTCCGTTCTAGACAGATTAGAGAAACACTTCAACGCGGAAGCCGCCGACGGGCGGCGTCCGGTGTTCGTCCGATTCTTCCTGAGCGACGCGCAGAACCAGGCCGTCGCCTTGAAGGCTGCCCTGGACGCACGCGGGCTGGTTCTTCCCGCACTCTCCATCGTGGAGCAGCCGCCGCTGGACGGCAGCCACATCGCAGCGCTCGTCCAGACCGCCACGGAACAGCCCGACTGCCTGTTCCACAGCCTGCGGCTCAGCGAGGAAGAAGCCGCCGGGCGTGATTCCTACGCCCAGTCCCGCCTCTTGTTCGACAAATACCTCGACATCATCCGCCCGCTTGGGCTGGACCTCAAGACGCACTGCGTCCGGACCTGGATCTATGTCCGGGACATCGACGCCAACTACGCCGGCCTCGTGAAAGCCCGCAACGACGTCTTTGACGAAGAAGGCCTGAGCCACGACACGCATTACATCGCCTCCACCGGCATCGGCGGCGCCACGGAAGGCCGCTCGGCCGTCGTCGCCATCGACTTCCTGACCCGCCCCGGCATCCGCGAGGAGGACAAGACCTACCTCAAGGCCCTGTCGCACCTCAGCCCCACGCACGACTACGGCGTGGCGTTCGAGCGCGGCGTCCGGCTCTCCAACGGTCAGATCTTCATCAGCGGAACCGCCAGCATCGACCACCACGGCCAGGTCCTGCACGAAGGGGACGTCATCGCCCAGGCCGACCGCCTGCTGGAGAATATCGATACGCTGCTGACCGAGGGTGGTTCTTCCCTCGACCGTGTGCCGTATTTCCTGATCTATCTGCGCGACATTTCAGACTACGCCGTGGTGGACGCCTATATGCAGAAGCGCTTCCCCACCGTCCCCCGCATCCTGCTCGAGGCCCGCGTCTGCCGTCCTACCTGGCTCATCGAGATGGAGTGCGAGATCGGCTAGCCGGTAGCGGACGTCCAGGCTGAAGATCAGCGTCTTACTTACCTTCCTTCTGTCTCCTGCAGAGGTCAGTGCTCGAACAGGAGCTTCCCTTCCGGGTTGTACATCTGCAGGGACAAGCCCTTGCGGTCGCAGCGGACGTCCAGACGGTGGGCGTCGTCGTTGACGATGATGGGGAAACGGTTCTCCATCGTGCCGGGCTCGCAGTACATGAATTCGTGCAGGTCGGCGCCGATCATCAGGTCGATGCCAGCCTTGTTGAGCAGGGGCACGAAATGGACGTTGAGCCAGCGCTGGAGCAGATAATCCTGCTTGTCGGGATGGTCGATCATCGGGACGTGCAGCAGGCAGATCTTCAGCGGAGCGCTTCGGAACGCCGGCTCGCGGACGGCCTTGGCGGCCCATTCCAGCTGCTCGTTGAGGTAGTCCTCATAGACGTCCGATCCGCTGTAGAGGAGGGAGCGGCTCTTGCCCGTCTCCCCGCCGTCGAACACGATGAACGCCACCGGCCCGTGCCGGAAAGTGTAATAGAACGGCGCCGGGTCGTCGTTGGGATAGATCTCCGAAATCAGTTGCACGTTGTTGCCGCGGCCCTCGTGGTTACCCCGGCCGAACAGGACGGGGATGCCGGAAGGCAGGTTTCCGAGCGGCTCGATGGCATAGTGAACGAGAGTGTCCACGTCGTAGTTCCCCGCCGAGACGATGTCTCCGTTCAGGAAGAGGAAGTCCGTACCGGCGGAGTCCACCTGCGCCGCCAGGGCGGCATAGTCCTGCCTACGCATATGGATGTCGTTGAACACGGAGAAATGGCAGCTCTTCGCCTTGCGGTCGAAGGTGCGGACGCTATGCCATTCGCCTTCATAAGTGCCCTCGAATACCGGCTTGTAGGGGTCGGAATCATCTGCCAGGTTCACGCCGCAGACGCGGTAACGGACCAGCGCGCCGGCCTCCAGCCCGTCCAGCCGGACCCGGTGCAGGCGCTTGAAGACGCGCCTTCCCGCATAGGTCTCGAACTTCACCGTCCCGTCGGACAGTTCGACATAAGCCATGCCCGGCTTCTCGCTGACCCAGAGGATGTTCACGGAATTCTCCCGGGCGCCGTAGACCCAGGGGCCTTGCTGCAGCGGTCCGGCCGCGAGCAACATAAAAAGCAATGTTTGCAGAAGATGTCCCATCATAATCTCGTAGAGGTATACGCAAAGATACGATAAAATGAGTATATTTGGCTAAAATACGAACCACATGAAAGCTAGAATCCTGATCGGCTGTCTCGCCGCACTGGCGCTGCAGTTCTGCTTCCCGTTCGTCTCCCTGGCGAAGGAAGAAACCCCCAAGATTGAAGCCACCGTCCACCTGGACCAGGAAGGCGCTCCCATCCATCCCTTCGTGCACGGCATGTTCACCGAACTGCTGGGCAATATGTTCGAGAACGGCATCTGGGCGGAAATGCTCTCCGACCGCAAGTTCTTCTATCCGGTGGACAATTCGGAGACCCTGACCCCGCGCAACTCCAAGCGGCATCAGCTCCGCTGGCGGCCCGTCGGGCCGGAGTCCTCGGTGACGATGGACAAGGCGCATCCCTACGTGGGCAAGCAGTCGCCTGTCGTGAGCCTGGCCTCCGGCAAGGCCGGCATCCGCCAGGCCGGCTTGTGGCTGGAAAACGGCCGCGACTACACGGGGCGCGTCATCCTCAAGGCCGACGGCTCCGCGAAGGTCTCCGTCAGCCTGGTCTGGGGTGCCGGGCCAGCTGATCGCCAAACTGTTGTGTTTGAAGGTCTGACGAAGGATTACAAGAAGTACTACTTCACCTTTACTGCCGGTGCTGACGTGCAGGATGCCGCCCTGGAGATCGTGGGTGAAGGCACCGGCTGTTTCGGCATCGGCGCCGTCTCGCTGATGCCGGCGGACAACCTGGAAGGATTCCGGGCTGACCTGGTGGGTATCCTCCGGAATGTCGGCTCTCCCATCTACCGCTGGCCGGGCGGAAACTTTCTCTCCGGCTACGAATGGCGCGACGGCATCGGCGACCCGGACCAGCGTCCGCCCCGCTATGACTACGCATGGAACACGGTGGAATCCAACGATATGGGTACCGACGAGTACATGACCTGGTGCAGGCTGCTGGGCAGCGAGCCGTACCTGGTCGTGAACACCGGCTTCGGCGACGCCTATTCCGCCGGACAGTGGGTGGAATACGTGAACGGTGCAGAGGACTCACCGATGGGTAGCTGGCGCGCCAGGAACGGCCATCCTGCTCCGTACGGTGTGACCTACTGGGGCGTGGGCAACGAAGGCTACGGCGAGTGGCAGCTGGGCCATATGTCCCCGGAGCACTATGTGCTGAAGCACAATTACTTTGGCGAAGAGATGCTCAAGAAGGACCCGACCATCAAGCTCATCGCCTCCGGCGCTTCCGTGCCCGAGCAGAGCAGCCAGTACCGCAATTACCGCAAGCCCTACCAGACCGAGCTTCCGGTCCCGTTCCTGGGCGACTTCGACTGGACGGGACAGCTCCTGAAGGGCTCCCTCGAGTATATCGATTACGTCTCTGAGCACATCTATCCCAACGCCGGTGCTTACTTCGACGACGCGACCGACAGCTGGATCCCGTATCAGTTCGGCTTCCTCGAGTCCATCCGCCTGGCGGCGAACCGCGTCAAGAATTCCGCCGAGTCCATGGAGAAATACGAGGAAATGATCCCGGGCGTGAAGGAGAAGCATACGCCATACTGGATCGACGAATGGGCCGGCGGCCGCGGTCGCGGCTTCCAGGGCACGATCGGGGCGGCCGTGACGCTGCACGAGATGTATCGCTACAGCTATTACGTGATGATGGCCGGCATTACCAGCGTCGGCAGCCTGTACACCTACAACGACAATACGGCGACGATCAGTGCCACGGGTCTGTTGTTCAAGCTCTTCATCGAGCATCAGGGCGACCTTCCGCTGGGCCTGACCGGCAACTCTCCGCAGCCGGCGATGCCGGGAACTCCCTTCGTGGACATCCCGCTGGAGCCGTCCGGCAGTCCCACCTACCCGCTGGACATTTTTGCCAGCAAGGACAGCGAGACCGGGAAGGTGATCGTGTCCGTCGTCAATCCGACGGAGGAGCTGCAGCGCGTCGCGCTGAAGTTCGAAGGCGGCAAGCCGGACGCGAAGGCCAAGGTCATGGTCTATGCCCTGGCGCCGGACCAGAGCACCGATGCGAACACCATCGACCGTCCGGACGTCATCCGCGTCCAGACCCGCAGCGAGAAGCTGAATGCGAACCTCTCCGTCCCGGCGCACAGCGTCGTCCTATACGAGTACAGCATCAAGTAGCCATGACGGATATCCAACACCACTACATCGAACAGGGGGAGGGCTTCCCCCTGTTCTTGCTTCACGGCAACGGGGAGGACACGAGCTATTTCGCGCACCAGATGGAGCCTTTCGCCAAGCATTTCCGTGTAATCGCCGTCGATACGCGCGGGCACGGGCAGACGCCCCGCGGCGAGGCCCCCTTCACCATCCGCCAGTTTGCGGAAGACCTGTTGGCGTTCATGGACCGGCTGGGCATT
This sequence comes from Bacteroidales bacterium, assembly GCA_017960585.1. Lineage (GTDB taxonomy): Bacteria > Bacteroidota > Bacteroidia > Bacteroidales > UBA932 > Cryptobacteroides. The sequence continues at coordinate 24,088 of JAGCYX010000006.1, forward strand.
GAGAAGGCCCATATCCTGGGCTTCTCCGACGGCGGGAACATCGCGATGCTCTTTGCTATGACGCATCCGGAGCGTGTCGGGAAGCTGATCCTGGACGGGGCGAACCTGGACGCATCCGGGGTCAAGTGGAAGATCCAGTTCCAGATCGAGATCGGCTACCGGATTGCGAAACTGTTCGCCCGGAAGAGTCCGGAGGCCCGGAAAAACGCCGAGATGCTGGGCCTGATGGTCAACGACCCGAACGTGAAGCCGGAAGAGTTGGCGCGGATCCAAAGTCCGACCCTGGTGATCGCGGGCGACAAGGATATGATCAAGGACGCACACACCCGCCTGATTGCGCAGTCCATCCCCGGAGCGGAACTCGCCATCATCCCGGGCACGCATTTCATCGCGAGCCGGAATCCCGGCCCCTTCAACGAGGCGGTCCTTCGGTTCCTGCTCTGACGTGTCCGGTTTTTTTGTTACCTTTGAGTCATGAAGAAAGGAATTAAGATTGTCCTGTGGGTCATCCTGGCCCTGTTTGTTGTATTCGGAGTTTATACCTGGACGCTCTTCGGCCCGCTCGTCAAGGGGGCGATGTCCGTCGAGAAGCTGGACGAGGGGCTGTATTATATGGAATACAAGGGCGACGACGGCTTCGACGGGCTGATCGCGAGCGGCGGCGGCCGGAACGCCGGCGAAATGGTCGGCTATGTGATGAACTTCCTGTCCAAAGGGTTCTACCATCCCGCCGCGGAACCCGCCCCCGCGCAGTACGGCTGTTCCGCCCTGACGGTGCGCACGCCGGAGGGCGGCGTCCTGATGGGCCGGAACTTCGATTTCTCCTCCGCGACCGGCCTGATCCTGCACACCATCCCCAAGCACGGCTACGAGACGATCACCGCCTTCAACGTGGAGTTCTTCGGATTCGGGAAAGACTGGCTGCCGGAAGGTTTCGCGAACCAATATATGGCCCTGAGCGGGCTCTTCTTCGCCCTGGACGGCATCAACGAGAAGGGGCTCGCCATCGCGGACCTGATGGCCGGCGACGAGGCGGTGACGAACCAGGATACGGGCAAGCCGGGGCTGACCACGACCTCGGCCATCAGCTACCTGCTGAAGAATGCCGCGACCGTGGATGAGGCGATTGAACTGCTCCGGGGCATCGATATGCACTCCGACATCGGTGCCGCCCATCATTACGCCATCTCCGACGCCTCCGGCAAGAGCGTCGTCGTGGAATACGTCGACGACGAGATCGTGGTCGTGGACTCCCCCACCGTCGCCAACCACTACCTGTGCGAGGCGAAGCTGAACGTCGGTCTGTATGAGGAAGACCACCGCTACGAGCAGATGTGCCGGCAGTTCGACGAGGCAGGCGGCGTCATGGACCTGGAACAGCTGACGAAGGCGATCGTCTCCGTCTCCCAGCCGCCGGCACGGGGAGACTTCCTCGGGACGGCCTGGACCGTGGTCATGGACCTGACCCGGCCATCCGTCACCTACTACTCCCGGCGACATTTCGACAAACCTTTCCACTTTGAATTGAATTAACGCTTATGGTTTCCACGGGTTCCCTGATCATGATGGCCGTCGGCGCCCTGCTCGGCATCGCCATCCCCATCGCCCTGGCGTGGTATCTGGCAGGTAAGCATCACGCCAGACTGTCCACCATCCTGATTGGCGCAGGCACTTTCATCGTTTTCGCCCTGGTCCTGGAAAGCATTCTGCACCAGGTGGTACTGAAAGGCCCCCATGGCGACGCCATCATGGGCAATACGCTCTGGTACGCCCTATACGGTGGACTGGCCGCCGGCATCTTCGAGGAGACCGGCCGCTTCCTGTCCATGAAGTTCCTGATGAAGAAGGAAGCGACGGCTCCGCTGCCCGGCGTGGCCTACGGCATCGGTCATGGCGGCGCGGAAATGCTTATTGTTTTCGGAATCACGATGATTTCCAACCTGGCGATCTCTGCCCTGATCAATAGCGGGCAGACGGACGTTTTGTTCGCCAAGGTACCGGAAGATGCCGCCGCACAGCTGCAGACCCAGCTGGACGAGCTGCAAGGCCTGACGGCGGGTTCGTTACTGCTGGGGCTTTGGGAGCGTTTCTCCGCCCTGGTTCTCCATCTGGGCTTTTCCCTGATGGTGTGGGTGGCCGTGCGCAAACGCGGCAAATGGCTGTGGCTGTTCCCGGCTGCCATCGCGCTGCACGCGCTGGTTGACGCCGGGGTCGTGATGCTATCGAAATCCGTCGGGATGCTTCCGCTGGAGTTGATCGTGACCGCGGAAGCCGTCGCCATCGGCGTCATCGGCTACAAGGTAGCGAAGAAACTGTAAAAGTGTTATATTTGTCGGCTAAAATGAATGATCGCATGAAACGCACTATTATCGCTATTACTTGTCTTATCATGGCTATCAGTTGTGCAAAGAAGGAGGACAGCGGCTACGTCGGCCCGTCTGAAATCCAGATCGAGAACGGTGTGATGACCCCCGAGACGCTGCTCGCGCTCGGCCGCCTGTCCGACCCCCAGCTCTCCCCCGACGGAAGCAAGATCCTCTACGGCGTGTCCTATACCGACATCGCGGCGAACCGCAGCTGCCGCAACCTGTTCCTGTGCAATCCCGACGGCACCGGCAAGGTACAGCTGACCCGCTACGCCAAGAGCGTGAACGGCGCCCGCTGGTCCGCCGACGGCAAGAGCATCTATTTCCTGCAGGGCGGACAGCTTTGGAAGGCCGCCCTGAAGGGCAACAAGCTCGGCAAGCGCGTGCAGCTGAGCGACGTCCCGGAGGGGATCGGCGACTTCAAGCTTTCCCCCGACCAGCAGCAGGTGCTGTACGTGAGCACCGTGAAGAATACGGCGCTGCAGCAGCCGGCCGACCGCTATGAGGACCTGGACAAGGCGCAGGCCTACGCGACGGAGGACCTGATGTACCGCCACTGGGACCATTGGGTGACCGAGGTACCCCGGACCTACGTGGCCCCGCTGGGCAAGGCGAAGATCACTCCGGACAACTCCCTGGACATCCTCGGGACGGAGGAGCTTTTCGAACTGCCGACCGAGCCGTTCGGCGGCGCTGAGCAGCTGGACTGGGCACCAGACAGCCGCCACATCGTCTATTCCTGCCGGAAGAAGACGGGCAAGGAGTACGCCTTCAGCACCAACTGCGGCATCTATATCTATGACATCCTGACCGGCGCGACGATCGACGTCAAGACGGACGGCGGCTACGACACGGATCCCGTGTGGAGCGCCGACGGACAGCATATCGCCTGGATCTCGATGGCACGCGACGGCTACGAGGCCGACCGCCAGCGACTGTTTGTCGCCGATGTGGAAATCCTTGAAGATGAGGCCGATGGACAGAACGTCGGCGTGCGCGTGCAGAACGTGCGCGAGCTGCTGCCGGACTTCGACCACGACGTGGCCGGCCCGGTCTGGCACAATGACGAGATCTTCTTCAACGCCCTCGTGGGCGAAGGCATCCAGGCGCTGTACTGCGCCGACCTGACGGGCGACGTGCAGCGCATCACCGCCCCCGACTGGAACTTCGACTTCTTCTCCCCCTTCGCGGTGCTCGAAACCGCGGACGGCGTGGAGCTGCTGGCCTCCTACTATTGCCTGAAATTCCCCACGGAACTCGTGTCCGTGAAGATTACCGCCGCGGGCGTGACCTTCGCCCAGCTGACGGACGAGAATCAGCATATCATCGGACAGTTGTCCGACGTCAAGGACGAGCGCGTGTGGGTGGAGACGGTGGATCATCAGCAGATGCTCTGCTGGGTGCTCTATCCCCCGCAGTTCGACCCGGCGAAGCAGTATCCGGCCATCGAAATCGTGCTCGGAGGCCCGCAGGGCAGCAATTCCCAGGACTGGAGCTACCGCTGGTGCTACCGCCTGATGGCGCAGCAGGGCTACATCGTCATCCTGCCGAACCGCCGCGGCACAACCGCTTTCGGCCAGGCCTGGAAGGAGCAGATTTCCGGCGACTATCCGGGACTGAACATGCAGGACTACCTGAGCGCCGGGCGCTATATCAAGGGGCAGCCGTACGTGAACAAGCTCGCCTGCGTGGGCGCTTCCTACGGCGGCTATTCCGCCTATATGCTGGAAGGACTGCACGGCGACCTGTATGACTGCTTCATCGCGCACGCCGGCATCTTCGACGAGAAGCAGCTCTGGTTCACCACCGAGGAAATGTGGTTCGCAAACTGGGACAACGGCGGCCTGACGGAATACGCCTACGAGCCCGGCAAGACGGGTCCTGCCGGCGACGGCGTCACCTTCGGCGGCATGCAGCAGGCCGGCGCGCCGTACGCGTCCACCCCGAAGGCGCAGCGGCACTACGCCAACTCCCCTTCGACGATGGTCACCAAGTGGCACACCCCTATCCTGTGCATCCACGGCATGATGGACTACCGCATCCCCTACGAGCAGGGCATGGCGGCCTTCAACGCCGCCCAGATGATGGGTGTCCCCTCCAAGCTCGTGGTCTTCCCGGAAGAGAACCACTGGATCCTCCAGCCCCAGAACTCCCTCTACTGGCATCGCGTCTTCTACGACTGGCTGGACCGCTGGATGAAATAAGCATGAAACTACGTGAAATCATCACCTCGCTGGAGGAACTGGCTCCGCTGCGGCTGCAGGACGAGTGGGACAACTCGGGTCTGCAGGTCGGATTTCCGGACACGGAGATCCGCCGCGTGCTGGTCTGTCTGGACATTACGGAAGCAATTGTGGACGAGGCGGTTGCGAAAGGATGTAACTTGATTGTTTCGCATCATCCGCTGCTCTTCAAGGCCCTCCGGCAGGTCTCCGACGCCACTTACCAGCAGCGCTGCGTGGTCCGCGCGCTGTCGGCCGGGGTCTCCATCTACTCGGCACACACCAGCCTGGACAACGCCCCCGGCGGCGTCAACCACAAGATGGCCGAACGGATCGGTCTGCAGAACCTCCGCTGGCTCTCGCCGCGGGAGGACGGCGACGGCGGTGCCGGCCTGGTCGGCGAACTGCCGCAGCCGGAGCTGGATGCAGACTTCCTGGCCCGGCTGAAGCAACTGTTCGGCGTACAATGCCTGCGCCATTCCGCCCCCGACGGGCGGACCGTCCGGCGCGTGGCGCTGTGCGGCGGCGCCGGCGCCTTCCTGCTGCGCGACGCCATCCACGCCGGCGCGGACTGCTTCCTGAGCGGCGAATTCCATTATCACGACTATTTCGAGAACGGCGGCGTACTCCTCGCGGAGCTGGGCCACTATCAGAGCGAGCAATTCACGCAGGACCTGCTGCAGGCCCACCTGAGCGCGAAATTCCCCGGCCTGGAGGTCGTCAAGACCGCGCTCGACACCAACCCCATCCAGTATGACTGATTCCTATCTCGACGATAAATTCGCGCAGGACTTCATGGTCGCCTGCTACCAGGTGGACCGCCGTGAGATCCTGCGCCCCTCCGCTTTCCTGGACCTGGCCCAGTACATGGCCGTTTACGGCGCCGATTGCCTGAACTTCGGCGACGAGCAGCTCCGCCCCTACGACTGCACCTGGGTACTGGCTCGGCAGCACGTCCGCTTCGAGCGCCCGGTGATGCATAAGGAGCCCTGCAAGATCCTGACCTGGCATAAAGGTATGCAGGGGCTGTTCTTCATCCGTGACTATCAGCTGATCGGAGCAGACGGCATGCCGGCGGTCAATTCGACCAGTTCCTGGGTGGTGATGAACCTGACCGAGCGCCGCGTGGACCGGGCCGACTTCCTGACGGAGTTCACCTCCATGCCCCCGCAGAGCACGGACAACGCCATCGCCGAGACGGCCGGCAAGGTCGTTGCGCGCGGCTTGGAGTTTCACCTGATCGGCACGCACAAGGTGCAGTTCTCCGACGTGGATTACAACCAGCACGCCAACAATGTCAAATACACGGTCTGGGCGATGGACGCCCTGCCTGAAGTATTGGTTAACAACATGATGGTTAAGGATCTGACCATCAACTTCAACCGCGAGGCCCGCCCCGGCGAGACCGTGGAGCTGTGGCACGCGCTGGCGCCCGACGGCGCCCACATTGTCGAGGGGCGCGTCGAGGACCATCAAGTGTTTATCGAAAGGTTGCTTTTCGCTTAGTCGGCCGGCCTGATCTTAGCGTATTTCAGCAGCAGGAGCTTCTCGCCGTGGGCGTCGAAGCGGATCTTGGCTTTCATTTCGGGGGCGCGGCCGGAAAGTTCGAGGATGGTGCCGGGGCCGAAGCGGTTGTGTTCGATGCGCTGGCCTTCCCGCAGTTCCGTCATCGGTACCCCGACGAAGTTCGCGTCCGCCAATGCTGCATGGACGCCGGTCTTCGGTTGGCCAGCCAGCCCTCGAATGGGTTCGGGGCTGCGCCCCTCATCCCTCCCACTGACCTTTGCCCGGTTGCCCGCAAGCGGGCTTGCGGTCCCCCTGCCAAAGTTCAGCGGGCCCCTCCCGTTTACGAAGCCACGGGTGGCTACGCCCCTCGAGGGCTGCTGGCCAAACCGATTTTGACCGGCGTCCTTCTGTCCGGGGGCAACCTGGCTCTGTGCCGACGATCCTATGCCAAAGCGGTTCAGCCGGCCGCCGGTGAAGCGGGAGCCGAAGCCGCCCCATTCATGCGTGACGCCCGAATTATCAAAATCCTCGGGGTCGAGCGGATTCTCGATGTAGCGCGGATCGATCTCCGCCAGGAAACGCGACGGCGCGTTGGACTCGTGCTTGCCGTTCCGCATCCGCGTCCCGGCGAACGACAGCCGCACCGCCTTCTTGGCCCGTGTCATCGCCACATAGAAGAGCCGCCGCTCCTCCTCCACCTCCGGCTTCGCGGACGGCATCGTCACGCTCGGGAAGAGATTCTCCTCCATCCCGGCCACGAACACGTACGGGAACTCCAGACCCTTGGACGAGTGCGCCGTCATCAGCGCCACCTTGTTGTTCGTGTCCTCGTCGTCCGTCACGTCCACATTGCTCAGCAGAGAGACGTTCTCCAGGAAGTCATCCAGGGTGAAAACCCCCACCTCGCCGCCCTCGGCGGCATAATCCTCGGCTTCCTCCTCCCGCTCCTCGACGAACTGCGCCACGCTGTTGATGAGCTCGTCCAGGTTGGCCACGCGGGACAGGCCCTCGATGGACGTGTCCTGCTTGTAGAAGGCGTAGAGCGTGCTCTCGTCGGCGATCCGTTTTGCAAGTTCATAGGCGTCCGTCGTCGGGACCAGGGCCGACAGCTTCGCGATCATCTCGCAGAAAGGCTGCACCTTGGGCACCTCGCGCGCGGCCTGGAAGAGCGGCCAGCCCTGCTGGCGTGCCACGGCCTCGATGGCCTCGAAGGCCTTGTCGCCGATGCCGCGCGCGGGCTTGTTGACCACCCGGCGGAAGGACTCGTCGTCGCGCGGGTTGACGACCAGCTTGAAGTAGGCCATCATATCCTTGACCTCTGCGCGGTCGAAGAAGGAATTGCCGGAATAGATCATATAGGGGATGTTGCGCCGGCGGAGCTGCTCCTCGATGGCGCGCGACTGCGCATTGGTCCGGTACAGGACGGCGAAATCCTGGTACTGTGCCCGGGCCGTCCGCATCCGCTCCATGATCTCGGAAACGATCATGACCGCCTCCTCGCCCTCATTGTAGGCCTTCAGGAGGCGGATCGGCTCGCCGTCCTCGCCCACGGCGTAGCACTCCTTGGGGATGCGCCCCTCGTTGTGGGCGATCAGTGAGTTGGCCGCGTCCACGATGACCTGCGTGGAGCGGTAGTTGCGCTCCAGGCGGAAGAGCTTGCACTCGGGGTAATCCTTCTTAAAACTCAGGATGTTCTCGATGCGCGCGCCGCGGAAAGCGTAGATGGACTGGGAATCGTCGCCTACCACGCAGATGTTGCGGTGGAACTGCGCCAGCTTCTTGAGAATCAGGTACTGCGCCTGGTTCGTGTCCTGGTACTCGTCCACGAGGATGTGCGAGAAGCGTCCGGCGATGGACTCCAGGGCCGCCCGGTTGTCCCGCAGCAGGAAGTTCATGTTCAACAGGATGTCGTCGAAGTCCATCACGCCGCTCTGCTTGAGCTTCTCCTGGTAGCGCTGATAGACCTCGCCCAGGCGCGGCCGCTTGCTGTGGTAGTCCTGGGTCTGGAGTTCCTGGCTGGCCCGGTAGGCCGAGACGGTGATGAGGTTGTTCTTCGCCATCGAGATGCGGGCCAGGACATCGCGCGGTTTATAGACTTTGTCGTCGAGTCCCATCTCCTTGAGACAGGCCTTGACGGCGCTCTGCGAATCGGAGGTGTCGTAGATGGTAAAGTTCTGCGGATAACCCAGCGAGTCGGCGTATTCCCGGAGGAAGCGGACGAACACGGCGTGGAAGGTTCCCATGACCACGCGGCGCACGCTTCCGTCCCCCACCATCGCGGCGATCCGCTCCTTCATTTCGCCCGCCGCTTTCTTTGTAAAAGTCAGGGCCAGGATGCGCGCATCTGCCTGTAAAGCCAGAATATACGCCACCCGACTCGTCAAAACACGGGTTTTGCCGGACCCCGCTCCCGCCACGATCAGCACCGGTCCGTCCACCTGGCAGACGGCTCTCTTCTGCTCCTCGTTCAAATCTTCCAGAATCGCATTCACTTTATCCATCATAGCGGCACGAAAATACAAAAAAAAGTGGTATCTTCGCGTCGCGATTTGCGAAAACTTATAACGTTATATTCATGTCACAAACTTTCGTTTTGAAAAAGGGTCTGAACATCCCGATTTCGGGTGAAGCAGAACTCCGTGTCTCAAAGACGATAGCGCCGGGCATCGTGGCCGTCCAACCGACGGACTTCAAGGGTTTCCTTCCGAGACTTCTCGTCAAGGAGGGTGATCCTGTGCTCTGCGGCTCCCCCGTCATGGCAGACAAAAAGAACGCCGACATCCTCCTGACCTCGCCGGTGAGCGGTACGGTCAAGGAGATTGTCCGTGGCGAGAAACGCAAGCTGCTGGCCGTTCTCATCGAGTCGGACGGCAAGCGGCAGTGCGTTGACTTCGGAGTCAAGGACGCAGCCAAACTGGACGCCGGGCAGGTTCGTCAGGCGCTGCTCCAGAGCGGCCTGTGGCCCTGGCTGGTCCAGCGCCCGTACGGCATCCTCGCCGACCCGGATGCCCGCCCGCGCGACATCTTTGTTTCCACCTTCAACACCGCCCCGCTGGCCGCGGACGCGACCTTCTGCTTCGGAGCTGATGTCGCCGCCGCCCAGGCGGGCGTGAACGCCCTCGCCAAGCTCACGGACGGCAAGGTTTACGTCGGTCTCGACGGCAACGGCAAGTCCGCCTTCGCCGGCCTGCAGGGCTGCGAACTGAACTGCTTCCGCGGTCCGCACCCCGCCGGCAACGTGGGCGTGCAGATCAGCCACATCGCTCCGATCCGCAAGGAAGATACCGTCTGGACGGTGTCCCTGGCGGGCCTCGTGGCCATCGGCAAGCTCTTCCTGACGGGCAAGTACGACGTGCGCCGCAAGGTGGCCGTCACCGGCCCGATGGCCCTCCAGCCGTCCTACGTGGACACCCTGCCGGGCACGCCGATGCAGGATCTCGCCGCGTACTTCGGGAACACCCCCGCCGAGGAACTCCGCGTCATCGGCGGCGATGCGCTCAGCGGCAAGGTCATCGGCGCAGCCGGTTACCTCGGCTTCTTCGACACGCAGGTCACCATCCTGCGCGAAGGTACGGACCCCGAGCTCCTGGGCTGGATCCGTCCGTTCCGCTTCAATCAGTTCAGCGCCGACCGCAGCTACTTCTCCTGGCTCCTGCCGAAGAAGAAGTATGCGATGGACACCAACCTGCACGGCGGTGCCCGCGCGTTCCTGATGAACGACGGCTACTACGGCAAGGTCCTCCCGATGGACATCTTCCCCGTCTTCCTGGCCAAGGCCTGCCTTGCCGGCGACATCGAGAAGATGGAGAAGTTCGGCATCTATGAAGTGCTCCCCGAGGATCTCGCCACCTGCGAGTTCGTCGACCCGAGCAAGAACAACATCCAGGCAATGATCGAACAGGGCATCGACCTGATGCTCAAGGAAATGGCTTAAAAGTATGAACAGTATTTTCGAAAAAGGCGGCAAACTTTACTGGCTGCACTCCACGGTTGACGCTTTTGAGACATTCCTGCACGTGCCGGGCACCGTCACCAAGAAAGGTTCCCATGTGCGTGACGCCATCGATCTCAAGCGCATCCTCATCCTCGTGGTGATCGCCGCCGTGCCCGCAGCCCTCTTCGGCATGTGGAACGTCGGTTATCAGCACGGCCTGGCGGTGGGCGACCCCCGCCTCAACATCATCGGCAACTGGTGGTACGGATTCCTCCGGGTCCTGCCCCTGTACCTCGTCTCCTACATCGTGGGCCTCGGCATCGAGTTCGCCTCGAGCCAGATCCGCGGCGAGGAAGTGAGCGAAGGCTACCTCGTGTCCGGTTTCTTCATTCCCCTCATCGTTCCGGTGGACATCCCCCTGTGGATGCTCGCGGTCGCCGTCGCGTTCGCGGTCATCTTCGGCAAGGAGGTCTTCGGCGGCACGGGCATGAACATCGTCAATCCGGCGATCCTGACGCGCGCCTTCCTCTTCTTCTCCTATCCGAACTACATGTCCGGCTCCGACTGCTGGATCCACTACAAACCGACCGAGCAGCTCGTGGACGGCTTCACCGGCGCCACTCCGCTCGCGCTGGACGGCGCCACGGCGCAGTACGGCACCGGTTTCTGGGATCTCTTCATCGGTACGGTCCCGGGCTCCGTCGGTGAGACTTCCGTGATCGCCATCCTGCTCGGTGCCGTCATCCTTATCTGGACGGGCATCGCCAGCTGGAAAATCATGCTCTCCGGCATCCTTGGCGTGCTCTTCGTGGGCGGCATCGGCAACCTCGCCGGCATCACCGACATCCCCTGCTACATGCAGCTCCTCTACGGCGGCTTCGCCTTCGGTATCGTCTTCATGGCGACCGACCCGGTGACCTCCGCCCAGACCGAGTGCGGCAAGTGGATCTACGGCTTCCTGATCGGCGCCCTCTGCATCACGGTGCGCCTCTTCAACCCCGGCTACGCCGAGGGTATGATGCTCGCCATCCTGCTCTGCAACGTATTCGCCCCGCTGATCGACCACTGCGTGACCACCGCGCACATCAACCGCCGGGCCAAGAACTTCAAAACTGCCTAGCCGTATGAATACCAACAGCAACGCTTATACTGTCATCTACACCACGCTCGTGGTCGTAGTCGTGGCTGCGCTCCTGGCTTTCACGGCCATGAAGCTCAAGCCCTCGCAGAGTGCCAACGCCAAGGCGGAGACCCTGCGTCAGATGATGTCCGCCGCGCAGATCAAGCCTACGGACGAACTCTATGCTACCAAGAACGCCGGCGTGCTTCAGCTGTACGCCGACAACATCCAGGAGGCCTATACGATCGGCCTGGACGGCCAGAAGAACGGCGAGCTCTCCGTCAGCAAGGACAAGATCGAGCTGGTGGACAACCTCAAGCCGCAGAACAAGGCCATCAAGGACGGCGGCGAGGCCAAGCTCCCTGTCTACATCTTCAAGAGCGGCGTGACCGTGATTCCGATTTACGGTGCCGGCCTCTGGGGTCCGATCTGGGGCTATGTTGCCTTCCAGCCCGACTGCCACACCATCGCGGGCGCCTTCTTCGACCACGAGTCCGAGACTCCGGGCCTCGGCGCCAAGATCAAGGACGAGCCCTGGTTCCGCGAGAAGTTCGTCGGCAAGACCGTGGAGTGGGGCGACAGCCCGGCTTTCCGGCTTGAGAAGAACGCCGAAACCACCGGTGCCGACAACGCCATCGACGCCATCACCGGCGCCACGATGACGTCCAAGGGCCTCAACGAGGCGCTGAACGTCTGGTTCGGCGCTTATGAGAAGCACCTGGGTGTCGGCGCGCTCTTCAACGCCCTCGGCGGTGAAACCCTTTCGGAAACTGATAACGAAGAGGAGGAATAGTTATGGACAAGAAACTCAAAGAAACGATCCTGAATCCGATCCTGAAGGGTAATCCGATTACCGTTCTCATCCTCGGTATCTGCTCCTCGCTGGCCGTCACGGTCCAGCTCAAGGGCGCCCTGGTGATGGCCCTCTCCGTGATCATCGTCACGGGCCTGTCCAGCCTGATCTGCTCGCTGCTCCGCAACAGCATCCCCAACCGGGTGCGCATCATCGTGCAGCTGGTGGTCGTGGCCATGATGGTGATCCTGGTGGACCAGATCCTCAAGGCCGGCGAAGGCACCTACGCCATCGACAAACAGCTTTCCGTGTACATCGGCCTGATCATCACCAACTGCATCGTGATGGGTCGCATCGAGGCGTTCGCCCTCGGCAACAAGCCCATCCCCTCGCTGCTGGACGGTCTCGCCAACGGTGTCGGCTACGGTATGATCCTCATCATCGTGGCCTTCTTCCGCGAGCTCCTCGGAAGCGGCACCCTGTTCGGCCTGCGGGTCCTGCCTGCCGGCTACATTCCCAACAACCTCGTGATCCTGCCGCCGTTTGCGCTGATCCTGCTCGGATGCATCATCTGGGCCCATCGCGCCTTCGACAAGGACCTTCAGGAGAAATAATCGCGACGCCCTATGGAATACATCAGCTTATTCGTCAAGTCAATCTTCGTTGACAATATGATCTTCGCATACTTCCTGGGTATGTGCTCATACCTGGCGGTATCGAAGAACGTAAAGACAGCCAACGGCCTGGGCCTCGCTGTGATCTTCGTGCTCTTCTGCACGCTTCCGCTCAACTACCTGCTGAACAAGTTCGTCCTCCAGCCCGGCGCGCTGAGCTGGCTGGGCCCGCAGTTCGCCGAGGTGGACCTGAGCTTCCTGAGCTTCATCCTCTTCATCGCGGTGATCGCCGCCTTCGTGCAGCTCGTCGAGATGGTCGTGGAGAAGTTCCTTCCCTCGCTGTACTCCTCGCTGGGTATCTTCCTGCCGCTGATCGCCGTGAACTGCGCCATCCTGGGCGGTTCGCTCTTCATGCAGCAGCGCGACTTCACCAACATCGGCGAACCGCTGGTCTATGCGCTCGGTTCCGGCCTCGGCTGGTACCTCGCCATCGTCTGCCTCGCCGCCATCCGTGAGAAGCTGTCCTACAGCAATGTCCCCGCCCCGCTGAAGGGCGTCGGCATCACCTTCATCACGGTGGGTCTGATGGGTATGGCGTTCATGATCTTCATGGGTATTCAATTATAGGAGGAACGCGCTATGACACCTACCATTTTAGCTTCTATCGCAGTCATCGTCATCGTGACGCTGCTGCTGACGGTCCTCCTGCTCTTCGTCAAGGCCAAGATCACCCCGAAGGGCACCATCAAGATTGATATCAACGACGGCAAGAAAGAACTTAACGTCACGCCGGGGAACAACCTCATGGCCACCCTGGCCGGCGAGAAGATCTTCCTCCCCTCCGCCTGCGGCGGCAAGGCCAACTGCGGCCAGTGCAAGGTCCAGGTGCTTGAGGGCGGCGGCGAGATCCTCCCGACCGAGACCGGCTTCTTCAACCGCAAGCAGATCAAGGAAGGCTGGCGCCTGGGTTGCCAGGTCAAGGTCAAGGACAACCTGAAGATCCAGGTCGCCGAGTCCGCGCTGTCCGTGAAGAAACTCGAGTGCGAGGTCATCTCCAACGAGAACGTTGCAACGTTCATCAAGGAGTTCACCGTCAAGCTCCCCGAGGGCGAGGAACTCGAGTTCAAGAGCGGCGAGTACATCCAGATCGACATCCCCGCCTACGAGGCCGACTTCTCCGACATGGGTGTGGCCGACATCTACAAGGGCGACTGGGACAAGTACGGCATCACCCCGCTCAAGTTCAAGAACACCGTTCCGACCATCCGCGCCTACTCCATGGCTTCCTATCCGGGCGAGAAGGGCATCATCAAGCTCAACGTGCGTATCGCGACCCCGCCGTTCGACCGCACGCAGCCGAAGGGTGTCTTCAAGTTCGTGCCGGGCGTGCCTCCGGGAATCGCTTCCACCTACGTGTTCTCCCGCAAGCCGGGCGACAAGGTGATGATCAGCGGCCCTTACGGCGAGTTCCTGCTGCCGAAGAACGACCCCGACGATATGGAATACATCTTCGTCGGCGGCGGCGCCGGCATGGCCCCGCTCCGCAGCCACATCATGCAGCTCTTCAAGACGCTTAAGACCAAGCGCCAGGTTCACTTCTTCTACGGCGCCCGCGCGCTCGTGGAGGCCTTCTACCTGGAGGACTTCGCCGAGATCGAGAAGGAGTTCCCGAACTTCCACTTCCATCTGGCCCTCGACCGTCCGGATCCGGCAGCGGATGCCGCCGGCGTGAAGTACACCGCGGGCTTCGTGCACAACGTGATGAACGAGACCTACCTCAAGAATCACGAGGCACCGGAGGACATCAAGTACTTCATGTGCGGTCCTCCTATGATGACCAAGTGCGTGTGCGACCTGCTCGACTCGCTCGGCGTCGCACCGGAGAGCATCCTCTTCGACAACTTCGGAGGTTAGCAAAAAGAGAAGATGGCCCGCAAAAATGCGGGCCATTTTCTTATCAATTCGGAAAAACGGGAAAAATTTCACAATACCCCCCGTACGATTTTTACAGATCCTTGGAGCTTTGCCCGGGCCCGGTTACATTTGCCGCCATGAAAAATGCAACGAACCCCGGGAGCCGGCAGCGCTCCTCCTTTAACCTTTTACCCGGCCCTTCTCGGCACCGCGGCTCTCTGCCCGGCGCAGGGTCAATTCTTGTGTACTGCTCAATCTGTGTCTTATTCGCGCTGCCGGCTCTGCTGGGCTCCTGTCAGCGGGAGCCCGTCCCGGAACAGCCGGAGGAAGATCCGGAGCCGCCCGTAGTAGTCATCGATTCCGTGCTCACGCACGTGGTCCTGCGTGCGGACGGACGGACCGTGCACACCCTGGACCTGTTCGTCTATGGCGCCGACGGGCTCCGTTCGCTGGAGCGGCATCTTGAACTGAAAGAACTGCCGGAGGCGCTGGATGTCCGCACTCCGCCCGGCGAGAAGCTGCTCGTCGGCATTGCCAACAGCCCGCGCCGCTTCAACCAGAAGGCGCTGGAGCGCTATGAGGCGATGGAACAATTATGTTTCGACTTTGCAGACGACGATCCGGCGTGCCCCATCCTCGGCGGATGCGCAAGCACGAAAGAGCTTTCCGGGGAGATTGAGTTGAAACCCCTGCTCTGCAGCGTCACGCTGGCTAAGATCAGCAATACAATGGACAACTATGAATTACTGGAAGAGCCGCGCATCCGCCTGCGCGACCTGCCAAACGCAGCCGAGATCCTGCGAGAGCAGGAGTTCCGGCCGACCGAGCTGATCGACGCCGGTCCCTGGTCGAAACTCCCCTACGACGTGGGTTTCTTCTCGCAGGAACCCGGCATCACCCTGTGGTGCTACCCGAACGACACGCCGGAAGACGTACTGGGCGTGCCGCGACCGAGTCTGGAATTCGAGTGCAAGATCCGTGGGGAAACCTGTTCCTTCAACATTCCCCTGCCACCCCTGCCGCGCGGAAGCGGCCGGGAAGTGGAACTGACCGTCGACGGGCCGGGGAGCTTCCACTATAAGTTCCGCTGACGGGACCTAGACGATATCCCGGAAGCGCTCCGGGATGCGGACGACGATGCGGAGTTCGAACATCGCCGGTTTGTTGAGCGCGTACGGCGGGCGGCAGAGCGTCTGGCAGATGCGGCCGAAACGCGTCCAGCGGTCGAAATCCCGCGCGGGGAGCTCCGTGGCGTAGCGGATGGTGCGGGCGCGCTTCTGCATATGGGCGCCCCAGCCCTGGCTGAGCCGGTCGGCGTCGCTGAAGCGGTCCTCGAGACGCTTCTTGTCGAAATAGCCGAAATGCAGCAGATATAAATCCTTCCCGATGTGGAAGTTGTGCCCTTTGACACGGTGGAAACCGGAACCCCATTCGCACGGACGCGCAAGGATCGAGCATTTGGTATAGCGGGTGCCGATCTGGGCGTAGCGGCGCTGCTGCAGGAAAGGCCGCGACACATCGATGTCCCCTTCCTCCCCCAGCTTCTGCCCGAAATCCAGCCCCAGCGGGGACAGGGAGACACCGATCCGGCAGGCGCTGAGGTATTCCGGCAGGGACTGCCCCAGCCGGGGATCCACCACCACGAATTCGTCGGCATCGGTCCCGATCACCAGCTCATAACCGGATGCGAACAGCTCCGCCGCCTTGTCGCTCATCACGGCCACGCGCCCCTTGTCGTTGGACACCAGGTCGGTGCCGATCTTGGGGATGGCCACCGCGTTCGTCCCCTCACAGAAGGGCAGAATCTGCTGGTCTGTGCCGTCGAACCAGATGTAGAGGTTTTCGCGGCCGAGCTGCGCACCGTAGTATTCCACCCACTTGCGCAGGTAGAAGTCGTCGTTGCGGACCATCGTCAGGGCGGCTATCTTCTTCATAAGTATTTCGCGGTAAAGGTATCGGCATGCTTGAGGTCCTCCGGCGTGCCGGCGAAGACCACCCGGCCGCCGCGCTCGCCGGCGTCCGGGCCGAGATCGATCACCCAGTCCGCCGCGCGGATCACATCCAGGTTGTGCTCCACGACCACGAGGGAATGCCCGGCGGCGAGCAGCGCGTCGAAGGACTGCAGGAGCTTCTCCACGTCGAAGAAATGCAGGCCGGTGGTGGGCTCGTCGAAAAGGAAGAGGATCTTCTCCTTCTTGGACTTGCTGCGGCTCAGGGACAGGAAGTACGCCAACTTGATGCGCTGGCTCTCGCCGCCCGACAGGGTGGAGCTGCTCTGGCCCAGCTTGATATAACCGAGACCGACGTCCTGCAAGGGGCGGAGGAGCTCCGCCACGGAGGCGGCTTCCTCCTCGGGTGCGGCGGAGAAGAACGCCACCGCCTCGTCCACGCTCATATTGAGGATGTCGTCGATATTCTTCTCGCGGTAGCGCACGTCCAGCACCTCGGGCCGGAAGCGCTTGCCGCCACACTCCTCGCAGACCATCTCCACGTCGGCCATGAACTGCATGCCGATGCGCACGACGCCCTCGCCCTGACACTCCGGGCAACGGCCGCCGTCGGTATTGAATGAGAAGTGATTGGCCGTCAGGCCGGCGATTCTGGCCGCCTGCTGCTGCGCCATCAGCTTCCGGATGCCGTCGTAGGCCTTCAGGTAGGTGACGGCGTTGGAACGGGAGCTGCGCCCGATGGGGTTCTGGTCCACGTACTCCACGCGCGTGATGCGGTCGAGGTTGCCCGACAGGCCGCGATGCGTGCCCGGCAGGTCGCCGGATTCGTGGATGCGGCGATAGAGGGCGGGATAGAGGATGTCGCCCACCAGCGTGGATTTGCCGGAACCGGACACGCCGGTCACGACCGTCAGCACGCCCAGCGGGAAGCGGACGTCGATGTCCTTGAGGTTGTGCTCCATGGCCCCGTCCACGCCGATGCTGTACTGCCAGGGGCGTTTCTCGCGCTCGTAGCGCAGCTTCTGGCCATTCAGGTACTGGAGCGTCAGCGATTTGGCGATGTCTTCCGGCCCGGCCTGGGCGACCGTGCCTTCGAAGACGACCTCGCCTCCGTTCACGCCGGCCAGCGGGCCCATGTCGATGAGCAGGTCGGCGGCGCGGATGATCTCCTCGTCGTGCTCGACCACGATCACGGTATTGCCGATATCGCGCAGGCGGCGCAGCACGCCGATCAGGCGCTCGGTGTCGCGCGGATGCAGGCCGATGCTCGGCTCGTCCAGGATGTACATGGAGCCCACCAGGCTGGAGCCCAGCGCTGTCACGAGGTTGATGCGCTGGCTCTCGCCGCCGGACAGGGTGTTGCAGGCGCGGTCCAGCGTCAGGTAGCCCAGGCCTACGTCCACGATGCATTGCAGACGGGATACGATCTCCGAGACGGGCTCCGCCACGATGCTGCGCTCGGTGTCCGTGAGCGGCGCCGTGGAGAAGAAAGCGAGGGCCTCCTCCGCCGTCATCTGCAGGATTTCGTGGATGTTGCGGCCGCCGACCTTCACCCAGAGAGCCTCCCGGCGCAGGCGGCTGCCGCCGCACGCGGTGCAGGTGGCCCGGCCGCTGAAACGGCTGAGCATGTATTTGAACTGGATCTTGTAGCGCTGGGTCTCCACCCAGGCGAAGAAATCGTTGATGCCGACGAAGCTGGACTCGTCGCCCTCGACGTATTTGGTATTCCAGATAAGGTCCTTGACCTCACGCGAGAGGCTGCAGTACGGATCGAAGATGGGGATGCCGTAGCGGTCGGCCACCTCGATCAGGCGGTCGCGGAACCAGCCCATCTTCTCGCCCCGCCAGCAGGCGATGGCGCCGTCGTAGAGGCTCTTGGTCTTGTCCGGCACCACGAGGTCCTCGCTGACGCCGATGATCTTGCCGAGGCCGCCGCAGGTCGGGCAGGCGCCCAGCGGCGAGTTGAAGCTGAAGAGGTACTCGTCCGGCTCGCGGAAGGTGATGCCGTCCAGTTCGAAGCGGTTGCTGAAGTGCTTCAGCGAGCCGTCTTCCGCCGCCACGGCCATCCGCCCGTCCCCGCGGGAAAAAGCGTCCGCGACCGAAGAGAGCAGACGCGTGCGGGTGTCGCCCTCCGGTGCGCCCGACAGACGCACGCGGTCCAACAGCAGCCAGGCGCCGGACAGCGTGTCCGGACCCTGCCGGAGGGCGTCGTCGATCTTGAGCGGTGCGCCGTCAACATAGAGGCGGTTGTAGCCGTCCTCCTTCAGCTGCAAAAGCAGCTCCACGCGGTCGTCGCGCCCGTCCCAGCGCAGGTCGGAGAGAATGAGGAAGGTCCCCTTCCCCGCCCCGGCGAGCCAGGAAAGGACGTCCTGCACGGAGTCGCGCCGGACTTCCTGCCCCGACACGGGGGAATAGGTCCGCCCGATGCGGGCGAAGACGAGCCGCAGGAAATCGTAGATCTCCGTGGTCGTGGCCACGGTCGAACGCGGATTGCGGGTACTGACTTTCTGCTCGATGGCGATGGCCGGCGGGATGCCGTCGATGCCGTCCATATCCGGCTTGCTCATCCGGCCCAGGAACTGGCGTGCGTAGGAGGAAAGGCTCTCGGAGAAACGCCGCTGCCCTTCCGCATAGAGGGTGTCAAAGGCCAAAGAGGATTTCCCCGAACCGGAAATGCCCGTGACGACCACGAACTTTCCGCGGGGAATCCGCAGGGTCAAGTTCTTGAGGTTATTGACCCTGGCACCTTTGATCTCTATGAATTCGTCCACTATGACTTGGCCGGCGCTTTCTCGGCTTTCTCAGCTTCCTCCTCGTCATCCTTCTTCTTGAAACTGGCGAGGGTGTCGCGGCCCCAGAGGATCCAGACGGCGGCGATCACGCCACCGAGGAAGATACTGGCAAACAGGATGGTCACCTTGGAAGGCTTGCTGCGCTTGAGGGGAACCTGCGGCGGGTTGATGATGGTGAACACCGGCGTCTCCTGCTGCACCTTGGCCTTGGCGGCCTGCAACTGCTGGGCGCAGGTGTTGTACAGCTGGTAGTTGAGGTTCATCTCGTTCTGCAGGCGCTCCTGCTCCGTCTTCACGCGCTGCAGGATCACGCCCTGGTTGCGGTCGACGTAGCCGGCATACTGCTGCTGGGACTTGAAGTAAGCATCCTTCGCCTCAGCGTACAGCGTCTCGTAGTATTGTACGTCCAGCCGGGCCTTTTCCGTGCGATAGTTGGTCACGTAGGTCTGCAGGCGGGAGATCACCTCCTCGGAGATCTCGGCGGCCACCTTCGGGTCCTGCGCCGTGACGGTCAGGGAGATGACGGACGTCTTCTTGTCCACGGCGAGCATCACGCTTCCACGGATGGCATTCGCTATCTTGTCCTGCTCCGCCGTCAGTGCAGTGGGATCCAGTTTGGCGTAGCCTTCCACCGGCTCCGGCCCCTTCTCGCGGAACAGACCCATGAACCAGCCGAGGGCCTTCATCGGGAAACCGATGACCTTGCCCCACCAGGGGCCATGGGTGTACTCCTTAAGATAGGTGTAGTAGTCCGCCTTCATCTCCTGCTTCTTGGCCGTGAAGTCTACCTGCACCGGGAAGAGCTCCACCACGAAAGGCGTGGA
>JAGCYX010000064.1 GCA_017960585.1 Bacteroidales bacterium
ATTAACATTTAATAGTCTTAAAAACAAATGGTTAAACTTGGTATTAACGGCTTCGGCCGTATCGGCCGTATGGTCTTCCGCGCTGCGGTTGAGAATTTCTCCAACGACATTGAGGTTGTCGGTATCAACGACCTGCTCGATCCTGAGTATCTGGCTTACATGCTGAAGTATGACTCCGTCCACGGTGCCTTCAAGGGCGACGTGAAGGTGGAGGATGGCAAGCTCGTGGTGAACGGCAAGAAGATCCGCGTCACCGCCGAGATGGATCCCGCTAACCTGAAGTGGAACGAGGTCGGCGCCGAGGTGGTCGTCGAGTCCACCGGTTTCTTCCTCACCGACGAGACCGCTCGCAAGCACATCCAGGCCGGTGCCAAGAAGGTGATCATGTCCGCTCCGTCCAAGGACAGCACCCCGATGTTCGTCTATGGTGTGAACCACAAGACCTACGCCGGTCAGGACATCATCTCCAACGCTTCCTGCACCACCAACTGCCTTGCTCCGATGACCAAGGTGCTCAACGACAAGTTCGGTGTCGTCCGCGGCCTCATGACCACGGTCCACGC
The DNA here is from genome assembly GCA_017960585.1 of Bacteroidales bacterium. GTDB lineage: Bacteria > Bacteroidota > Bacteroidia > Bacteroidales > UBA932 > Cryptobacteroides. The sequence goes on from JAGCYX010000064.1 coordinate 564, forward strand.
TGCCACCGCCACCCAGAAGACCGTTGACGGCCCGTCCAAGAAGGACTGGCGCGGCGGCCGCGGCATCCTCGAGAACATCATCCCGTCCTCCACGGGTGCTGCCAAGGCTGTCGGCAAGGTGCTTCCTGAGCTGAACGGCAAGCTGACCGGTATGTCCCTCCGCGTCCCTACCTCCGACGTCTCCTTCGTCGACCTGACCGTCGAACTCGCCAAGGAGGCCACCTACGATGAGATCTGCGCCGCGATGAAGGCCGCTTCCGAGGGTGAGCTCAAGGGTGTCCTGGGCTACACCGAGGATGCTGTCGTCTCCACCGACTTCCGCAACGACGCCCGCACGTCCATCTTCGACGTGAAGGCCGGTATCCAGCTGGACAAGACCTTCGTGAAGGTCTGCGCCTGGTACGACAACGAGTGGGGTTACTCCAACAAGGTGCTCGAGATGGCCAAGGTCATCGCCGCCTAATCCGGAGTCCAAAGACTTTTTTGCAAAGGATGGCAGGAATCTGCCATCCTTTTGTTATCTTTGCATGACTGAAACCAATAATTCAAGATAACAATGAAAAGAATCCTCCTCATCTCCGCCGCATTGCTGTGCCTGTGCGCTTCCGCATCCGCCCAGCAGCGTCCGGCTCCGAGTCTCCCCGAATTCCAGTTCACGACGGTCAAGGCCGCGCCGATCACCTCCATCAAGAACCAGGCGAGCAGCGGTACCTGCTGGTCCTTCTCGGCCATCAGCTTCCTGGAGTCCGAGGCCATCCGGCTCTGCAACATCCAGGACGAGGCGAAGTATCCTGATTTCTCCGAATTCTACGTGGTCTCCACCTCCTACAAGGAGCGTGCGGAGAAGTATATCCGCCTGGATGGCAAGCTTGGCTTCAGCGCCGGTTCCGGCGCCGGCGACGTGTTCGACGTCGTGCGCAACCACGGCATCGTGCCGAATGCCGAGATGACCGGTATGAATTACGGCAGCGAGCTGCCGCAGCAGTCCGAGATGGACGCCGTCCTGCTCAACTACGTGGAGGCCGTGTCCAAGACCCGCGGCAAGCTTTCCACCGCCTGGAAGCGCGGTTTCGACGCCGTGGTGGACGAGTACCTGGGCAAGGCCCCGGAGACCTTCGTGGTGGACGGCAAGACCTACACGCCGGCTTCCTACCGCGACGCGATGAAGATCAATCCTGACGATTACGTGGAGCTGACTTCGTTCACGCACCACCCGTTCTATACCTGGTTCGCCCTGGAGGTCTGCGACAACTGGCGCGGCTCCCAGTCCTACAACGTCCCGATCGACGAGCTGATGGCCGTCCTCGACAATGCTCTGGAGAACGGTTATACCGTCTGCTGGGGCGCTGACGTGAGCCATCCGGGCTTCACCCGCAACGGCCTCGCCATCCTGATCGACGAGCAGGCCACCGCGGCCGGTTCCGACCAGGAGCGCTGGGTCGGCAGGGAGGAAGGCAAGCCCGCTCCCATCAAGATCGTCGAGGGCAACCCGACGCAGGAGTCCCGCCAGTTCGAGTTCGACAACAAGACCATGACCGACGACCACGGCATGCACATCTTCGGCATCGCCAAGGACCAGGACGGCAAGAAGTACTACATGGTCAAGAACTCCTGGGGCGTCACGGGCATGTACGACGGCATCTGGTATGCCACCGAGGCCTTCATGAGGGCGCAGACCCTGGATATCACCGTCCATAAGTCCGCGCTGACCCCGGCCCTGAAGAAGAAGCTCGGCGTGAAGTAATGTCGCTTCGGAAGCATATTCCCAATACGATCACTTCGTTGAATCTGCTCTGCGGACTCGCCGGAGTGGTCTTCACCTTACTTCACCGGCTGGACATCGCGTTCTTCTGCATGCTGGCGGCATCCGTCTTCGATTTTCTGGACGGACTGGCTGCCCGTGCGCTGGGCGCTTATTCCGATATGGGCAAGGAGCTGGATTCGCTCTGCGACCTGGTCAGCTTTGGCTTCCTGCCGTCGCTGATGCTCTGTGTCTTGATGCAGCTTTACCGTTTCGACGGGAGCCCGCTGTGCTGGTTCCCGCTGGCCTTGACGTTGTTCAGTGCGCTGCGTCTGGCGAAGTTCAACGTGGACCCGCGCCAGAGTTCCGGTTTCCTGGGCCTGCCCACGCCGGCCGCGGCGTTGCTCTGCGGGGCCCTGTGCTGCTATTGCTGCCACACGCCGCTCGAGTTCCTGTCCACCTGGGTGTCCGGCCCCGTGTTCATCCCGCTGCTTACGATCATTCTCTGCATCCTGATGGTGAGCGAGGTCCCGATGTTCTCGCTCAAGATGCACCGGGACGATCCCCGTACGCTGCAGGTCAAGCGCTGGACGCTGGTCGCCTTCTTCGTGGCGTCAGCGGCCTTCTGCCTGCTGTTCGGCCATCACTGGTCGCTGACCGTGGTGCTGGGCCTGCTGTTCTATATCCTGAACAACCTGGTTTACGCTTTATTCAAGTTATGAGTTACAAGCCGCTCCTGCTGTGCCTTCTTCTGTTGCTGCCCGCCGCCTGCAAGCGGCAGGTGGAGGAGGGGCGCCCCACCATACCACTGGTGCGGGAGATCCTCTCGGACCGTTCTGATGCGCGTGCTCAGCTCCTGCGTGGACGCAAGCCCGCTTCGCAGTCGGACATCACCCTGATCGGCTCCGAGTTCGCGTGCGACCGGCTGGCGGAGCAGCTTTCGTTCCGTGACGTGCAGGACAACGTGGATGCTAGCCGGACGATGGACGGACTGCCGGATTTCGCCGGCGAGACCTTCGTCTGCGTGGAGGATGTGGTTCCGTATGCCGAGATCCTGAAGCGCGACGGGGAAGAGGCGCTGCGCGAGCAGACGCTGCTGCGTGTGCTGGCCGCCCTGGACACGGTGGCGCACATCAGCCCCTACGACATGGAGGGTCTGTCCGTCAAGCCGACCTCGAAGATGGTGATCCTGGCGGATCCGTATCTGAGCGAGTATGGCGGCTTCGACGTGGATACGCTGTTCCGTTCGACGCAGTGCAAGGTGCCGGTGTTCATCCCGATTGAGCGGATGATCGACCAGGCCTTCGAGCTGGCCGGCCGCTGGGACCTGTCCGTGGGCATCATCTGTGCGCCGCAGTACGATTCAACGGGGATTTACGAGCGGGTGTTCGCCCGCAAGGCCGCGGAGCGCGGCAGTAAGGGAGCCAGCGTCGTGGTCATGGGCACGGAGCGGCGCGATAGCGTGCTGCACAGTTTCCTGGACAGCTATCAGGCGGCCGGGCACGTGAAGCCGCTGGACGCCATCCTGGTGGATGATCTGTCCGTCAGTACGGATTCGCTGAAGATCGAGCTGGCGGAGATCGTGTCCGTGATGAACGAGAGTTCGATGACGCTCGGGCGTCTGGTTTCGCGCAATTTCTTCTTTGTCGACCCCTTCGAGACGGTGTCGGCCCAGTGTTTCAATTATTTGCGGGAGAACAACCTGTTCACCCACAATATCGCCAAACCCCAGGTGACGGTGTACCGTCCGGTCCGCAGGCCGGATTCCGAGGACGGTTCGATCATCCTGATACCCGGTTCTTATGTACAAAATTAGCATTCTGCCAGAAGAAATAGAGAAAATGCCGCTGGGGTCTTTCCCCGGCAAGATTCATGTCATTGACAAGACCGGCCTCGACTTCGTGCGGGCGATCGCCTATCTGGGCACGCAGCGGGTCATCGGTTTCGACACGGAGACGCGTCCGGTGTTCTCGCCGGGACAGCGTCACCACCACGTGGCGCTCCTGCAGCTGTCCGGGGGTGGAAAGGCGTATCTGTTCCGGGTCGGGACGATGGGCATGAGCAAGTTGCTGTGTGCGCTGATGTCGAATCCGCGTATCATCAAGGTCGGAGCAGCCGTGCACGATGATGTGCGCGGGCTGCAGTATTACCGGAAGTTCGATGCGAAGGGGTTCGTGGATCTGCAGCAGATCGCGTATGAGTGGGGGATCCGGGACAAGAGCGTGAAGAAGATGGCGGCGAATATCCTGGGCGTGCGGATTTCGAAGTCGCAGCAGTTGTCGAACTGGGAGGCGGAGGAGCTTTCCGGGGCGCAGCAGTTGTATGCGGCGACGGATGCCTGGGTGTGTCGGGAGATGTATCTGAAGCTGCTGCAGTCGGAGAAGCATCCGCTGACGCCGGAGGAACTGAATCCGCCGCAGCCGCAGCCTGCGCAGCCGCCGAAGGTGGAGGCGGCGCCGGCCGAAGAGGACAAACCGAAGGCGAAGAAGCGCCGTCGCCGTCATCGCAGCAAGTCGAAGAAATCGCAGGCGGAGCAGCCGCAAGTAGATAATGGTTAAGGTTTTTCTGAAGCGGGGGCGCGACGAGTCGTTGCGCCGCTTCCATCCGTGGGTGTTCAGCGGGGCGGTGGCCCAGGTGCAGGGTTCGCCCGCCGAGGGTGACATCGTCGGCGTCTACAGCGCCGAGGGGCAGTTCCTGGCTTCCGGCCACTGGCAGATCGGCTCCATCGCCGTCCGCATCCTGTCTTTCGACGCCGATCCCACCGCACCCGACTTCTGGATCAACTCCATCTCCCGCGCACTCGCCGTCCGCGAAGCTGTCGGTTTGTTTTCGGCGTCGCCCAGCAAGGACGCTCTCCGACAAAACTTCGCGCTGCGCGCTCATCCCTCCCAGCCTGACGGCTGGGCCCCTCCCGTTCACGAGGCCACGGGCGGCCACGGTTTTGCTGGAGAGGTCCTTGCTGGGGCTCCGAATGAACAGAATACAAACTGCTTCCGGTTGATACACGGAGAGGGAGATGGCCTGCCGGGGTTGATCGTGGACTGGTACGACGGGGTGTGCGTGATGCAGGCACACTCGGTGGGTATGTTCCGCTCGAAGGGACAGATCTGTGAGGCGCTGAAGGCCGTGTTCGGCGAGTGCCTGAAGGCGGTCTACGACAAGAGTTCAGGGACGGCGCCGTTCAAGGCCGGACTTGACCTGGTGGACGGTTACCTGTACCGGGCCCCGGGCTTCGAGGCGTCGGAGACGGTGGTGCTGGAGAACGGCCGCAAGTTCCTGGTGAACTGGGAGGAAGGGCAGAAGACCGGTTTCTTCCTGGATCAGCGGGACAACCGGGCGCTGGTGGGCAAGTATGCCGCCGGGCGCCGCGTTCTTAACCTGTTCTGCTATACCGGCGGGTTCAGCATCTATGCGCAGACGGCAGGCGCCGAACTGGTGGATTCCGTCGATTCCTCCGCCAAGGCCATCTCGCTGGTAGAGCGAAATTTACAGTTGAATTCCGGGGATGCGGAGGTGCACAATTATTGTGAGGATGCGATCGACTTCCTCCATAAGATTCCGGAGGGGAAATACGACCTGATGATCGTGGACCCGCCGGCATTCGCGAAGCACCGCGGCGCGCTCCACAATGCACTGCGCGCGTACCAGCGGCTGAACGCCGCGGCCATCGAGAAGGTGGCGCCGGGCGGCCTGGTATTCACCTTCAGCTGCTCGCAGGTCGTGGACAAGATTACCTTTGCGAACACCGTGTTTTCCGCCGCCGCCCAGACGGGCCGGAGCGTGCGTATCCTCGACCGGCTGTGCCAGGGCGCCGACCATCCGGTCAGCATCTATCATCCCGAAGGGGAGTACCTCAAGGGATTGCTGCTGTACGTAGAATAATCCGCTGCCTTTCCGGCAGCCCTGCCACATAACGATGAAACACCGAATCCTCCTGCTTGCCGGTGTCGTCCTGCTGGGCGCCTGCGCCCGGCCGGCACAACCGGAATCGTCTGCGTACTACACCCGCGGCATCGGCGTCTATCCCGGCGATCCGGCCGAATACACCGGACCGGAACTCGTTCCGGCGGGTGACGAGTACCGCAACCTGGCGCTGCACCGCGTGGCGCGCCATTCTTCCAGTTATGTTTACAACCTGACCGCGCAGCTGGTGACCGACGGCGTCGTGGAGCTGCGGCGGCCGTACCGGATGGCGCTGGAAACGCAGGCCGGGCCCGTGGCCAAGCGGGACCGGGAGAAGGTTTTCGACCGGAACAGCTGGACTTCTGTCAGCGTGCCGGGCGGGGAAGGTGCGGCGCTGACGCTGCGCCTGCTGGACGGGACCTTGACGGCGGACCGCGTGACGCTGACGGGCTGGGCCGAGGGGAAGCAGGCGCCGGGGCCTTGCCTGGTGTCGGTGGAAGTGTCGCCGGACGGGCGGAACTGGACGGCGCTGCGGCCGCTGCGCGAAGAGAACTTCCCGGGGGGACCGCTCGCGCGGGCCTACGACGGGGACCGCGTGCGCAATTTCTATTGGATCTTCGACTTGCCGGCCGTGCCGATGGCGGCGCTGCGTGTGCGTATGGACGCTCCGCAGGTGGACCGCTGGGAGGTCCAGCGGATGGACTTCTCGCTGGGCGGCGAGCCGGTGCCGGTGCTCCCGTCGGAACGCTTCTGCAGTGCGTGGATGAGCGAAGGCGTTGAGGAAGAATGGGTGTGCGTGGACCTGGGCGCTTCGGCGACGTTCGACCGCGTGCAGCTGCACTGGATCGAGCGGCCGGAAGGGGGCGTACTGGAGAGTTCCACGGACGGGAAACGCTGGAAACGCCTGGCGGAACTGTCCTCGGTGGGGCCGTCCGACGAGTGCCTGTCCGTGCGGGGACGCGGCCGCTATGTGCGTCTGTCTGATCTGCATACTTCTCCCGGCAATTCAATCATTCTCAGTGAGATGGAGGTGTTCGGCCGAGGAGGCGTCGTGCCGCAGGCCCGGGAGAACTGGGTGCTGAAGCGGGCGAGCGAGGTGGCGGAGACGGGGGAGACCCTGTCCACCGTCGCTTATGTCCCCGACGGCTGGCTGCCGGCCACCGTGCCCGGGACGGTGCTGACCTCGTACTATAATGCGGGAGCGGTGCCCGATCTGCGCTATGACGACGATCAGTTGCAGATTTCGGAGTCGTATTTCCTGGACGATTTCTGGTACCGTCACGAATTCGAAGTGCCGTCCGACTGGGCCGGACGCGAGGTGCTGCTGCATTTCGACGGCATCAACTGGAAGGCGGAAGTCTATGTGAACGGCACTTCCGTCGGGCGCATCGACGGGGCCTTCACCCGGGCGTGTTTCGACGTGACGAAACTGCTTCAGCCGGGCAGCAATGCGCTGGCTGTGAAGATTATTCGTAACGACCATCCGGGTATTGTCAAGGAGCAGGACCGCATTACTGCCGACCTGAACGGCGGCGTGCTGGGGGCGGACAATCCCACGATGCATTGCTCCATCGGCTGGGACTGGATTCCGACGGTCCGCGGCCGCAACATCGGCATCTGGAATGACGTGCGGCTGAGCGCGCACGCGGGCGGCGTCACGGTCGACGACGTGTTCGTGGACACCGACCTGCCGCTGCCGGCGACGGATTACGCCCTGCTGCGGCCGGTGGTTACGCTGACCAATCACAGTGAAACTGCCCGCGAGGCGGCGGTGGAGCTTCGTTACGGGGACCTGCTGATCTCCGGGACGGCCAGCCTGGCGCCCGGCCAGACCCGCGACCTGTCCCTGCCGGAGACGCGCCTGGAAGCACCCGAGCTCTGGTGGCCCGCCGGCTACGGCGAACAGCATCTCTACGATGTGGAGACGACCGTCCGCGTGGACGGCGCCGTCTCGGACACGAAGCGGCAGCAATCCGGCGTGCGCGAGATGTCCTATACGATGGACGGCGGCGTGCTGGATTTCTATGTCAACGGCCGCCGCCTGATCGGCAACGGCGGCAACTGGGGCTTCCCGGAGATCAACCTGAACTACCGGGCCCGCGAATATGACATCGCCGTGGCCTACCACGCTGACATGCATTTCACGATGATCCGCAATTGGGTCGGCCAGACCGGCGACGAGGCCTTCTGGGAGGCCTGCGACCGCCACGGCGTGATGGTCTGGCAGGACTTCTGGCTGGCCAACCCGGCCGACGGCCCGGAGCCGGACGACGAGGCGATGTTCCTCGCGAACGCCGAGGACTACCTGCGCAAAATCCGACACCATCCCTGCCTGGCGCTCTACTGCGGACGCAACGAAGGCAATCCGCCGGCGACGCTGGACGCCGGTCTGGCGGACCTGGTTGCGCGCCTGCATCCGGGCCTGCATTACATCCCGCATTCCGCCACGGGTCCCGTGAGCGGGAACGGCCCCTACCGGGCGTTGCCGCCGGCGGAGTATTTCGCGCTGGAGCGCGGCCGGGACCGCTTCCACAGCGAACGGGGCATGCCCAACGTGCCGACCCTCGAGAGCCTGGAGCGCATGCTCCGGCCGGAGCACCGCTGGCCGCAGGACGACGTCTGGGGCATGCACGACTATGCCCTGGAGAGCGCCCAGAGCGCGGCGACCTTCAACGGGATGGTGGAGCATGCCTTCGGGCAGCCGCGTGACCTGGAGGAATTCTCCCGCTGGGCGCAGTGGATCGACTACGACGGCTACCGGGCGATGTTCGAGTCGCGCAGCGCGGAGCGCAAGGGCCTGCTGATCTGGATGAGCCACAGCTGCTGGCCTTCGATGGTTTGGCAGACCTACGATTACTATTTCGCCCCCACGGCGGCCTATTTCGGCGCCAAGAAGGGGAGCGCCCCCGTCCGCATCCAGTGGAATCCGGTCGCGGGCTGCGTGGAAGTGGTGAACAACAACGCCGGCGACCTTTCCGGCCTGACGGCTATGGTGGTGTCAGCGGCCCTGGACGGTACGGTGCTCCGCGAGGAACGCGCCTCGCTGGACGCGCCGGAGGATACGACGATCCCGTTGTCGCTTCAGAACGTCATTCCCGACCCGATCGGGAATCTGTTCCTCCTCCGCCTGCGCCTGCTGCAAGGAGAGACGGAACTGGCCGACAACTTCTATGTGCTGAATCCTGCCGATCCGGGTAATCTTCAGGCCTTGAGGCAGTTGCCTGCTGCGAAAGTGGACTTCCGGACGGAATGGCGGCGCGAGGGTGACGACTGGGTGGGCTCCGCCACGTTGGAAAACAATTCCCGGACGCCGGCGCTGATGCTCCGGCTCAACGTCGTGGGCGAACGCAGCGGGGAACAGATCCTGCCGGTCTTCTACGAAGACAACTGGATCTCGCTGCTGCCGGGTGAGCGCAAGGTGCTAAGCGTCACGCTGTCGGACGCCGACACGCGCGGAGAACGCCCGGTCCTCCGCCTGCTTCCGACGCTTTAATTCTGCTCGATCAGCCTGAGCAGTTCGTCGATGGCTTCGCTGTCGGGGATGTGGCGCAGGACGGGCTCGCCGCGGTGGTAGATTGTGACGCGGCCGCCGCCTTCGCCCACATAACCCCAGTCGGCGTCGGCCATCTCGCCGGGGCCGTTGACGATGCAGCCCATCACGGCGATGACCATGCCCTTGAGGTGCGCGGTGCGGCGTTGGACCTCTTCGAAGGTGGTCTGGAGGTCGTACATCGTGCGGCCGCAGCCGGGGCAGGCGATGTATTCCGGCTTGTAGAAGCGGCGCCGGGCAGCCTGCATGATTTCGTCGACCAGGTACTCGGACAGTCCGGCGCTCGCCGGAATCTCGTCAATTTCCCGCTTCAGCAACTTCGGTCCCCACAGAATTGCCGCGTCCAGCATAGCAGCGTCGGTGCTGCCTGCGGCTCGGCTTCCATCCTCGCTTCCCGCTGGCGCGGGAACCGGATTCGGCGCTACGAATCCTGCTGCGGCTGAGCCTTCGCCGCCAGGCAGTACCGGCGCCATGCCGTGTTCGGCGAGGTATTGCGCAACGGGGAGTTCGTTGACCGGCGGTTCGGTGAGGGAGACGCGGATGGTGTCGCCGATCCCTTCCTGCAGCAGCGAGGCGATGCCGACGCAGGACTTGATGCGCCCGCTGTCGCCGCCGCCGGCCTCCGTAACGCCGAGATGCATCGGGAAGACGACCCCGCGCTCCTGCATGCGGCGCGCCAGTTCGCGGTACGCCTCCACCATCACGACCGTATTGCTCGCCTTGAGCGAGACCACGACGTTCAGGAAATCCGCCTCGATACACATCTCCAGCCACTCCATCGCCGCCATCGCCATCGCATGCGGCGTATTGCCGTACCGGTCGGTGATATAGCGTCCCAGCGAGCCGTGGTTGAGGCCCACGCGCACGGCGGTGCCGTGTTCGCGGCAGACCTCGAGGAAGCGGGCGAACTGCGCGCGCGCCTGCTCGTGGTCGGGGTGGAAGTTCCCGGGGTTGATACGGACCTTCTCCACGACGGGAGCCACCTCGATGGCCGTCTCGGACGAGAAATGGATGTCCGCGACCAGCGGCACGTTGCAGCCGGCGGCCCGCAGGCGCCGCTTGATCTCCGCGACGTGCGGAACGTCCTGGCGGCCCGGCACCGTGATGCGCACCAGTTGGGCGCCCGCCGCAGCGAGCTCCAGGGCCTGGGCGACGGTGGCGTCCACGTCGGAGGTGTGGGTGTTGCACATCGTCTGGACGACGACGGGGTGCCCGGCGCCGATGACGAGGCTGTCACCGACCCGGACCGGAAGCGTCTCAATGCGAGCCATATACGATATCTTTAGCTTCCCGGCGAAGCTGCGCGGTGGTCTTGCCGGAACGCTTGGTCAGCTGGAAATGCACGCCCACCGTGGCGATGATGTCCAGGGGGTAGGCGTAGCGGTAGTAGTACTGGCTGGCGGAGTCCGGCGCATAGAGCGAGGACCAGGACCAGCGGAGGATGGCGTTGAAGTGGATCTCCACGGGGTCGAACATCAGCGCGAAGCCGCCGCCGCCCTGCAGGCCGTATTCCCAGCGGTTCTCGTACGGCCGGAAGGCGTTCTGGAATTCCGGCTCCAGGTTGGGCCCGCTGCGCGAAATGCTGTTGCGCCAGCCGCCGTAGACGCCCACGTTGGCCATGATCTTGCCGGGATGGAAGTCCACGTGGACCTGCGCCAGCGCGGGGATTTCGAAGACCTCGATCGTGCCCTGTTCGGCGCCGTCCACCTCCTGCGTGCGGCCCGTCTCGGGATCCCGCTTGAAGCCGAATCCCTCATAGCCGTGCGCCACGCCCAGCACGAGGGCGAACATCGGGATGTTGTCGAACATCTTGCTGAACTTGGTGAAGGTCACGTTCACGTAGTTGGGCATGAACTGCCAGGCGCGGTTGTGCCGCGCGGGCGAATAGTACATATTGGAGAAGGTGACGCCGTAGTTGACGCCGATCATCACGTAGTCGTTGATGAGCGCCTTCTTGGCAGGAACTTCCAGCAGCGTATCGGCCTCGAACGTGGCCTGCGCCCGGACACCGGGGGCGGCCAGGACGAGCAGCAGGAGGATGGGCAGGATTTTTCTCATGGCGTCAGGGGAAAAGGGGCCCTACGTCGACGCTCTGCGAGAGCTCGACGCTGGCGGGGATGATGAGGTACTGGCTGCCGTTGAAGTCCAGGAACACGACGGTCTCGGGCGGACGGTGCTCGAGCAGCGAGCCGGTGTCGATGATGGAATTCCGGTTGCGGTCCTGCGTGATGCGGATGCTGTATTTCCCGGCCTTGAGGTAGGGGAAACTCAGCGTCCCGTCGCTGTCCGTGACGTAGCTGCGCAGCACCTTGTCGCGCTTCTCGCCCAGCAGGTCCACGATGAGCTTGCAGTTCACGCCGGTGAGCTCCAGTTCGAGCGTGCTCAGGGTTTCGTCGGAGGGGAGACTTACCTTGACCGAGGTGCTGTCGGACCAGAAGCCGTTGACGTCGCGGAAGGCGCGGTGGGGGAGTTTCATCTGGTACTCGAAGCCCGGCATCAGCCTGTCCTTCGGCCGCAGGATGTAGCGGCGCAGGTTCAGGCTGTCCTGCTCCACGGTGAACTCGGCGCGGCTCTGCCGCTGCCGGGTGTTGGTGACGATGAACTGCACGGAGTCGAAGCGCTCGGAGATGATCGGGTTGCGGAACTCCAGCTCGAAGCCGTTCTGCTCCACGGTCTCGGGCGCGGCCGTGAACTTGAGGACGCAGGTGGTGTCCTCGTGCTTGATGTTGCGGCGCACGGTCTTGGAATAGGTGCGCTTTTCCTGCGGCATCGGGAGCCGGACGACTTCCTGGGCCGGGGTCAGCCGCCCCAGCGAATCCGTCTTGCGGTAGTTCACGTAGATTCGCATCGTGTCGGGCGCGGCGCGGCGGCTGTTGATCCAGAGTTCCAGACTGTCCTGCAGGATGTTGAACTGGGAGATGACCTGGTCGGCCTGGAAGCCGCGTATCCACAGCGAGTCGATCCAGGCGCCCGGCGCCTGGAAGGTGATGTAGGCGGAGCGCTCGGAGGTGCGCACCTTGTTCACGATGTACTGCTTGGACGGCTTCTCGCGGAAGAGCTTGAGCTCGTGCTCGCTGCGGCGCGCCAGGCAGCGGAGCGTATCCAGCATGTCGTAGCGCAGCATTTCCGGGACGGTGTCGGAGGCGACCAGGACCGGCCGGATCAGCGAATCCACGAAGGCGACGGTCTCCGTCTCGGGATCGTAGATGTTGTCGTTGTTGGCGTCCTTGATGGCGTAGAGCCGGTAGAGGGTGTCCTGGATGAAAGGCAGGGCGAAGAAGCCCCAGTCGTCGGTCTTCACCGCGGCGTAGGGGCGGTGAAGCAGCACGGCGGAGTCCGCGTGGTCCTTGTGCAGCAGCACGGTGGCCCCCTTGACGGGCGCGAGGGTATTGCAGTCGACCACGGTGCCCGTGACCATCATCGAATCGATCCGGGTGCCGGTGGAGAAGACGTAGGTGTAGCCCGGGAACATGTTGCCTTCGTTGGCGTCCGCGATGGCGTCGGTGAAGCTGAGCGTATAGGTCGTGTTCGGCTGGAGCGGCTCCTCGAACGAGACGATCAGGTTCTTGCCGCGCAGGCGGGACTTGGGCTGGCGCGCCTGGGGCGGCGACAGGAAGATGTTCGCCGGGGTCTTGATGGTCACGTACTCGTTGAACGTGAATACGAAATTCGCGCCCTCGAGCGGGACGTTCACAGCGCCCGGCAGCGGCTTGATGTCGATGATCAGCGGCGGGATGGTGTCCTTCTTGCCGCCCGAAGGGGCCTGCGTCGTATTGGCGCAGGAGGGGAAGAAGAGCGGCAGCAGGCAGGCGCCGACGAGGAAGATCAGGGGCAGGAATCTCTTCATGGGTGCGTCAGATATCGGTGCGGACGACGTCCTGGACGCCGTCGATCTTGGAGAGTCCTTCCACCATCCGCTCGAGGTTGCGCTTGTCGCGGACGCGCAGTTCGATGAATCCCTCGAACAGGCCGGCGTCCGTGGAAAGCTGGAGCTTGCGGATGTTGATGCCGAGGGTCTGGGAGATGAAGTTGGAGATGTCGTTCAGCAGGCCGATGCGGTCGATGCCCTTGAGCGAGATACGGATCGGGTATTCCTGCTGCACGGCGCCCCACTGCGGGACGACCATGCGGTTGCCGTATTTGCTGGCGAGGCTCTCCGCCACCGGGCAGGATTTCTTGTGCACGATCACGAGGCTGTCGCTCATCGAGAAGCCGATCACCGGGTCGCCGGGGATGGGGTGGCAGCACTCCGCGATCTTGTATTCGATCATATGGGCGTTGTCCTCGTGGATGGAGAACTTGCGCTTCTGGCCCGTGGAGAGGTCCTTTTCGTCGATGATGGCCTTGAATTCCTCTGGGCCGAGGAGGCCCAGTCCGATGCGGAAGAAGAGCTCGTCCTCGTCGTGCAGCTGGGTGTATTCCTGGAACTTGCGGACCAGCTCGCGGGTGTTGCGGAGGCCCATCAGCCGGACGCGCTCCTCGAAGATGCGCTCGCCCTCGCGGGCGATGGTGTCGAAGTCGCGACGGAAGTATTCGATGACGCGGTTGCGCGCGTAGCGGGTCTGCAGGAAGGAGACCCAGTCCATCCGGGGCCGGGCGTTCTCCGCGGTGATGATCTCGACCTGGTCTCCGGCCTTGAGGGTGTGCGAGAGCGGGACGAGCTTCATGTTCACCTTGGCGGCGATGGCCTTGTTGCCGATCTCGGTGTGGATCTGGTAGGCGAAGTCGAGGGCCGTGGCGCCGCCGCGGATGGCCTTCTGCTCGCCCTTGGGCGTGAAGACGACGATCTCGCTGCTGACGAGGTCCTTGTGGATGATGTCCAGCAGCTCCAGGGCGCTCAGGTCGTCGCTCAGCAGGATGTCCTGGACTTCGGCGAGCCACTTGTCCATCTCGGAGCCGTTCTCGGAGATGTAGCCGTCGTTCTTGTAGGCCCAGTGGGCGGCGATGCCCTTCTCGGCGATGTCGTCCATGCGGCGGGAACGGATCTGCACTTCCACCCAGAAGCCGGAATGGCTCATCAAGGTGCAGTGCAGGGCCTCGTAGCCGTTGCTCTTGGGCTGGGAGATCCAGTCGCGGCGGCGGGTTAGGTTCTCGCGGTAGAGGTGCGTGACGGTGGAGAAGATGAGGTAGGCCTGTCCGCGCTCCGTCTGGACGTTGTTGTCGGAGGGGTCGAAGATGATGCGTACGGCGTAGAGGTCGTAGATCTGCTCGAAGGGCACCTGCTTCGTGCGCATCTTGTACCAGATGGAGTAGGGGGTCTTGATGCGCTTCTTGATGGTGAAATGGTAACCGGCCTCCTTGAGCGCCTGGGCGATGGGGGCGATGAACGTGTCGATGTCCTTGTCGCGCGAGGCCACGTTGCCCTTGATGCGCTCCGTGATGCTGCGGTAGTCCTCGGGTTCCTTGTAGCGGAGCCAGATGTTCTCCATCTCCGACTTGACGCTGTAGAGGCCGAGGCGGTGGGCCAGCGGGATGAAGATGAACATCGTCTCGGAGAGGATCTTGTCCCGCTTGTGCTCCGGCATGTACTCGATGGTCCGGCAGTTGTGCAGGCGGTCCGCCAGCTTGATCAGCACCACGCGGACGTCGTCGTTGAGGGTGAGCAGGATGCGCTTGAAGTTCTCGGCCTGCAGACTCTCCGTACTGGCGGCCTCGCCCTTGCGGTCCTCGTTGTCGAGGACGGTCTTGATCTTGGTCAAGCCGTCCACGAGGGTGGCGATTTTGTCGCCGAAGAGGTTGCGGATGTCATCGACCGTGTAGGCCGTGTCTTCCACGACATCGTGCAGCAGGGCGGCGCAGATGGACTTGCAACCCAGGCCGATCTCGGTGACGACAATCTCCGCCACGGCGATCGGATGCAGGATATAGGGCTCGCCCGAACGCCGGCGGACGTCCTTGTGGGCCTGGTTGGCGAACTTGAAGGCTTTCCGGACGGTCTCCACCTCCGCCTTGTCCTTGCAGCGCTTGGCGGCGACCTTCATCAGCGAGTGGTAGGCCTCGTCGATGCAGCGGAGATCATCGGGTGTGAATTGGGAAATGCTCATTATCGGTTTTCAGTGTCCCACGCGGAGACGTTATACTGGTCGACATTTTGGAAACTGTAGGAGAGCTGCGCCCCGTAGATGATGATCTGCCAGCTGAAGTTCAGCCAGATCAGGAAGAGCGGGACGGCGGCGAGAATACCGTAAGCCTGGTTGAGCCGTCCCACGAACATCTGCGTGTGCAGGTAGAGGTGCTGGAACAGCAGGAAGATCACGCCGGCGATCAGGGCGGACCAGAAGGCGTATTTTGGCTTGACATAGACGGCCGGGATGTACTTGTACATGACCGTCAGGGTGCCCACGAGGATGGCGTAGAAGATGAGGTTGCCCAGCCACTTGAACAGACCCCGCACCTCTTTCAGGTCCAGGCCGAAGAGGTCCGTCATGTTGGTGGCGTAGACGATGCCGGAGCCGAAGATGATCAGGATGAAGGGAGCCAGGATGAGCACCAGGAAGTAGAATCCGAAGCGCTTGTAGAGCTTGCGGGGAATCTTGAGGATGCCCCAGACGTTGTTGAATACGCGCTCCACCTGGAACATCATCCACAGGATGGCCCAGAGGAACATCAGGGCGGAGATGAGTCCCAGGCCGCCGCCCTGGGCGCCGGCGAGGATGTTGTCGGCCCTCTCGGAGAGCATGCTCACGATCTCCGGGTGGGAGGGGAGCAGCATCTGGAGGCCTTCGGTGATCTTGTTGTCGAGGCCCAGACCGCCCGTGACCGCGAAGGCGAAGGCGAGGGAGGGCACGAGGGCCAGGGTGATGAAGTAGCTCAGCGACACGCACTGGAAGCCCATCCGGTTCTGCGTGAAGGTGCGGAAGGTGATGCGGATGATCTTCCAGGTTCGGACCAGCCAGGCATAGAATCGGGAATCCCCGCTGGTGTCGAGGGTCCAGATCCGGTCGCTGAAAAGGTCCGTTATTTGGCTGGCTATCTTCATCTTATCTTAAAACAACGTTAATTCTTCAATGGTTTCCTTGCTGCTTGATTCTCCGGCGGGCAGCGTGTTGCCCTCCGGGGGCATTTCCGCAGCGAAGCGAGGACGAGATTTTTTGCCCCCGGAGGGCAAGCTCGCTGACGCCGGAACGGCTTTAGGTAGCATCGCGCGGAATTCTTCTTCCGAGATGACGGGGATGCCCAGCTTCTCGCATTTTTTCAACTTTTCCGGCCCCGGCTTGGTGCCGGCCAGGAGGAACGCGGTGCTGCCGCTCACGGAGGAGCCGGCCTTGCCGCCGTGCGCCACGATGAGTTCCTTCATCCGCTCGCGGCTGATGCTGAAGTTGCCGGAGATGACGACCGTCTTACCCGCCAGGGCGTCGGACACGGCCGCGTCCTGTCCGGCTCCGTCGAAGCGCAGGCCGGCGGCGCGCAGGCGCTCGATCTGCTCCCGGTGCTCGGGCTTGGCGAAGTAGTCGGTGATGCTGCGGGCAATGACTTCGCCCACGTCGTCCACCTCCAGCAGCTGCTCCTGGGTGGCGGCGGCGAGGGTGTCGATGTCGCCGAAATGGCGGGCGATGCCCTTGGCCGTGGTCTCGCCCACGAAGCGGATGCCGAGTGCGAAGAGGACACGCTCGAAGGGGACCTGCTTGGAGGCTTCCAGGCTGGCCAGGAAACGGTCGGCGGAGCGGTCCTGCCATCCCTCGAGGCTGAGGAGCTGGTATTTGGTGATGTCGTACAGGTCGGCCGGCGTGCGGGCCAGGCCGGCGGCGTAAAACTGGTCGATGGTCATGTCTCCGGCCAGGATGCCCATGGCCTTGCGGCTGACGAAGTGCAGCAGGCGGCCCTTGATCTGCATCGGACAGCCGTCCTGGTTGGGACAGAACCACTTGGCCTCGTCCTCCGCCTTGACGAGCGGGGTGCCGCAGTCGGGGCAGACGCTCGGGAAGACGGGCGGCTGCGCGTCCTTGGCGCGGTGGGCGGGATCGATGCCGGTGATCTTGGGGATGATTTCCCCTCCTTTCTCGACATAGACCCAGTCGCCGGTGCGGATGTCCAGCAGGGCCATCTGGTCGGCGTTGTTGAGGGTGGCGCGCTTGACCAGCGTGCCGCTGAGCTGCACAGGGGCGAGGTTGGCCACGGGGGTCACGGCGCCGGTGCGCCCGACCTGGTAGTCGATGCTGAGCAGTTCGGTGCAGGCCTGCTCGGCCTTGAATTTATAGGCGACCGCCCAGCGGGGCGACTTGGCGGTGTAGCCGAGCGCGCGCTGGCAGGCGAGTTCGTTGATCTTGATGACGATGCCGTCGGTGGCGTAGGGGAGGAACTTGCGGGCCTGGTCCCAGTGGTCGATGTAGGCCTTGATCTCCGTGATGTCGTGGCAGAGGCGGCGCTCCGGCGAGACCGGGAGACCCCAGCGGGCGGCGGCGTCGAGCGCCTCGCTGTGGGAGGCGAAGTCCACGGACTCGGCGGGGACGTGGTAGAGGGTACAGATGAGGCCGCGGCGCTCCACTTCCTCGGGATTGATGAGCTTGAGGGAGCCGGAGGCGGCGTTGCGGGGATTGGCGAAGGGGGCTTCCTCCTGGGCCTCGCGCTCGCGGTTGAGGGCGTCGAAGGCTGCGTAGGGCATCAGGATCTCGCCGCGGATCTCGAATTCTTCAGGGTAATCGCCGTGGAGCTGCTGCGGGATGCTGTCGATGCGGCGGACGTTCTCCGTCACGTCGTCGCCCTGCACGCCGTCGCCGCGGGTGAGGGCCTGGGCGAGCTTGCCTTTCCGGTAGGTCAGACAGATGGCCGTGCCGTCGAACTTGAGTTCGCAGCTGTAGCTGAAACGGACGTTCTCCAGCGTCTTCTCCGCCCGCGCGACGAATTCTTCGATCTCGGCGATGGAATAGGTGTTGCCCAGCGAGAGCATCGGGTAGCGGTGCGGCCGCTGGACGAAGCCCTGGCGGGCCTGCGACTCGGCGTTCGCGCCCACGGGTGCATCCAGGTCGGAGCCGACGCGGCGGGTGGGGGAGTCGGGGCTGTCGAACTGCGGGAACTCGGCCTCCAGGCGCTCCAGCTCATGCATCAGCTGGTCGAACTCATAGTCCGACATCGTCGGCGCATTATCCACATAATAACGTCGGCTATTCTCCCGGAGAATCTCCCGGAGCTCGTCAATCCGTATTTTCGCGGCCTGTTCTTCCATTTCCCACGCGTGCGCGCACTACGCACAACCTACAAAAATACGCATTTCCCTCCGCAAATGCAAACTCACGGACGGCGGGCGGATGTGCCCTCGCGTGCGGCGCTCCGCCCTCCACAACGCCGACGCAGTCCATCCGCCTGCTGCCGCCTGCCGGGAGCGCTGGAACGGTTATTTGCTCCCGGCGAACAGTTTTTCCGTGTCCCGGGAGCAAAACGGGGTGCCTGTGCTCCCGCAATCGCTTTTAGTACCGGATCGTCAATCCGGCACTGATCGTGCTGTACTCCGGCCCGCCGCGGTAACCCGTGTTGGCGGGGCGATAGGAAACGAACGCACCGAACTTGCGATACCAGACGGACGCCCTGGCCCCGAAACGGAATCCGAGTGCTCCGATCGCATTGTCCTGGCGCTGAGCGTATTTCGCATCCAACTGCAAGACGAGATCATCCTTCATCAAAAAGGGGAGGTTCGTATTGTAGTTGTTGGAGTATTGTGAATACCCGAAACCGGGAAGTACCTGGAAGCCAAAAGACCAGTCTCCGGCTTCATGCACATAGCCCAGTTCCAAAGAAAGGAAACGCTCCGAATAAACACCGATAGAAGCGCCCGTGACTTTTACATAAACGGGCTCGTTGTCCTTGTTGAACAAAGCGCTGTTGCGCAGATAGTGGCTCTCAAAACCCAGGTTCAACCCCATCATGAACAGATTGCCGTTCCGCCACGGCCGGAAACGCAGTTCCACCAGGGAAAGGTCTCCGCAGATGCCGCCCGGGCGAAGCCCGATGTAACCACCTGTCACTTCGACCTTTTCCCCGGTCGCCGTGGTCGCTTCATAGGTGTTGTATATTTCAGGGACATGCAAGGCGTGGCTATACCCGAGGTTTACTTCCCCGAAAGCGACCACCGACCACTGCGGCTTGACGTTCTTCACCGTCACGCCAAAGAGCGGCGCTTCAAAATTCAGTTTTTTCCCCACAACCGTCGATTCGGTTCCGGGAGTCTGGGCGGCTGCAGAGAGCACTGCCAGCACAGCCAAGGTAGCAACAAAGAGCTTCTTCATCATTATGTAATTTATTGTTTTTCAAACATTCCGCGCAAATCGGCAAGGGTCGCGGAACCCTCCAGATAAAGGATGGTTACCTTCCATTGCCCGTCCACGGGCCGGGCCTGGTAGCAGAGGTAGCGATGGATGCGTCCCCTGGTTTTGGGCTGGATCAGGGCATAGGTCAACATTTCACCGACGGTCTCGGTTTCTGTCGCATTCGCAGCGGAGACATCTGCCCTGACCAGAGCCGCCACCTTCCGGGCCAGCAGCGTATCAGCCTGAAAAGAGACACCTCGGTAATAATCCAGTTTATAAGTTGACATACTGCTGCCGCGGACCTCCGTGGCCACCATCTGCCTTTCGGGGACCACTTTCCCTTGAAAGATCGGATAGCAGTTCAGATCCCGCTGGGCGAAGGCGGCACTGGCAAACAGCAGCAGGGCCAGGATGCTTGTGAGTATCTTCTTCATCGCCGGAACATTTCAATTAAACCGGTTTCCGCAGGAGTATCCTGCCCGAAGAACTCAGCCAGAGAATCCTCTACGGAATTCATAATCAGTGTATTGTCATTTTCCTTCTGGCCGTAGGCATAGCGGACGCAGGACTCCGGCGGAATGCGAGGATGCCTGATCGAGAGGCTGACGCCAAGGGCTGCCACGATGGCGACGCTGGCCGCCAGTGCGAAAGCATAGGACCGGATGGACCGGCTCCGACGGGTTTTCTCCTGCCGACCGATGGACAGGTAACCCAGAACGCCCCGGAGCTCATCGAACTCCGGATCGTCCACCCTTGCAACGTATCGGGCCAGCGCCTGCTCCTCATCGGGAGAGGTCTCCGCTTCCCAGTAGCGTTGCATCAAGTTTATATATTTTTCTTTATCTGTCATCTTTCAAAGCGTTTCTTAGTGTTTTCCTCGCGCGGGAGAGTTGCATCCGCACTGCTGCCGCTTCCATCCCCAGTTCCCGGGCAATCTCCTCCAGCGTCCGCCCGCCATATTCCTTTTCTTCCAAAATGTACTTCTGCAGTTGCGTCAACTCGCTGTCTATCTTTTGTTTCAGTTCGTCGTATGCCCGTTGCCTTTCGTCGGGATCCGGGCGTTCATCCGGCAAATCCGTTTCCAGCGGTTGCGGCCGTTTTCGTCGCCGTTCATTGAGGCTCGCATTCCGTACCGTCCGAGTTAGCAGTGCCTCTGCCTCCTGCTCCGACCGTAGCGGATACCGCTTTCTCCAAAGCCGCACAAAACTGTCCTGCAGGACATCTTCCGCCCCTTCCGGATCCGCCAATACGCGTCCGGAAATCAATTTGAGCTTCTGTCGAAGCCGGATGAATGCCTCAGTTAAATAATCCTGTGCCACGCTGCGCCCATTAGGCATGAATCGTGCCGTCTATCTATATAACACGTCAAGGACGGAAATGTAACGGAGGATATAGTCTGAATCATACATAATCAGGCCAAAATCCGTTATTATGTATGATTCCATTCAGGACCATTCGATCATATATCATTGATTTTCAATACTATGGAAAGATGTTCGACATTAAACGTTTAATCGGCAAAGAAAACGGCTGTGTTTTACAATCTTTGCCTACATGAATACTTATAGAAATAAAACTCCTCATGCTCGCACTTTTTATGACGCAGAGTGTCAGTGCGAACTTATTTTCCAAAACAATGGACCCTATTATCACCTCTGCACGCCTGGCGAACAAATGGAGATTCTGTTTGAAGATGAAGCAGATTTCCGCTTTGCAATGAACCTCGTTGCCTTCTGTACCTGGCAGACAAAAGGCGTGATTGTCCTGACGTTTGAGATCATGAAGAATCACCTGCATCTTGTCCTGTCCGGAGATCGTGCCCGTATTTTGGAATGGTTTTCCTTATTCAAGCGAAGACTGCAACGCTATCTTGTGGACAAAGGTGTCGTTAAAAATCTGTCCCGCTTCGAGGCATCCCTCTTCCCGATTGATAACCTGGAGACGCTTCGGAATACGATAGCCTATGTGAACCGGAACGGCTACCTGGTGGATGCCCGTTATACGCCTTTCTCCTATCCTTGGGGCGCCAACCGTTTCTTCTGCAACCCCGATATCCCATTCCTGCAGGGTACCCGGTACGGGGATTTAACCTTTCGGGAGAAGAGACAATTATTCCGGAGCCATGCAATTGATTATCCGGACGACCACCTGGTCGTAGACGGATACATTCTTCCAACATCCTATTGTAATTTGGCCATGGCGGAAAGGATGTTCCAAAGCGCAAGAAGTTATTTCTTCCTTCTGTCCCGGAATGTCGAGGTTTATCGCAGCATTGCTGCCCAGTTGGGAGACCTCGTGTATTATACCGACGATGAACTCTTTCTCGTGGTTCGGCAACTGTGCAAAGATGATTACGGCAACTCGCGTCCGGCCACCCTGCCCAAAGATGCAAAACTGGAAATTGCCAAAAAGATGCACTTTGACTATCAGGCGGGGAACAAACAGATACAAAGAATGCTGCGTCTGGAAGAGCGCGATCTGATCGCGCTCTTCGGGAGGAAGTAGGTTGCGGGAGCACAGGCACCCCGTTTTGCTCCCGGAGTACGATAATTCCGTTCGCCGGGAGCGGAGAAGGGCTCCAGCGCTCCCGGAATCAACTATCCAGGAAGCGGGACCGGTGGCGGGTCAGGGTGAGCGGGAGGACAATGGCGCAGGCGGCGGTGATGGCGCCGAGGGCCATCGCGACGTAGCCGGCATAGCGCCCGGCCAGGCCCTCTGGCGGAATGGGGAGGGAGATGTCCGGCAGTTCGACCGGATGCAGGAGGGCCAGCGCCGTGAGCACCACGCCGAGCAGGATTCCCGCCGCGAAAACAAAGTACATCGTCCGGCGGCTGCGGCGGTATTCGCGGTCGCGGTAGGTTTTGATCTGCTCGACGGCGGAAAGCCGGGCGTTCAGTTCCAGGCGGAAAGCCGCCGGGTCGGACGGCTGCGGAGCCGTTTCATGCAGGAGGGTTCTTATTTCGTCTTCCATTTTTCCAAAAGTGCTTTCAGGTGTTGCCGACCCCGGGTCAGGTACACCCGGACACTGCTGGCAGGTATGCCGAGGATTTCGGCTACTTCCTTGATCGGTCGGTCCTCCATATAGAAGAGCAGCAGGGCCGCGCGCTCCTTCTCCGGCAGCCGCCGGATGGCACGGTGCAGTGCCTCGTGGCGGAATGTTGCATCCGCGGTGACCCCGTCTGCCAGCGTCCCGGCGCCCTCTTCCAGCGGCCCGGTGGGCAATTTGCGCCTGCGCTGGCGGTCGATGAAGATGTTGTACGCGATCCGGAAGAGCCAGGTGCCGAAGCGGCTCTCGCCGCGAAAGGAGCCCGAGGCTACGTATGCATTGACCAGTGCGTCCTGCGCGATGTCATCGGCCTCCGCCGGGTCACCGCACAAGCTGAGCAGGAAACGCCTTAGCGGCTCCTGCTCGGCTGAAACCAATCCTATAAACTCCTCGCGGGTCAATCGATTACCGCTCGAGTTCCGCCAACTCCCTGGCGCAGGTCTTCTTTCCGACGAAATACACAACCAGGAAGGCGATGCCTACGGCGAGGATGACGCCGGAAATACATAGAAACACTAATGTGAAACCAGATTTATCCTCCCACAAATTCGCCGTGGAATAATAGACCACCTGTGCAAGCATCGTTATCAAGCCGATGACACCCGTCACCATCGCCGTGGTCAGGTAGCCCATCAACTTGTCCTTGACGGACTTCGGTCGTTTCGCCATGTTGAAGAAGTCCGGGCTCAGCTCCGCCCCGTTCTCAATGGATTTCATCAGGATCTCCGTCTTCCGGTCCACCTCATGCTGCCGGGTCCGCATGACCAGCCAGACCACCAGCACGGGGAGCACGACCACAATCGCAATCGGAATCAAGGATTGGACAAGATGGTCCAGAACCTCCCATCCGTCAGTTGTAAGAATCGTAAACATATCCAATCTTTTTTAATTGTTTCACCTGTTAGACGGAATCCTTCCCCGGAAGGCTACAAAAAGTTTCCAAGAGCGGTGAAGTCCCCCGGTGTTCCCGGCAGGTGGCATCGGGCGGATGGGCTGCGTCGGCGTTGTGGAGGGCGGAGCGTAAATTGGTTTTTCGAGCAACTGCACGAAAAATAATTTGCGGCCGCCCGCGAGAGGGACATTCCGCCTGCTGCCGCCGGGTCTCTACCGCAGCATCCGCTGCGATAGGTAATTCTCAAACGCAGGTTTGTACGCGTCGGAGACGTGGATGAGGGCGCCGCCGATGGAGATGTCGTAGGAGCCGCCGATGGACTCGATCTTGTCCAGGGCGATGATGTAGGAACGGTGAACCCGCATGAAGATGCCTTCCGGAAGCAGTTCTTCGACGGCCTTCATGGTGATGTGGGTCACGAGCGGGCGCTTCTCGGAGCAGAGGTACAGCAGGACGTAGTCCTTCATGCCCTCCACGTAGCGGATGTCGGAGAAAGCCACCTTGCGCAACTGCCCCTCGGATTTGACGAAGATGGAATCCTGCTGTGCGCTGGCGCTGCCCGGAGCGGCGTCGGAAGCCGATTCGGCGTTTTCTTTCAACTCGAACCACTGACGCGCCTTCTCCGCCGCCTCCAGGAACTTCTGGTAGCGGATCGGCTTGAGCAGGAAGTCCAGCGCGGACACTTCGTAACTGTCGAATGCATAGTCCTTGAACGCCGTGGTGAAGATGATGCGCGTCCCCTCCGGGACCATGCGCGAGAGTTCCATTCCGTTCAGGTCGGGCATCTGGATATCCAGGAAGACCAGCTGGGGCCGCGTCTCACGGATGGCCTCCAGCGCCGCCACCGGATCGGTGAAAGACGCTTCCAGCGAGAGGAACGAAGTCTTAGAAATGAAGTTTTCAAGCATCTTGACGGCCAGCGGCTCGTCGTCGACGACAATGCAGCTCAGTGCTTTCATCCCAGCAGGTTCTTGAGGGTGATGCGGACGGAATAGACGCCGTCCTTTTCGTTCTGTTCGTAGGTATAAGCCTCCGGATAGATGAGTTCTAGGCGGCGCTTCAGGTTCTCCACGCCGATGCCGGAACCGATGTGGTCCTCGCCGCTCTTCTCGAAGGTCGAATTCTCGCAGGTGAACACCAGGTCCTTCTCCTCCGGATGCAGTCCGATGTGTACGAAGGACGCCATCCGGGCGTTGACGCCGTGCTTGAAGGCGTTCTCGATCGGGGAGATGAACAGCAGCGGGGCGATCTTGACATCGCCCGAAGGCTGCTCCCAGGAGGTCGTGACCTCCGTGAGCTCATTGCAGCGGAGCTGCATCAGGTGGATGTAATTGTTCATGAAGGCGACCTCGCCCGAAAGCGGGACCTTGTCGGTGTCGGTGTCATACAGGGCGTAGCGGAGCGTGTCGCTGAGCTCGCCGATGCTCTCCTGCGCCTTGTCCGGATCGATCTGGGTCAGGGAGGAGATGTTGTTGAGCGTGTTGAAGAGGAAGTGCGGGTTGAGCTGGTGCTTGAGCCAGGTCAGCTCGGCCTCGGCCGTCTTGCGCTTCTCCTCCTGGAGTTGGTACTGGATGTCGTTGGAGCGGATGATGGAGCGCGCGCCGATGGCGAGGAAGATGAACACCAGCTGGAAGAACGCCGCAGAGATGAGGGTCGGAATGCGGAAAGCCAGGATGTCTCTCCGATGGACGTGCTCCCGCCAGGGCTCGGGGATATCCATACGAGGCAGGAAGCTCGGGATGTTGAGCAGCGCCAGCAGGACGACGTTCAGGACGATGAACCAGACGATCTCCTTGCGGAACAGGAACCTGGGGACCAGCCAGAAATAATTGATCAGGTACACCAGACAGATCGGCGCCAGCATGCGGAAGGACGACCAGAAGGTCATATTGAAGCGGACGCTGTCACCCGAGATCAGCCAGGTCACGCCGGCGGGCAGCAACATCGCACAGGCCCAGACCAGGACTTGCGCGATGTTGAGGATGAGACGGTTACGATTTCTGTTCATCTCGTGAGCATTTTTACAAAGATAGCAATTATTCATTACACCCTGACCCGCTATTCGACGAATGAACGGCCCTTTTTCGACGAAGCGCCGTTTCGCTTCGACGAAATATGGGCCCCGGCAGCAGCTATTTGCTCCCGGTAACCGCGTCCTTGTACTTCCGGGAGATCGGAAGCTGGATGTCGTCGATGTAGAGGAGGTCCACGTCGATGCGGGTGATGGCGGCCCGGTTGACGAGGAAGGCGCGGTGGATGCGGATGAACTGGGGGCTCAGGTTGGCCTCCCACTGGGAAATCGGCGTGTAATTCTTGAACCGCCGGCCGCCCGTCGCCACCACGACGGTGGCGTCATCGTTGGACTCGACATAGAGGATCTCCTCGCGGGGCAGGCTGACCGTCTTCCGGTCCGAAACGAACGAGATGGGACCGGGCGCGCTGGGGCGCTTCCGGTCCAGCCAGGCCTCGAAGAAATAGCAGCCTGCGGCGAGCGCAGTCAGGATGAGCGCGATGAAGACGGGATTGGTCAGGAGATGGGGGATGTCCGGTATGCGTTCAGGCGGGACATAATGACCCTCCCGAAGAAGGATGATATAATAGTGGGTGACCAAAAACAGAAGGATCTCCCCGGCCAGGATGCCCAGCACGATGAAGATGGCGTCTTTGATGCCCGAACGTCGTTTCTTGAGATCCACCTTCGGGAAAAAGAACTTCGCCGCCAGGGCGCCGGGCAGGAACAGCGTCCCGACGAAGAGCGCCTCCAGGAAGCGATATCCCAGGCTGACGAGGACGAGCGCCACCAGCAGGATGGAGACAACCCAGTAGGATATGATCAGCAGCCGTTTCATTACCTACACAAAAATAGTAAATAAACCGCAGTTCCGGCATAGTAAAAGCCGATATTGGGGATTTAACTGGTCTTCCCGGGGTTTCGGCTTGGATGGAAAGCGGCTAACGATTACTTTTGCTCCCAGTTTAACCCACAAAACTCATAGCCTTATGTTCAAATTGTTTGTTGATGGCGGTCTCCTGTATATGTCCGTCCTTACGGTTCTCCTGGTCGCTCTTTTCTTCGCCGCCTGGAAAGCACCCCGCTGGGTGAAGGAAATCGGCAAGTTCGCCCTCGTATTCGGTCTCGTTTCTCCCTTGTTCCCGCTTTACGGGGCCCTGTCCACGTTGCAGCAGGTGGCCATCGATCTGGGCAGTGAGGTGCACGGCATGTTCGACCTGATCTCGCCGGGCGTGCTCTTCGGCATCAAGGTGATCCTGATCCCGGTTATCTACGGGATGATTATCTATATGATATCCCTGGTTATCAGAATGGTCCAGAAACCCCGCCTGTAATGATGAAACGGTTTTTTGCCATCCTGTCGGCCGCCCTGCTGACCGCCTCCTGCGGGCTGGGCGGCTCCGACAAACTGAAAGTCGACCTCGACCGGGCGCTGAAACATCCGGCCAGCGCCCGAGACGTCTACGCTGAGGCCGTGGCGATTCCGCTCCGCTTTCCGGAAGGGTCGGTCCCTGGACGGGAGACGGCTTTGCTGGATGTCGCCGTGGACCGTTTCTTCCTGCTGGATGCCGGGAAGAACGAGATCCTGTTTTTTGACTGGAACGGAGAATATGTGACCACGATAACGCTGGCCGACACGATTGTCGATTTTTCGGTATATCGGAATCAAACACTGGAGGTCCTGACGCAGGATGCCTTCTTCGATTATGCTGTGACGGACGGTTCCCTCCTGGCGGAATACCCGTTCGACAACGGGGGCGTGACGCTGAAAAGCCTGGGCCGGGTGGATGACGATTCCTTTTTTATGCTGGGCAGCAAAGACGGATTCGCATACGGCTGCGGCTATGTTGTCGGAGGGATCGGCTTCTATTCCTCTGCCCGATACTATTCAGATTATTTAACGACACACGCGTATGCTCCGGCAGCGGAGGTGCAGAACTCCCGCTTTTTCCGCTGCGGGGATTCGGTTTACAGTTTCCTCTCCCGGTCCGGAGAAATAGATTTATACACGGCCGGTGATTTCGTTTGCGTCCCGTATGAATGGGACTTCGGCAAGCGGCAGCCCACCTTTACTAACGTGCAGAAAACGGCCGACCGGCTCTATCTCGCTTTCGAACTGGAAGGGGAGAGCGCCGTCCTCGTCTACAATCTGAAGAACAAACAATACAAGGCCGTCCGGGGCGAAGACTTCCCGCTCGGTGTCATCTATGACGGCAGCAATTATGTTTGCCGCCCGGCGGAAACGGGAGATGGCCTGGTGATCCTGCGCTATATGCTATAGACGCCGCCGCACGAGCCCGACGTAGGTCAGCAGCACGATATTCATCATCAGGGAGTACAGGATGGCCGGAATGGCCATCACTTCATTTGCGAAGATGAGCGGGCTGGAGGCGATGGCAATCGCCTGCGCCGCGTTCTGCATACCCACTTCGATGATGACGGTCCGCCGCTGCTGCGCGTCGTTCCTGACCAGGCGGGACAGCAGGGAGGAGCAGCCGATGGCCAGCAGAATGAGCGCGGTCACGCAGGCGCCCAGCACGCCGATGTTGTCCAGGATGGTCCGGTGATGCTGGATGTAGAACACCGTGATCAGGACCAGCAGCAGGGGAAAGACCAGTTTGGAGAGAACCTTGTCGGTCTTCTCCGCCGCCCGCGGCCAGGCATAATGCAGGCCGATGCCGAGCAGGACCGGCAGGAGCATCAGCACCAGGTTCTGTTTGATGAGATTACCTACCGGGAGGGATATCCCGACGCTGTCGCCCACCAGCTGCGTGGCCCAGCTCATGATGAAGGGGATGGTGAACAGCGTGATGACGCTGCTGATGGCGGTCAGCGTGACCGAGAGCGCCACATCGCCTTTCGCCAGCTTGGAGAATACGTTGGAAGAACTCCCGCCCGGGCAGCAGGCGATGAGTACCAGGCCGATGAAGAAGACCGGCGGCAGCCGGAACAGATAAGCGAGGCCGAGCGCAATGGCCGGCAGCAGAACCAGTTGCCCGAACAGCGCCACCACGATGGGCCAGGGGTGCCGGAACACCTTGCCGAAATCTTCGAACCGCAGGGACAGCCCCAGGTCGAACATCAGGAGGGTCAAAATGGGCAGAACAATCCAAATCGTATTCATAGCGCGCAAAGGTACTCATAATCTGCGACAGAATCCGTATATTTGCCGATGATTATTAACCGAACCCTGCTCGTATGAACATCAAACTCGTCGGTACCCTCATCGGTATCTCCATCATTGCCTGTCCGTTGCTGTATATCTTCGTGGGACCGGCCCTGGATGCATCCCAGTTGGAAACACTCAAGATTCTCGGCATCATCGCCGGCTGCAGCGCCCTGTTCTGCTTCGTCGTCGGCGAACTCACCGGCAACAACAGCCAGATGGACAAACTCTGGAGCCTGCTGCCCATCGCATACACCTGGGTCATCGCGGCGCGGGGCGGCATGACGCCGCGCCTTGCGGTGATGGCCGTGCTGGCCACGCTCTGGGGCTGCCGCCTCACCTTCAACTTCGCCCGGAAGGGCGCCTACCGGCTCAAGTTCTGGGAAGGGGAGGAGGACTACCGCTGGGCGGTGTTGCGTGCGAAGAAGGAGTTCCAGCCGCACTGGAAATGGATGCTCTTCAATCTGTTCTTCATCAGCATCTACCAGAACGCCCTGGTGCTGATGACCACCTTCCCGGCACTGGTGCTGATGAACGTGACGGTTCCTTTCGGCTGGGTGGACTCCCTGGCCGCCGTGTTGATGCTGGGCTTCATCGTCTATGAAACCGTCGCCGACGAGCTGCAGTGGGCGTTCCAGTCCACCAAGTGGAAGATGCTGAAGTCTGGCAAAAGCCTGAGCGAACTGCCGGCCCCGTACAACAAGGGCTTCAATACCGTCGGGCTCTGGGGCGTCAGCCGCCATCCCAACTACTTCGCGGAGCAGGGCACCTGGTGCGCCTTCTACCTCTTCTCCGTCGGAGGCGGCATCGGCATCATCAACTGGAGCATCATCGGCGCCCTGCTCCTCATCGTTCTCTTCCTCGGCAGCAGCGCCTTCGCCGAGGAGATCAGTTCCGCCAAATACCCCGAGTACGCGCGCTACTGCCGGGAAGTCTCCAAATTCTTCCCGGGGAAACGCTATAGGACGAGTTAACGCAACCTTCAGTCTTTTTTTGCTTTGGTTACAAAAAGTAATCAAATAATTATTGTAAATAGTTGTGTAGCTAAATAATTTAGTTATATTTGCAGAAAACGACTGCAGATATGAAACGACTGACCAAAAAAGAAGAGGTAATCATGGGCCACTTCTGGGAGAAAGGGCCCTTGTTTGTCAGGGAGTTACGGGAACTGTATCCCGAACCAAAGCCGCATTTCTCCACGCTGTCCACGCAGGTGCGCACGCTTCAGGAGGAAGGCTTCATCGACCACAAGGCCTATGGCCCCACCTACCAGTATTTCGCCAAGGTGACGAAGGAAGAATACAAGCAGCGCTCGCTGATCGGTCTCATAGACAAGTATTTCGACAACTCCTACCTGAGTGCAGTGTCCGCCCTGGTGCAGGAGGAGAAGATTAGCATCGAGGAGCTGAAGGAATTGATTGAACTGGTTGAAAAAGGTCAGCAGAAATGATGGAGTTCCTCATCTATGAAGGCAAGGTGGCCGCAGCGCTGCTTGTATTCTACCTCTTCTACCGTTTCCTTCTGAAGAAAGAAACCTTCCACCGCTTCAACCGCGTGGTGCTGGTCGGCACGGCCGTGCTGTCGTTCCTGCTGCCGCTGTGCATCATCACTATTCACAAACCGGTGGAAATGGATCTTCAGGTCACCGGGGAGGCGGTGGCGCTGCCGGAATTGTCTGCCGTGGAGATGGCATCGGTTGCGGAACCGTCCGCTCCCTGGTGGCAGACGGCGCTGATGATCCTGTTCTGGGCCGGCGTCGCCTTCGTGCTCGTCCGCGTGTTTATTTCCATCCTCTGTATCGCGCGCATCGTGCGCAAGGGCGAATGCGTCCGGGAGGAGGACGGCTGCAAGATCATCGTCACGGACCGCGACCTCGATCCCTTCAGCTGGATGCGCTACATCGTCCTGTCCCGCAAGGACTGGGAAGGCGATCACGCCTCCATCCTCGCTCACGAGAAGGCGCACATTGGCTACGGCCACTCCATCGAGCTGCTGCTGGTGGACGTCCTGTCCGCCCTCCAGTGCTTCAACCCGGCCATCTGGATGCTCCGCACCGACCTGCAGGAACTCCATGAGTATGAGGCGGATGACGCCGTGCTGCGCAGTGGCGCCAATCTGAGAGACTATCAGTATCTATTAATAAGAAAAGCTGTCAGCAAGAGCGGCTACTCAGTTGCTAACAGCTTTAATCACAGTATCCTTAAAAATCGTATTACTATGATGTCAAAATCCAAATCCTCTCTCGCGAGAGGCCTGCGGGCGCTCTATCTGCTCCCGCTCATCTGCTTAGGGCTTGGCCTGCAGGCACGGACTGTCTATGTCCCGAAGGACAAAGATAGCAATATTCAGGAGAAAAACATTACGATCCAGGTTGATGCGGACGGAAAGATTGTCATTGAAGGCAAAGAGTACCAGTTGAACGAGATTACATCATATCTTCAATCCCTGCAACTTCCGGGGCAGGAGATTATTGCCAGCATGGATGCCGTCCCGGAAACACCAGAAGCGTTGATGCGCGAGTTGCTCGACCAACTCGGGCAAGCGGGCGTGACTAAGGTCCGCTACCGCGCCCAAGTAGTGACGCCTTTGTATATTCTACATAACGATTCCGGTGAGGAAAAGGAGATTACGCAGGAAGAACTCAATATGATTGATAGAGAAGAGATTCAATCCGTTGATTTACTGCAGGGACCGGAGGCTTCGGAGCGATTTGGAGAAAAGGCCGGGAACGGTGTCGTGATTATAACCATCAAAGGCTCGCAGGCACAATCGACTTCCGGCGCAACTGATAACGATAGAGCAAGTCGTGAAAGTTTGAAAAGTCCTGTTATGCTGGCACCTCGTTTTCAATACGATGATGCATCCCAATTTGGAAAATGGGTCTCCAGTCAACTCGTATATCCTAAATCGGCCTGGGATGCCGGTATGGAGGGATGTGTGGTGGTTTCCTATGATGTCTGTGAGGATGGCAATGTGCGTAATGTCAAAGTCTTACAGGGTGTGAACGAACAACTGGATGAGGAGGCTGTGCGCGTCGTATCTTCTTCTCCCCGCTGGCAACCCGCCCTGATGGACAATAAACCCGTCAAAGTCACCCTGCAACTTCCTGTCGTTTTCAGATTGCGCAAACAAGCCATCTCCGTTGAAGGGGCAGCCAATAGAGAATCTCCAAGCCTTGTGCAAGTGCCAGCCGGGCAGAATCAGAATCCGTTGATTATCTTGCGGCAGGCGTGGGGCGAGGAGAAAGAAATCACGAAAGCGGAGTACGATGCGCTCTCTCAGAGCCGAATCGAATCGGTTCAGATGCTGAAGGACGAGGCGGCGTTTAAGAGGTATGGCGACAAGGCGTCGCACGGCGTCATCGTTGTCAACTTGAAAGCGCCGATGGAGATGGAAGAAATCGTCGTGGTCAGTTATCGGGACCAGAATGATGACGATCTCATCCCGTTCCGTCTCGTGCCGGATCAGATGCCGACATTCCAAGGCGGAGATCTCAATGATTTCAGCAAATGGCTTTCCCGACGCATTGACGTGCCGAAAGATTGCAATCACTCAGGCACGATGCGGGTTTCGTTCGAGGTGCTTGCGGACGGAAGCATCGGCGATGTCGAGGTGACGGAAAGCGTCTGCCCGGAATTGGATGCCCTGGTGACGGCCACTATCCTGAAATCCCCGAAGTGGGAACCGGGAAAGACCAAGGACGGAAAGGCCATCGCCACGAATCTGAGAATTCCCATCATCTTCCAGGTGCGTCCCACCCAGAAGAAGTAAAAAGCGGTTGCCAGGAGCACAGAGGTCCTTCTCCGCTCCCGGCAACCGGATTTTTTGCAATCCGGGAGCAAATCAAGGCTTTTTTGCTCCCGCGATGTAATATTCTGCCGTTTTTTTCCGTCTAATAAGTGAATGACGCCGGAAGGTTGGACTACAAAAGGGTAAAAACGGGGATTTAACGGGGCAATCGGGGGTTTTGACCTGGCGGATGAATAGAAATACAACTATCTTCACAGAAATTTACTTGATATGAGAAAAAGCATCGTTACAGCATTCGTTATGGTTCTGTTGGTGGCTTGCACCGGAAAACTGCCTCAGAAAGTGGACTATCCGCACTATGCCTTCCGGAATGCCAATTCGCAGGAACTGGTCAGCGTGGAACGGACGGACACGGCCACGATCCTGTCTTTCAAATCCTTTTTCCGGCCGCAATGGTGGATTCAGGTCGCTCCGGAAGCCTACCTGACCGATGGGAAGGCGCGTTATGCGCTGAAGGGGACCGAAGGAATTACGCCCGGTGAGCATTTGCACATGGATGACAACGGGAATGCCGAGTACAAGCTTTTCTTCGAGCCGATACCGGAAAAAACAAAGGATATCAGCTATATTGAAGCAGAGGGTGTCGCGGGGGCATTCAACTTCTATCACATAGATCTGAGCGGGAAAGTCGGAACAACGCTGAAAGTCCCCGCTACGCATTCAGACGCATTGCCGGAGATTGAACTCAAGGCCGGTACATCCAGGTTGGAAGTCCAACTCCCGTGTTCGTTAAAAGGGCTTCAACCGGTGAATGTCACCTTGTATGTCGACGACTATTTCCCGCCAGAGCAGAACGAGTATTCGACCGTTATGGATGACAACGGAGTTGCCTCTTTCTCTTTTGAACATCACGGTCCGGCCAGGGCGATTCTCCGCGTTGGACACGACTTTTCGTATGGATATATCTTGATCCATCCAGGCGAAACCGTCACGGTTACGGTTGATGGAAGCGGGAGGAACCTTACTGCGGAACGGCTTTCACTACCAGAGAATCCTTCTCCTTATGCAGTGTATTCCGGCTATTTTGCCGAAATCAACAATCTTGGGCGCGAAGGCGAGGAGTATTCGTTCAATGCTTTGAACGGCGAATTTGCCTCCGATGCCAAAAATATGTCGGAATACGCGAATACCGTGTATACAATCTACAAGGAGAAAAAGGCAACTCTTGATGCGGATGATTCCATATCTCCCGCTCAGCGGGAGTATCTTCAGGCATTTATCGCCTCCGAGGCAATATCCGCCTTGTCAAACGCAGGTTACATCAGAAGGGTGCAATATGAGTCGGCTCATAATGGAGACCGGACGGGATATGTCGCAGAATCATTCTCGCCGGAAGACTTGTCATTCCTGAAGGAACTCGATCTGAACAACCCCAGGATGATACTTATGGGACCCGCAGGTATCCTGGCTCCATCGCTCAGTCCGCTGGTGTTTCCGGACAGGAAATGCCTGCAGGCCGACTATATCGACGCTTACCCGATTTCGCAGAAAGTCCTGAAAGGTGCAACGCCTGACGATGACGATATGGCCATACTCGACGCCTTGGATTCGCCTTTTTACAAGGAATGCATTCTTTCCCTGCAGGAGGCCAATGAAGCCGCTTCGGCGGCAATGCCGGCCTGCGTGAAGGAGATCCCGGATGTCCCCGCGAATAAACTACTGGACACCATTCTTTCTCAGTATAAGGGGAAAGTGGTCCTTGTCGATTTCTGGGCAACGTGGTGCGGCCCCTGCCGGGAGGGACACAAGGCCATGGAACCTTTGAAGGACAGCCGTTTTAAGGACGTTACTTTCGTGTATTTCACCAGCACGACCTCCCCGCTTCCGAAGTGGAAGGAAATGATCGGCGACATCCAGGGTGACCACTATTATTTCTCGGACGAACAATTGGATACAATCTACGAGCAGATTGAATCGAATGCCTTCCCGACATACTTGATCGTTGGCCGGGACGGAAAGATTCAAGATAAGATCATCGGGTACAGCGAGGATGTTTTGACGGGGTTGGATAAGGCATTGAAACAGGAATAACAGCATAGAAAATTGATGAAAAGAATCACTTTTGCCATACTCGGCCTCCTGCTGGCCGCTTGTGCGCCGAAAACCACAGAGACGACACTTATTCAAGGACGCATCGAAGGCGGGACAGCCGACCAGGTCACCGTCTTTGTGCTAGACTACAATATAAATGAGCCAATAGAGATAACCGACGGGACCTTTATCTATGAATTAGCCACTAATCCCGCTGTTGTCGCGACCTTCTCCTGCATGATGGATGGGAAACGGATTAGTCAGGCTCTCATTCCGGATGGATCGAATCTGTCGTTGGTTTTTTCACCGGAGGGGGCCACGCTCAAGTCTTCCAATAAGAAATCGATCAACTACAGGATGTTAGAGGTGGACCAAGTTTATCAAGAAATGGCGGATTTCGCCTCTCGGTACTTATCTATGCAGCGTGACGGAGCTCCCAAGGAACAGCTTGATTCGATAGCAGAACTCCGTCGCCCGATTTCCGATAAACTCCAAGCACTATACCGTGAGGATATGGAAAAGCATAAGGACAATTATCTGTCCGTAAAAGGATTGGTCGGCCTGCAGGGGGACCTGACTGACGAGCAGAAGGATTCCCTGATTCATACGCTGGACTCGACCGTAATTCAAACAGCTCGGATTCAAATGATTCTGAAAGATATTCAGGGCAGACTCCGTTCCAAGGAAGGGATGCCATTTGTGGATTTCAGCGTCGATGCCGATAGTGGCACGGTCCGGCTCTCAGACTACATCGGCAAAGGCAAGTATGTCCTTGTGGATTTCTGGGCCAGCTGGTGCCAACCCTGTATTGTGGAAATGCCACTACTCAAAGAGGTTTATAACCGGTTTAACGGAACCGATTTCACTATCCTGGGTGTTGCCGTCTCTGATAAGCCTGAGGATTCACGAGCAGCCATCCGTAAGCACGCACTTCCGTGGGAGCAGATTCTCGGCACCGGTAACGTTGCTATGGATGCCTATGGTATCAACGGAATCCCCCATGTCATCCTCTTCGGCCCCGACGGGACGATTCTCAAGCGGGACCTCCGGGGCGGGCAGATTGGTGAAGCCGTTCGTGCGGCTTTGGCGCTATGATACGGTTGCCGGGAGCACTTAGGCCCTTCTCCGCTCCCGGCGACCGGATTTTTTGCAATCCGGGAGCAAATCAGGGCTTTTTTGCTCCCGCGATGTAATATTCTGCCGTTTTTTCCGTCTAATAAGTGAATGACGCCGGAAGAGTTTATACGTGTGTTCCTGCCGATGGGGGATGGCCTGTATCGGGTTGCTTTCCGCC
>JAGCYX010000065.1 GCA_017960585.1 Bacteroidales bacterium
AAGATGGAAAGGTTATCGAGACCCTTCCGAACTCGATGTTCAAAGTCGAGCTTGAGAACGGTCACGTCCTGCTATGCAACATTTCGGGCAAGATGCGCATGAACTTTATCCATATTCTTCTCGGCGACAAAGTGAGAGTCGAAATTTCACCTTACGATTTAACCAAGGGCAGAATATCTTTCAGATACAAATAAAAACTCATCGATATGAAAGTCAAGACATCCATCAAGAAGCGCAGCGAGGATTGCAAGATCGTCAGACGCAAAGGCCGTCTGTACGTCATCTGCAAGAAGAACCCCAAGTTCAAGATGCGCCAAGGATAATCAATCAGTAACAAATTAAGTAAAGTATAATTATGGCTAGAATCGCCGGTGTAGATTTACCGAACAACAAACAGGGAGAGATAGGTCTGACCTATATCTTCGGTATCGGCCGCTCTTCTGCGAAGCGTATCCTCGAGAAGTGCGGGATCGACCCTACCATCAAAGTGGGCGACTGGAATGACGACCAGATCGCCAAGATCCGTACCGAGATCAACGAGGAGTACAAGATCGAGGGCGAGCTCCGCTCCTCCGTCCAGATGGACATCAAGCGCCTCATGGATATCGGTTGCTATCGCGGAATCCGCCATCGTCTCGGACTTCCCGTCCGTGGCCAGAGCACCAAGAACAACGCCCGTACCCGCAAGGGTCGCAAGAAGACCGTTGCCAACAAGAAGAAGGCGACCAAGTAAAAACTGATGAATTATGGCAAA
Organism: Bacteroidales bacterium; assembly: GCA_017960585.1. Classification (GTDB taxonomy): domain Bacteria; phylum Bacteroidota; class Bacteroidia; order Bacteroidales; family UBA932; genus Cryptobacteroides. The sequence goes on from JAGCYX010000065.1 coordinate 755, forward strand.
GAAAACTACAACATCCAAACGGGTTGTCAAGGTTGAAGCTTATGGCGAAGCCCATATTTCATCGACCTTCAACAACGTCATCGTGTCCCTCACCAACGCCCAGGGCCAGGTGATCAGCTGGGGCTCTGCCGGCAAGTGCGGTTTCAGAGGCTCCAAGAAGAACACTCCGTACGCCGCCCAGATGGCCGCCGAGGATGCCGCCAAGACGGCCTTCGACGCCGGTCTGCGTCGCGTCAAGTGCTATGTCAAGGGTCCGGGCTCCGGCCGTGAGTCCGCCATCCGTACCATCAACAATGCCGGTATCGTCGTGACCGAGATCGTCGACGTGACCCCGATGCCGCACAACGGGTGCCGTCCTAAAGGCCGTCGTAAAGTTTAATTCTTAAAACAAGACTACTATGGCAAGATATACAGGTCCCAGCACCAAGATCGCCCGTAAGTTCGGCGAGCCGATTTTCGGTTCCGACAAATATTTTGAGAAGCGCAACTATCCTCCGGGAATGCACGGCCTCGCCGCGAAGCGCAAGAAATCCAAGGAATATGCGACCCAGCTGAAGGAGAAGCAGAAAGTCAAGTATATGTACGGTGTGCTCGAGCGTCAGTTCCACAACACCTACGACAAGGCTTCCCGTATGGCCGGCCAGAAGGGTGAGAACCTCGTGATCCTCCTCGAGTCCCGTCTCGACAATATCGTGTACCGTCTCGGTATCGCCCCGACCCGCGCCGCCGCCCGTCAGCTCGTGTCCCATCACCACATCACCCTGAACGGCACCGTGTGCAGCATCCCCTCCACCCAGGTGAAGGCCGGTGACACCGTGGCTGTCCGCGAGCGCTCCAAGAGCCTCGAGGTGATCCAGAACAGCGTGGCCTCCGTGACCAAGTACTCCTGGCTGGATTTCGACACCAAGACCCTCAGCGGTAAGTTCCTGAATGTTCCGACCCGTGCGGAAATCCCTGAGAACATCAACGAGCAGCTCATCGTCGACCTCTATTCCAAATAATCATTAACACCACTGTAATATGGCAATCTTAGCATTTCAGAAACCGGACAAGGTGATCATGCTCGAAAGCACCGACACTGTCGGCCGTTTCGAATTCCGGCCGCTCGAGCCGGGTTACGGCCAGACGATCGGTAACGCTCTTCGTCGCATCTTGCTGGCCTCCCTGGAGGGGTTTGCTATCAGTCAGATCAAGATCTCCGGCGTGGACCAGGAGTTCCAGACCATCCCCGGCGTCATCGAGGGGATGCAGGACATCATCCTGAACCTCAAGCAGGTGCGTTTCCGCCGCATGGTCGAGACCGTGGACACTGAGACAGCAAACATCGTCATCAGCGGCAAGCAGGAGTTTACGGCAGAAGATATCTCCAAAGGATTGTCTTCTTTCATGGTGTTGAATCCCGAATTGCACATCTGCTCGCTCGAGCCTTCCGTGAAGCTCGAAATCTCGCTCGTCATTACGAAGGGCCGCGGTTTCGTGCCTGCTGAGGAGCTCCGCGACGAGAATACGCCGATCGGTACCATCCCCGTCGACGCCATCTACACCCCGATCCGCAAGGTCAACTGGAGCGTGGAGAACTGGCGCGTGGAGCAGAAGACCGATTACGAGAAACTCAATCTTGAGATCGTGACGGACGGTTCGATTTCCCCGAACGCCGCCCTTCACGAGGCCGCCAACATCCTGATCTACCACTTCAAGCTCTTCACCGACGACAAGAAGATGTCGCTCGAGAGCACCGTGGAGACCGACAGCAAGGAACTGGACGAGGAGTCGCTGCACATGCGTCACCTCCTCCTGACCAAGCTCTCCGATGTGGGCCTGTCCGTGCGTGCTTTCAACTGCCTCAAGGCGGCTGAGATCGACACCTTCGCGGACCTCGTGTCTTATTCCCGTCCCGAGCTGATGAAGTTCCGCAACTTCGGCCGGAAGTCTCTCAACGAAATCGACCTCCTGGTCGAGAAGATGAAGCTTTCGTTCGGAATGGACGTCACCAAGTATAATATTGAACCCAAGAAAAAGACTGTATAAAGATGAGACACAATAAAGCTATCAATCATCTTGGTCGTCAGGCCGGCCACCGCAAGGCGCTCCTCGCCAACATGGCCTGCTCCCTGATCCAGCACAAGCGCATCACCACCACGGTGGCGAAGGCCAAGGCCCTGAAGAGCTATGTCGAGCCGCTGATCACCAAGTCCAAGGAGGACACGACCCACAACCGTCGCGTCGTGTTCAGCTACCTCAAGGACAAGGAAGCCGTGACCGAGCTGTTCCGCACCATCGCTCCGAAGATCGCCGACCGTCCGGGTGGCTACACCCGCGTTCTGCACATCGGTTTCCGTCAGGGTGACGCCGCCGAAATGGCCCTGATCGAGCTCGTTGACTTCAACGAGGCCGCTCTCGCCGCCACGCCGAAGGCCGCTGCCAAGAAGACGACCCGCCGCAGCCGCGCCAAGAAGGCCGAGGCTGCTCCGAAGGCTGAAGAGGCCCCGAAGGCCGAAGCTGCCGAGGAGAAGGCTGAGTAATCTACAACCTGAACCCGGGGAATGATTTCCCCACACAAGCCTCATCGTCGATGACGATGGGGCTTTCTGTTCCCAGGGAGGCCACCTGCAGGGCCATTACCATGCGGTGGTCGTGGCGGGAAGTGTATTCGCCGCCCTTGAGCAGGCGTCCGCCGAGCAGGCGCGCGGCGAGCGTCTCGCCCCAGACCACGAGTTCATCGCCTTCGATGCGCGCTTCCACGCCCATCTGCTGAAGCATCTCGAGGATGGCTTCCGCGCGGTTGGACTCCTTGGTGGCGAGGCGGCTCACGCCCGCAATCCGACTCTCGCCGGCACAGAACGCGGCGAGCACGGAGATGATGGGGAAGAGGTCGGGTGCATTCGACAAGTCCTGCTGGAAGGCCTCCAGCGGGGCTTTCCGTACACAGACGGTGCCGCCGTCCAGCTGCGAGACCACGGCGCCCGCATCGACCAGGATGTCGATGACGGTCAGGTCGGCCTGCAGGGAGGTCGTGTCCATACCGACCAGCTCGGCCGAGCCGAAGATGGCGCCGGCCACGAGGAAGTTGGCCGCGGCGCTCCAGTCGCCCTCGATGTCGAAGTCAGCCGCGCGGTAGTGCTGGCGGCCGCGGATCCTGAAGTCGATGCCGGTGCAGCCGGACCAGTCGTCCGCTTCCAGCATCTCGGCGTCGCCTTCCATCTCGCTGCGGGTCTGGATGCCGAAATGGCGCAGCACGTCGAGGGTGATATACATATAGGGGATGCTCTTGGGTTCGCTCACGCGCAGCAGCGAGTCCTTGTCGCACAGCGGCAGGGCCATCAGCAGGCCGGAGATGAGCTGCGAACCGCCTTGGCCGGGCACTTCCGCCGTGCCGGGGATGAGGTGCCCCTTGACGGTGGCGGGGATGAAGACTTCCTTGCCTTCGCGCTCCTGCGCGTTCGAGAGCAGCACGCCGAAGGCGGCCATGATGTCCGCGGCGCCGCTCAGGGGCCGCTTCAGCAGGGTGCCGCGGCCGGTCACGGAGAAGTTGCCGTCGCCCACGGCGGCGAGCACCGGGATGGTCAGGCGTGTCAGCAGGCCGGATTCGCCCGTGTCCACGCTGCCGGGGTGCAGCTGTTGGCAGCGGGCGCC
>JAGCYX010000066.1 GCA_017960585.1 Bacteroidales bacterium
ACACCTGCTCGCGCCTGCGCTTCGGCAAGGCGCCGATCAAGGCCCCGTACCTCGTCGGCACGCCCGACTTCGTGGCCTGCCACGTCCCGTCCTACCTGGAGAAGTATGACGTCCTCAAGGGCATCAAGGAGGGCGGCAGCCTGCTGCTCAACTCCCTCTGGAGCGAGGAAGAGACCATCAAGCGCATCCCGGACGCCGTCAAGGCCGTCATCGGACGCAAGAACATCAAGCTCTACATCATCAACGCCACCAAGATCGCCCAGGAGATCGGCCTCGGCGGACGTACCAACACGATCCTCCAGAGCGCCTTCTTCCGCATCACCGGCATCATCCCGGTGGACGACGCCATCAAGTACATGAAGGACGCCGCCCTCAAGTCCTACGGCAAGAAGGGCGAGAACGTCGTCAACATGAACTACGCGGCCATCGACCGCGGCGGTGAGTACACGCAGGTGAAGGTCCCCGCCGAGTGGGCTTCCATCAACGCCAGGTTCACCAACCCGAACGCCGGCCGCCTCGCGACCCCGTTCGTCAAGGAGATTGCCGACGTGGTCAACGCCCAGGCCGGCGACACCCTCCCGGTGAGCGCCTTCCTCCCCTACCAGGACGGCACCATGCCCGCCGGCACCGCCGCCTATGAGAAGCGCGGCGTGGCCGTGAGCGTGCCCGTGTGGGATGCTGAGAAGTGTATCCAGTGCAACACCTGCGCCTTCGTCTGCCCGCACGCCGCCATCCGTCCGTTCCTGATGAACGCCGACGAGGCCGCAGCAGCAGCCGCCCAGGGCATCAAGGCCGTCGACGGCAAGGCCAACCTCAAGGACTACAAGTACGCCCTCGCGGTGTCCGTCGCCGACTGTACCGGTTGCGGCAACTGCGTCGACGTCTGCCTCGCCAAGGACAAGGCCCTCTCGATGGAGCCGTACATGGATCACGAGGCCGACCAGGCCGCCTTCGACTACCTCAACGCGAAGGTGGGCTACAAGACCCCGTTCGATCCGAAGTCCAACATGAAGGCCGCCCAGTTCGCGCAGCCACTGTTCGAATTCTCCGGCGCCTGCGCCGGTTGCGGCGAGACCCCGTACATCAAGAACATCACCCAGCTCTTCGGCGACCACATGATGATCGCGAACGCCACGGGCTGCTCCTCCATCTACGGCGCCTCCTTCCCCGCCTCCCCGTACTGCACCGACGCGCACGGCCACGGCCCGGCCTGGCAGAACTCCCTGTTCGAGGACTTCTGCGAGTTCGGCCTCGGCATGCACCTCGGCTCCGACCGCATCCGCGAGACGGTGGCCGCCCTCATGGAGAAGGGCCTGCAGTGCGAGAAGTGCAGCGCCGAGATGAAGGAACTCTACCAGAAGTGGCTGGACAACCGCAAGGACTACGCCGTCACCCGCGAGGTGGCCGACAAGCTCGTCCCGATGATGGAGAAGTGCGGCTGCGACGTCAGCAAGAGCCTCCTCGCCCTGAAGCAGTTCATCCCGGCCCGCAGCCAGTGGATCTTCGGCGGCGACGGCGCCTCCTATGACATCGGCTACGGCGGACTCGACCACGTCCTCGCCAGCGGCGAGAACGTCAACATCCTCGTGCTCGACACCGAGGTGTACTCCAACACCGGCGGACAGTCCTCCAAGGCCACCCCGGTCGGCGCGATCGCCAAGTTCGCCGCCTCCGGCAAGAAGATCCGCAAGAAGGATCTCGGCATGATGGCCATGAGCTACGGCTACGTCTACGTGGCCCAGGTGGCCATGGGCGCCAGCCCGGTCCAGTACATGAACGCCATCAAGGAAGCCGAAGCCTACGACGGCCCGTCCCTGATCATCGCCTACGCCCCGTGTATCAACCACGGCCTGAAGGCGGGCATGGGTCTGAGCCAGAAGGAGGAGAAGCTCGCCGTGGAGTGCGGTTACTGGCACCTCTACCGCTACAACCCGGCCCTCGAGGAGCAGGGCAAGAACCCGTTCACGCTCGACTCCAAGGAGCCGGACTGGACGAAGTTCCAGGACTTCCTCAAGGGCGAGGTCCGCTTCGCTTCCCTGTACAAGCTCTTCCCGGACAGCGCCTCCGAACTGCTCGCCAAGACCGAGGAGTTTGCGAAGGTTCGCCTCGACACCTACAAGAGACTTGCAGGTAAAGAATAAATTTTTACGTAAATTTAGTAAAAATTTATTGTTTTTCAATAATCTTTCACTATCTTTGCCCTTGCAATAGAGCAATCATGAAAAGAATGAAAAAGATCCTCTTCCTTGCAGCAGCGCTCTTCAGCGCTGCTGTTTTGGGGAATGCGCAGCAGCTCCCCAACGATCCGGCCACCCGCGTCGGAAAACTTGACAACGGATTGACCTATTACATCCGTCACAACGAGAAACCCGCCCAGCGGGCCGAATTCTACCTGGCCACCGATGTCGGCGCCATTCAGGAACTGCCCGACCAGGACGGTCTCGCCCACTTCCTGGAGCACATGTGCTTCAACGGTACGAAGAACTTCCCCGGCAAGGGCATCCTCAACTGGCTGGAGAGCATCGGCGCCTCCTTCGGCGGCAACGTCAACGCCTCCACGGGCGTGGAGCAGACCATCTACCTGCTCAACAACATCCCCCTGGTGCGTCCGACCGTCGTGGACACCTGCATCCTCATCATGCACGACTACTCCCACTTCGTGACCTGCGATCCGGAGGAAATCGACAAGGAGCGCGGCGTCATCCTGGAGGAGAAGCGTTCCCGCAATACCGCCCAGTGGCGCATGCGCGAGCAGTCCTATCCTTATATTTTTGGTGACACCAAGTACGCCACCACCTCCATCATCGGCACCGAGGAGAACCTCAAGACCTTCAAGCCGGAGAGCCTGACGAACTTCTACCACACCTGGTACCGTCCGGACATGCAGGCCCTCATCGTGGTGGGAGACATCGACGTCGATTATGTGGAGGCCTGCATCAAGCGCACCTTCGCCGACATCCCCGCGGCCGAGAATCCCAAGCAGAAGGACGTCATCGCCATCCCGAACAACGAGAAGCCGGCCATCGGCATCCTCACCGATCCCGAGAACCGCAACACCTCCATCACCGCCTACTGGCGCAGCGAAGCCACGCCCGAGGAGCTGAACAGCACGGCTGTCGGCCTGATCACCGATATCCTGGAGGACATCGTGGCCATCGTGATGGACGAGCGCCTCAACGAGATTGCCGCCCGTCCGGACGCTCCGTTCCTGACAGCCGGCTTCGGCATCAGCAACATCTGCGAGACCGCCGACGTGGTCATCGAGCAGGTGGCCAGCAAGGACGGCGCGGCCGAAGCCCTCACCGCCTTCGCCGCCGGCATGATGGAGGCTGAGAAGCTCCGCCGCTTCGGCTTCACCGACGCCGAAGTGGAGCGCGCCAAGACCGAGATCCTCTCCCAGTATGAGACCGCCGCCAAGAAGGCCGACACCCGCACCAACTCCGAGTTCGTGATGCCGATGATCTACAACTTCTTCGACAACGAGCTCTTCATGGATCCGCAGGCCGAGTACGAACTCGTCCAGCAGCTGATGCCCATGCTGAGCACCGAGGCCATCAACCAGGCGGCCCAGCAGCTCATCACCCGCGAGAACCTCGTGGTCATCTACCAGGCTCCTGAGAAGGAAGGCCTCACCCACCCGACCGCTGAGCAGATCCAGGCCGTGATCGACGCCGTCGAGAACGCCGAGATCGAGCAGGCCGCCGGCGAGGAGATCCCGGAAGCCTTCCTCGATCCCGCCACCCTCAAGGGCAGCAAGAACGCCAAGATCAAGAACGGTATCTACGGTTCCAAGACCTTCACCCTAAAGAACGGCCTGCGCGTCTGGCTCCTCCCGACCGACTACGAGAAGGACCGCATCGTGCTGAATTACGTCAAGGAAGGCGGCCGCAGCCTGCTCTCCGACGAGGAACTCTACTCCTTCGACAGCAACATCTGGTCGCTCTACCTGCAGAACAGCGGCGTCGCGGAGTTCCCTGCCACGATGGTGCGCAAGATGCTCTCCGGCAAACAGGTGAGCGGATCGCCCTACGTCAGCGAGTACACCCACGGCTTCAGCGGCACCTCGACGGTCAAAGACCTGGAGGTCGGCCTGCAGCTCTTCTACCTCTATATGACGCAGCCCCGCTTCGACGAGACCGAGTACAACCAGGGCATTAGCCAGATCCAGGCCGTCCTGCCGAACCTGATGACCCAGTCCAACTACAAGTTGAACAAGGCCCTCTACGATTACGCTTATGACAGCCCGCGCCGCTTCATGATCGATGACGAGGTTCTCGCCAAGGCCAGCCTCGCCCAGCTCGAGAGCACCTATAAACGTCTCTTCGCCGATGTCGCCGGGGCCAACCTGGTGATTGCGGGCGACTTCGACGTGGACGAGATCCTGCCGCTGATCCGCAAGTACGCCGGTTCCCTGCCGGTGGGCAAGAAGGCCACTGCCGCTTCCTACCGCGGCGACGGTATCACCACGGCGGACCGCATCTACGACTTCAAGGCCCAGATGGCCACGCCGATGGTCACCGTCGTCCAGACCTACAACGTCCTGAAGCCGTACAGCGTCGCTGACGAAGCGGCCTGCGACGCCCTGTCCTACATCCTGGACATGCTCTACACCGAGACCCTCCGCGAGGACGAAGGCGGCACCTATGGCGCCAGCAGCAGTGTCGAGGTGGACAACAAGCCCGATGAGCGCCACTTCCTGCAGATTGCCTTCCAGACCAACGTCGAGTCCGCCGACAAGCTCCGCGAACTGGCCAAGTCCGGCTTCCTGGGCATCGCCAAGAATGGTCCCACCGCCGATCAGTTCGACAAGGCGCAGAAGAATCTCCTGAAGAAACTTCCGGAGAGCCGCCAGCGCAACACCTACTGGAACTGGAGCATCCGCAACTTCATCCAGAACGGTTTCGACTACGACAAGGACTACGAGGCAGCGATCAACGCCCTGACCCCCGAACAGATCCAGAAAGCCGCCCAAGAGTTCTTCGACGGCAACATGATCGAGCTCGTGATGCGTCCGGAAGAGTAGGGACGAAAATACATCTACGGGATTTTTATCCCCAAGAAACGCCGATTTGTCCGCCAAATCGGCGTTTCGTCACTTATATTGGCCGTCACTCACACTTGTTTGCCCGGGCGGGAACAAGCCACTACTTTTGCGTCTCGAAAAAACGCAAAATATCGAAGAAATGTACAATCTGACTCTTAATGACAGCTTCCTGCGTCGCTTCGAACAGTCCGTAAAAGCGTGCTGGAACAAAACAGCCCTCGTCGAATACAACCAGCCCGGCATCACCTACGGGGAACTCGCCGCGGAACTTGAAAAGACCAACCTGTGGTGGCGCGCCGCCGGGCTCCTCCCGGGCGACAAAATCGCCATCAACGCCCGCTCCAGCGCGGGCTGGGCCAAGACTTTCTTCGCCGCCCAGACGGGCGGGTTCGTGGCCGTACAGCTCTTCAACGGATTCACTCCCGCAGACACGATGCATCTGGTGGACCACTCCGACAGCCGCATCCTTTACACGGAAAAAGCGATCTTCGACAAGATGGACTTCGCGGCCATGCCCCAGCTGCTGGGCGTCCTGGACACCAAGAGCGGCGAACTGCTGGCCGCCCGCGGCAACTTCGCGGAGATCTACGGGAAACGCGACGCGCTGTTCGCCGCCGCCCATCCCGACGGACTTCACGCCGAAAATGTCAACTATCCGGACCGCCCGCTGGATGAGCTCTGCGCCCTGATGTACACCTCCGGCTCCACCGGGAATCCGAAAGGCGTGATGATCTCCATCCGCAACTTCAGCTCGAACATCCAGCTGATTCCCAATCATTTCCCTTACAAGCGGGACGACAACTACGTGAGCGTACTTCCCTACGCCCACATCTTCGGTCTGGTCTATGACCTGATGGCCCCGCTCTGCTATGGAATGACCCTCTGCATCCTCTTCGTCCCGCCGGTGCCGGCCTACCTGAAACCGGCCCTGCGCGACTACAAGCCCTATGTCTTCTTTGCCGTGCCGCTCATCATCAACAAGATGATCGACGACACCATCGGTGAATTCATCCGCAGCAAGAGCGGCAGCGCCAAACTCGCCGACCATCGGAACAACCCCGACTTCTGCGAAGCCCTCCGGACCATCTTCATGAACGCGTTCGGCGGCAATCTCGGACTGCTGATCACGGGCGGTGCCGCCATGCCGGAGCAGCTCGAACGGCTCTTCCTCGAGCAGCTGAAGGTCCCGTTCGTGACGGGATACGGCATGACCGAATGCACCCCCACCATCACACTGGGCCACAAGGAGACCTATGTCATGAAGGAATGCGGCGAGCCCGTTCCGGAAGGCATCGAGCTCAAGATCGACTCCCCGGATCCGCACAAGGTGGCCGGTGAGGTCCTCGTCCGCGGCCACGTGGTCTTCTCCGGCTACTACAAGAACCCCGAAGCCACCCGCGCCGTCTTCACGGACGACGGCTGGTTCCGCACCGGCGACCTCGGCACCATCGACGACATGGGACGCACCTTCCTCGTGGGCCGCAGCAAGAGCATGATTCTCGGCACCAACGGACAGAACATCTTCCCGGAAGAAATCGAGGTCGTCCTCAACCAGCTTCCTTACGTCCAGGAATCCATCGTGGTCGGGCGCAACGGGCAGCTCACGGCCCTGATCGTCCCCGACCAGACGATGCTGGCAGACCAGAACATCGACTCCGCCACGCTCAAGAACATCATGGACGCGAACATCACCTCCCTCAACGAGAAGATACCGGCTTACTCCAGCATCCACGGCTATGAAGTGCTCTTCACCCCGTTCGCCAAGACGCCGAAGGGAAGCATCAAACGCTTTATGTATAAGTAACACTGATACCTGAAAAACCTCCGGGCACCTGCGAGCGATCGCAGGTGCTTTTTTTGTCAGAAAATGCTATCTTTGCAGATAAGCATAAACGATAACACAATGTTCGAGGATTTCAGACTACGCGTATTCGAGCGGGTGGCGGAGCTGGGGAGCTTCACCGCCGCCGCCAGGGCGCTCGGCATCTCGCAACCGGCCGTCAGCCAGCATATTTCAGAATTGGAAAAATCCGTCGGCGGCACGTTGTTCGAGCGCGGCCGCGGGCGCGTGGAGCCAACCTCACGCGGCCGGCTCTTCCTGGAGCACGCCCGCGCCATCCTGGACGACTATAAGACGCTGGATCAGCGGTTCCGCGTGCCGGAGAGCATCCTGATCAAGCACGTGCTGCTGGACGGTCGCAAGACCTGCATCCTGGTCCGGAAGGATGTCTTCGCCGACCTGGACGCCCCGGAGGATACGCCCGCCGACCGCGTCATCGAGGCGGATGGTCTGGCCATCCTCCCCTCCTTCTTCAATACGCACACCCACGCCGCCATGACGCTCATGCGCGGCTATGCCGACGACAAACCGCTCCAGGAATGGCTGGAGCAGGATATCTGGCCCTTCGAGGCCAAGATGACCCCCGAAGATATCCGGCACGGCAACGAGCTGGCCGTCAAGGAGATGGCCGCCACCGGCTCTACCTTCTTCTCGGACATGTACTTCGACCCCGAGGAGGCCATCGCAGCCACGGAGTCGGCCGGCCTGCGCGCGGCCATCGGCATCACCGTGCTGGACGGACACCCCAAATCGCAGGCCGAGGCCCTGCGGGACTATATCAAGAACTGGAGCGACCCCACCGGCGGCCGCATCCAGCTGGTGATGGCGCCGCACTCCGTCTATACGGTCAGCACCGAGCGCCTTAAGCGCTGCGCCAATTTCGCGCGCCACCACGGCTTGCTGCTGCACATCCACCTCAGCGAGACGCGCCGCGAGGTCGAGGACTGCATCAAGGCGCACGGCACCACGCCGGTGCGCTACCTCGACAAGATCGGCTTCCTGGGGCAGGACGTCATCGCCGCCCACTGCGTCCACGTGGACGCCGAGGAGTGGAAGATCCTGGCGAAGCGCGGCGTCACCGTCGCCCACTGCCCCTGCTCCAACATGAAGCTGGGCAGCGGCCGCTTCCCTTACGAGCTGGCGCTCGATTCGGGCTGCCGCATCACGCTGGGCACGGACGGCACGTCGTCCAACAACAATCTCGACATGCGCGAGGAGATGAAGTTCGCGGCCCTGCTGGCCAAGTTGAACGGCGACGCGTCGCTGCTTCCCGCCGGCGAGGTCTTCCACTGGGCCACGCGCAACGGCGCCGCCTTCTTCGGCATCGACGCCGGCGAGATCGCCGTCGGCAAGCAGGCCGACGCCGTCCTCATCGACCTCTCCGTCCCCCAGATGCAACCCTGCCACAACCTCATCTCCAACTACGTTTATTCGGCAGACAGCAGCTGCATCCGCTATACCCTCTGTGCCGGACGCATTGCCTAAGCCGGGCGGATATTTCCCCGCGGGCGGACCACCCTCCACAACGCCATCGCGCACCATCCGCCCGGCAGGGAGGCAGTTCGGAGCGAAGCGACGCAGGGGGTCCGGGGGGAACGCCCCCGGTAAAAAAAATGGGACCCGAATTTCGGGTCCCGTAAGATGATAGCTGTGTGCGTGTACTACTCGGCGGGAGCGATGGCGCCCATCGGGCAAGCATCGGCGCAGGTACCGCAGTCGATGCAGACGTTCGGGTCGATGGAGTAAACATCACCCTCCTGGATCGCGCCGGAAGGGCATTCACCCTGGCAAGTACCACATGCCACACAGGTGTCGGGATTGATCTTGTAAGCCATTATCAGTAAAATTTAGTGTGTGTTCGGTCCGGTATTTGCAAATACCGGGACAAAAGTAATCATTTTTTCGTAAATTTGCAGTTATGAAAACAATTTTGACAATCATGCTTGCTGCTCTGCTCGCAGCACCCATCCAGTTTGACAAGACTGTTCACGACTTTGGCGAGATCAGCGCCAAGGCCGGCAAGCAGACCTGCACCTTTACCGTGACCAACGACGCAGACGAGCCCCTCTCGATCTTCGCCGTCGTCCCCTCTTGCGGATGCACCGACGTCGTGTGGACGCGCGAGGCCATCGCTCCCGGTGCAACGGGCGTGATCACTGCCACGTATTCCAACGACGAAGGCACGGGCACCTTCGACAAGACCCTCACGGTCTACACCTCCGCCCAGAAGAAACCGGTCATCCTGCACCTCAAGGGCTCCGTCACGAAGAATGCCAAATAGCAACTACACCGACGACAACATACGCACCCTCGAAGGTGTACAGCATATCCGGATGCGTCCGGGTATGTATATCGGTCGCCTGGGCAACGGCAACAACCCGGGCGACGGTATTTATGTCCTCCTGAAAGAAATCATCGACAACTCCGTGGACGAGTATGCGATGGGCTTCGGCAAGCAGATCCTCATCGACATCGATCCCGAGAACAAGGTCTGCGTGCGCGACTTCGGCCGGGGCATCCCCCTGGACTCCGTCATCAAGGCCGTGAGCATCCTCAACACCGGCGGCAAGTTCGACGACAAGGCCTTCAAGAAGTCCGTCGGACTCAACGGCGTGGGCACCAAGGCGGTGAACGCGCTGTCCGAGTCCTTCTACGTCTGCTCGTACCGCGAGGGCGAGAGTTCCTGGGCCCGCTTCGAGCGCGGCGAACTCAAGGAAAGCGGCAAGGAGCCGGCTCCCAAGGAGAAGAACGGCACCCTCGTCCGCTTCTACCCCGACCCCATGATGTTCGGCACTTTCGCCTACAACCTCGACTACGTGGAGACGATGGTGAAGAACTACTCGTACCTCAAGAAGGGCCTCACGCTCCTCCTGAACGGTACGCCCTATAAGTCCGAGAACGGCCTGCTGGACCTCGTGAACGAGAACCTGTCCGAAGAGCCGCTCTACCCGCCCATCCACCTGGAGGGCGAGGACATCGAGATCGTCCTCAGCCACGGCCGCGACTACGGCGAGAACATCTCCTCCTTCGTCAACGGCCAGAACACCCGCGACGGCGGCACGCACCTCGCCGCCTACCGCGAGGCCATCGCCAAGACCCTCAAGGAGTTCTTCAAGAAGAATTACGCGCCGGAAGACTGCCGCCAGGGCGTCGTCGGCGCCATCAGCATCCAGATCCAGGAGCCCAACTTCGAAGGCCAGACCAAGACCAAGCTCGGCTCCAACTACATGTGGGAGAAGCAGACCCACGACGAGCACGGCGTCCTCAAACTCGACACCGGCCCCACCATCCGCAGCTACGTCAACTCGTTCGTAGCCACGGAGCTGGACAACTACCTCCACATCCACAAGGAGATCGTCCCCGCCATCGAGGAGAAGATCAAGGATTCCCAGCGCGAGCGGGAGGAAATCTCCGGCATCCAGAAGAAGACCCGCGAGCGCAACAAGCGCACCAACGTCTATAACCCCAAGCTCCGCGACTGCCGCTACCACTACAACGACAAGGTCACCGAGAAGACCCAGGAAAACATCGAAGCCTCCTCCATCTTCATCACGGAGGGCGACTCCGCAAGCGGTACCATCACCAAGGCCCGCAACGCCAACTACCAGGCCGTCTTCTCGCTGCGCGGCAAGCCGCTCAACTGCTACAAGGAGAAGCGCAAGAAATTCGCCGAGAACGAGGAGCTGAACCTGCTCATCTCCGCGCTCGGCGTCGAGGACGACCTCGAGAACCTGCGCTACAACAACATCATCGTGGCGACGGATGCCGATGACGACGGCATGCACATCCGCCTGCTGATGCTGACCTTCTTCATGAAGTACTACCCCGACCTGATCCGCCGCGGGCACGTCTACATCCTCCAGACTCCCCTCTTCCGCGTACGCAACAAGAAGGAGAGCCGCTACTGCTACAACCAGGAGGAGAAGGAGAAGGCCATCCAGAGCCTCAAGACCGGCGTGGAGATCACGCGCTTCAAAGGTCTGGGCGAGATCAGCTCCGAGGAGTTCGTGCACTTTATCGGCCCCGACATGCGGCTGGATCTCGTGAAGATCGCCGAGGAGGAATCACCGGCGGACATCATGGCGTTCTATATGGGCGACAACACCCTGGATCGCCAGAACTTCATCCGCCGCAATCTCCGCAGCGAAGAAGAGCTCGAGGACGTAAACATCTAACGTTGTTTACGTCCGATGACTTATTACTGGGGGAAGAATCCCCCAGACCCCCTCGGTCACTTCGTTCCGATTAATTAAAGAACTTCCCGTCCCGGTCGGAATCGATCGTCTGCGCCAGCTTCTCGATATTGAGGCTGCGGGCGGACGCGTCCACGATATCCTTGTAGATACCTCCTGCGCGGTACACCTCGTCCGGGTCGCCGCTCTGCTCCACACGCCCCTGCTGCAGCGCATAGATGATATCGCTGTCGATGATCTGCGAGATGGAGTGCGAGATCATGATGACCGTACGGTCCTTCTTGATTGCGTCGATGCTCGCCTTGATCTGTTCGGTCGCGATGGCGTCGAGCGACGCGGTGGGCTCGTCCAGGAAGATGATGGGCGGATTCTTGAGGAACATGCGTGCGATGGCGATGCGCTGCTGCTGGCCGCCTGACAGGTCGGCCGCCTTGTTCTGGAAGCCCTTGGGCAGGGCCATGATCTGATCGTAGATATACGCCTTGCGGGCGGCCTCCTCCACTTCCTCGAAAGTGGCGTCGGGCCGGCCGTAGCGGATGTTCTCCTCGATCGTGCCGTCGAAGATGTGGTTCTTCTGCAGGACCAGGCCGATGTTGTCGCGCAGGTAGTGCGTGTCCCATTCGCGCAGGTCCACGCCGTCCAGCGTGATGCTGCCGCAATCCGGTTCGTAGAACTTGTCCAGCAGGTTCACGATGGTGGACTTGCCGGCGCCGCTCAGGCCCACCAGGGCCGTGATGCGGCCGCTTCCGATGCTCATGCTGACGTCGTGCAGCGCCTTGTTGCCGTTGGGATAGGTGAAGTCCACGTGGGAAATCTCGAAGTTGCCCAGGACCTTCTCCGGCCGGTATCCGCCGCTCGGCTCCACCTCCTTCTCGGAGTCCAGGATGCCGAAGAAGCCCTCGGCGTAGATCAGCGCGTCGTTGACGTCGTCGAAGATGCGCTGGAGCTGCGTGATGGGCGCGATGACGTTGCTGAAGAGCATCACGTGGTACATGATCTTACCGATGGTCATACCCGGGTATTCCTTCAGGACCAGGAATGCCGTCAGGATGATCACCAGTACCGTTCCCACCTGCTTGACGAAGCTCTTGAGGCCGTTGTAGTAGAAAGCCACGCGGCGGGTCTTCATCTGGTTCTCCGTGACCTGGTTCTGGATGGCCAGCTGTTTCTGGCCCTCGATCTGCTCGCGGTTGAAGCTCTTGATGACGTTGATGGAGTCGATGATGTTCTTGATGCCCTGGCTCTTCGTCTCCAGGTGCGAGCGCATCTCGCGCCGCCAGCCCTTGAGCCGCCGTGCCTGCCGGTAGGTAATCCAGAAATAGAAAGGAACGATGCCGAGGGCCACCAGGCCCACGTACACGTTGGCGGCAAACATCAGAATGAGGGCCAGCAGGGCGCTGGTGAACAGCGGCAGCAGGTCGATGAAGAAGTTCTGCACCGTGCGGGACAGGCTGCTGACGCCCTGGTCGATACGTGCCTGAAGCTTTCCGGTGGCGTTCTCGTCCGTGTTGAAGTAGGCCATCCGGAAGGTCAGTACCTTCTCGATGACGGCCTGCGAGAGGTCGCGCGAGACGAAGATGCGCATCCGCTCGCCGTAGTAGTTCTGTGCGAAGGTGATCAGCGCGGAGATGATCTCCTTGCCCAGCAGCACGGCGCTGATGATGGTAAGGATGCGGGCGGCCTGCGCCCAGGTGAAATCGGTGCCGATGAGGGCATTGATGGCATCGACCGTGCGGTCGAGCACGATGGCGTTGACCTGGGCCATCAACGACCCGATCAGGGTCAGGATGAGGGTGATGACTACCAGCCAGCGATACGGCCGCACGAACGGCCGGATATTGCGGAATAGCCCGAAAATGTTCATTTAGCCTGGGCTTCCACGAGCTGCATCTGCGTGATGACGCTGTTCAGCAGCTTCTCCATGATGATCGGCTTCATGATGAAGTCGTTCGCCCCCAGGTTGAAGCCCTTGACGACGTCCTCGTTGGAGTTGAGCGCAGACAGGATGACGATACGGATGTCGGCCGTCGCAGGATCCGCACGCAGGCGCCGGATCACCTCGAATCCGTCGATGCCGGGCATCATCAGGTCCAGCAGGATCAGGTCGGGCTTCTCGGCGGCAACGGCGTCCAGCGCCTGCTGCCCGCCGGAGGCGGTCCGGATCCTGAAGTTGAATCGCGACAGCATCTTCTGCACCAGCAGCAGATTCACGGGGATGTCGTCTACTGCGAGCACATTGTACTTCGAAAAATCATGGTCTTGCGCGTGAATAGGGATCATGGCTAACTAACGTTATTGGTTATGATTGGTAGGTATTTCAGGTTCTTCCGGCGTTACCGGCACTTCGAACACGAAGCGGGATCCGCCGTCGGTATAACTTGTATCCAGGTAAACACTCGCTCCCATGCGCTCGGCGATGTCGCGGCAGATGCTCAGGCCCAGGCCTGTTCCCTGCACGAAATCGTTCAGCTTCGTGAAGCGCTCGAAGATCGCCTCCGCCTTGTCGGGCGGGATGCCGGGGCCCGTGTCCGTGACGCTGTAGCTCACATAGCCGGAACGGCTCGTGAGCGAGCTGGACAGGCGGATCTCGCCTTCCTTCGTGTGCTTGCACGCGTTGGTCAGCAGGTTGATCAGGATCTGCTGCGCGCGGCGGGGATCCGTCCGGAAGGTGAACGGCTCCTCCGATTCGGGTGCGTAATACATGCGGACGCCCGGCTGCAGCCGGTGCTCGGCGCTGCGAATCGCCGCCTGGGCGATGAAGTGCATCTCGCCGTCCTCATAGCTGATCTGGTATTTGCCGGCATCCATCGCCGAGGCGTTCAGGATGTCGTCCAGCAACATCGTCAGCATCTTGGTGTTGTTGATGATGTGCTCGGAGAACTCGGCCTTCTCCTCCTCCGGGAACGACCCGTCCGGCAAGGCGAGCAGCTGGGAGAAGCCCACGATGGCGTTCAGCGGCGTACGCACCTCGTGGCTCATGTTCTGCACGAAACGCGTCTTGGCCGCATTGGCCAGCTGCACCTCCTCGTTCGCCTCCTTCAGCTCCTGGATGCGGAATTCGTCCAGTTTCTTGGTGTTGCGGAGATTCCGGTTGTGGGACCAGAAGAAGAGCGTGACGACCATCAGGATCACGATCACCAGGAACTCCGCCAGTCGCGTCGCGAGCAGCACCTCCTGGTCCTTCTCGCGCAGCTGACGGCTCAGGCTGTAGTTCTCGTACCGGCCGGAGGCCTCCTCCAGGTGCATGTCATTGATGCGGGACAGGATGCTCTGCATCCCCAGGAAACGCTTCTGCAACAGGTGATTGGCTACGCCGTAATGGCCATTCGTCGCCGCCAGCCAGCCGATGAACTGCTGCTGGCGGGGCTGGGACAGCGTATCGACCAACGCGGGCGGCGGATCCTCGCCTTGCAGGATATAATCGACACACGTGAACATCTCCGCGCCCGTCCGGAAGAAGGACGGGAAGGCCGGATCCGCCAGACAGTAGTCCCGCCTGCGCTCATAGGTATCCTGAAGCCCGTCGCCGGCGGCCAGCTGCGCATAGTAATACGTGCTTCGCAGCGTATCCAGATGCGTCTTGGCATTGGCCAGCGCCTTGTTGTAGAACAGGCGGCAGGAATCAGTTCCGAAATCATAGGTATCGGCCAGATCGCAGTAGATACGCGTCACAGGTTCCCGCTTGATCACCGAATCCCGGGACGTCTCGTACAGGTCCAGACACTGCAGCAGGTAATAGCGGGTATTGACCACGTCTTCCTGCTGCTGGTACACCTGGGCCAGGAAACGCAGGGCCTGCCAGGCGCCGTAGTCATCGTTCTCCCGCTCGGAGTCGATCAGCATCTTGTCCAGCAGCGTGAACGCCGTCGAGACCTGGCGCGTATTGAAATAGTAGTTCTGCGCCAGTTCGTAGGAATAATAGTAATACTGGGTGAAACCCGTCTCGCGGGCCACTTCCCTCAGTCTGTCGAAGGCATCGTCCACGGCATCGTTCGTCTGCCGCCGCTGCTCGGGCGGGACGTTCATCCCCAGGGCGCAGAGTCTGCGCAGGGCGAAGACATAATAAAGGGTACGGGCTTTCTCGTCGTTCCGTTCGACGGCCAGATTCATAAACTGCTCGTTGGCAGCTTCGAACTCGTCTGTATTCAGGATCTCCACAGTCCGCTCCACCTCCTGCAGGCACTCGTAGCAGCGATCGTCAATCCCGTACGGATTGTTCTGCGCCACCAGCGGCCAGAGGGCCGTCAGCAACAAGAAAAGGGCTGTGGTTAGTTTTCTCACAACCCCAAATATACATATTATTTTTGATTATCAAAAATCCCACTCGCGGCGGCCGCCGAAGCGACGCTCGCCGAAGCCGCCCGTGGTGGCCTGCTCGAACGCCGATATCGTATGCGGCAGCGGCTGAGCGCCAGGCAGTTTCACGGTGCGGTACGTCGTCCCGTAGCGTTCACGGTAGCCTGCACCGGAGCGGTCATACTCCGGACGCGAAGGGAAACCGGAGTCCGGCGCCAGCAGGGCGATGCCCAGGCGCTCGAAGACGATGAGGCCGTCCTGCACGTAATCGACATAGGGCGCCACGGCCAGCGTGCGAAGATAACTGCCGCCCTTCCTGGGCACGTTGACCGAGCGGCACTCCACCGGGATGACGATACGCCCGGAGCGGTCGGCCACGCCGTGCAGGCGGGTCTTTCCCTCTTTGCGCATCAGCTCGCAGAGCCCGTTCTTGTCGAACTTGTCGATGCGGTCGTAGGCCGCCTCCAGCACCCAGTCGCCATTGGCGTCGATCAGGCCCTTCAGGCCGTCCATCTCCACTTCCGCATAGCCGTCGACGAAGCGCTTCGCGCCGTCGAACTGCGGCGGGATCACCCAGCTCTTGTCCTTGGCCTGGTAGCCGAACTTCTTGGTTTGCTTATCCTTGACAGGTTTGAGGTCCTGCGCCGAGACCGCCAGCACGACAGAGAGCGCCAGCAGGCACGAGAGAAAACGCTTCCATTTCATGGACACAAATATAGCCACAAATTTCGGTTATTTGGCGAAATGTCCCTACCTTTGTCTGCCATGACGCGCAACCTTCTGACCAGCCGATTCGAGCAGCTCTTCTTCGAAGAAAAAGCCTTCCTGGAGCCCGGCCTCACGCTCCAGCCGCTGGCCGCGCGTCTCTTCACCAACAAGACCTACCTCTCCCGGCTGATCAACGACACCTACCACCTGTCCTTCCCGGAACTGCTCAACACGGTCCGTGTGGACTACGCGCAGCGATACATGCGCGAGCACCCCGGGGCTCGCCAGGACGAGATCGCCCGGGCCTCCGGCTTCCTGAACGCCCCGACCTTCAGCCGGGTCTTCAAGCGGATCGCCGGCACCACCCCAAAAACCTGGGCAGAAAGAGGGAATCTTTGATATTCCGAAAATTATTCCTATCTTTGCAGCCCCTTTTCCGAAAGGGACCGTGTATTTACTTAATTTATTAACAAAAATGATCAAACAGTACGAAACCGTTTTCATTGCAACTCCCGTTTTGTCTGACATCCAGATGAAGGAAGCGGTTGCCAAGTACACCCAGCTCATCCGTGACAACGGAGGAGAGATCGTGTACGAAGAGGACTGGGGTCTCAAGCAGCTTGCGTACCCCATCCAGCACAAGACGTCAGGATTCTATTACCTGATCGAATTCAAGGCCGACCCGCAGTTCGTGGCCAACCTCGAGACCCAGTACCACCGCGACGAGCGCATCCTGCGCTACATCACCGTGACCCTGGACAAGAACGCCATCGCCTACGCCGAGCACCGTCGCCAGACCCGCGCCGCCAAGGCTGCCGCCGCCGCTGCCCCGCAGCCGGAGGAGACCCCCAAGGCCGAGGTCGAAGAGATTGAAACCGAAGAATAATCAGGAGGAATCATTATGGCAAACAACAACGAAATCCGTTATCTGAACCCTCCTACCGTAGAGGTTCGCAAGAAGAAATACTGCCGCTTCAAGAAGGCCGGTATCAAGTATGTCGATTACAAGGACCCTGAGTTCCTCAAGAAGTTCCTCAACGAGCAGGGCAAGATCCTTCCCCGCCGCATCACCGGTACTTCCCTCAAGTTCCAGCGCAAGGTAGCCCAGGCCGTCAAGCGCGCCCGCTCCATCGCCCTTCTCCCTTATGTCACCGAC
>JAGCYX010000067.1 GCA_017960585.1 Bacteroidales bacterium
CCACCTGCCCGTCGGGCAGAGACCAGGCCGGGATGCGCTGGCCCCACCCGAGCTGGCGGGAAATGCACCAGTCGCGGGCGGTCTCCATCCAGTGACGGTAGGTATTCACATATTTCTCCGGGATGAACTTGGTGCGGCCGCTTTCCACCGTCTCCAGGGCCACGGCGGCCAGCTTGTCCATCTTCAGGAACCACTGGGCGCTGAGCTTGGGCTCGATGACGGCGTCGGTGCGCTCGGAATAACCGACAGGAGAGGTGTAGTCCTCCACCTTGAGCAGGTTGCCGGACTCCTCCAGCATCTTCACAATCTTCTTGCGGGCCACGAAACGGTCCTCGCCCACCAGGATCTGCGCCTTCTCGTTCAGGCGGCCGTGGTCGTCGATGATCTCCATCACCGGCAGGTTGTGGCGCAGGCCGATTTCGTAGTCGTGCACGTCGTGGGCGGGCGTGACCTTAAGGCAGCCCGTACCGAAGTCCATCTCCACGTAGTCGTCCTCGATCACGGGGATCTCCCGGTTGATCAGCGGGATGAGCACCTTCTTGCCGCGCAGCCAGTGATGGCGCTCGTCGGCGGGGTTCACGCAGATGGCGGCGTCGGCCATGATGGTCTCCGGACGCGTGGTGGCGATCACGAGATACTTGTCCGTGGGATTGCCGTTACCGTCGGAGATATAGTATTTCAGATGATAGAAATGGCTCTGGGTGTCCTTGTGGATGACCTCGTCGTCGGACACGGCGGTGAGGGCCTCGGGGTCCCAGTTCACCATGCGCACGCCCTTGTAGATCCAGCCCTTCCTGTAGAAATACACGAAGGTGCTGATCACGGCATCGCTCAACGCGGGCTCCATGGTGAAGCGGGTGCGGTCCCAGTCGCAGGAGCAGCCCAGCTTGCGCAGCTGCTGCAGGATGATGCCGCCGTGCTCCTCCTTCCATTCCCAGGCGTGTTTGAGGAATTCCTCGCGGCCGATATCCTCCTTGCGGATGCCCATTTCCTTGAGCTTGGCCACCACCTTGGACTCCGTGGCGATGGAGGCGTGGTCCGTGCCGGGGACCCAGCAGGCGTTCTTGCCGTCCATACGCGCCTTGCGGATCAGCACGTCGTTGAGCGTGTTGTTGAGCACATGCCCCATGTGCAGGATGCCCGTCACGTTGGGCGGCGGAATGACGATGGTATAGGGTTCACGATGGTCCGGTTCAGAGTGGAAACACCTGTTTTTCAGCCAGTAGGCGTACCACTTATCCTCCACTTCGGAGGGGTTGTATTTAGCACTAAGTTCCATATCCTACAAAAGTACGCAAAAAAAATATTAAATGTGGGCTTTCTTCTTTTGATTATTCCAAAAAAGCTTCTTATCTTGGCATTCCCAAAACACTAACACCGTAAATCAATCCAGTTCTCTTATGGCAAGATTCAAATGTACCGTCTGTGGTTATGTCCACGAAGGAGATGACGCTCCCGCCGTGTGCCCGCGCTGCAAGCAGCCCCGGGACAAATTCGTAGAGATGCTCGGTGGCGGGCAATACCGTCCCGTGCAGCCTGCCGCCCCGACCTATCCGGGCACGGCCTACAACAACACGACGCCGACCTATAACAATACCGCCCCGGCTTACGGCACCCAGCCGCAGCCCCAGCCGGCCTACCCGGGCTTCAGCACCCAGCCCGCAGGCCGCAGCCTGGCCGGCACCCGCACCGAGAAGAACCTCCAGGAGGCCTTCGCCGGCGAGTCGATGGCCCGCAACAAGTACACCTACTTCGCCTCCAAGGCCCGCAAGGACGGCTTCAACCAGATCGCCGACCTCTTCGAGGAGACTGCCGCCAACGAGCGCGAGCACGCGAAGCTCTGGTTCAAGTACCTCAACGGCGGCCAGGTGGCCTCCACCGCCGAGAACCTCGCCGCGGCCGCGGCCGGTGAGAACGCCGAGTGGACGGACATGTATGTCCGGATGGCCCGCGAGGCCCGTCAGGAAGGCTTCAACGAGATCGCCCAGAAGTTCGAGATGGTGGCCGCCATCGAGCGCCGCCACGAAGAGCGCTACCGCAAGCTCCTGCAGAACGTCAACTCCCGCAAGGTCTTCTCCAAGGACGGCGACGTTATCTGGCAGTGCGCCAACTGCGGCCACATCGTCGTGGGCCGCTACGCCCCGGAGGTCTGCCCCGTCTGCGATCATCCGCAGAGCTACTTCCAGGTCGAGGCACAGAATTTCTAGACTATATTCGGTCATCCCGGACCGGATCCGGGAGCCAGAAGGAGGGTGGTCCTGTCGGGCCGCCCTCCGTGTTTTTTGGAATATAATTGTTACATTTGCAAAACAACAACGATCCTTGCATCATGGACAAGAACGACAATAACAAGAAACAGCTCAATTTCGACCTCCGCCCGGAGGTCGCCCAGGGCAACTATTCCAACCTGGCCATCATCAGCCATTCCCGCAGCGAATTCATCCTCGACTTCGCCGCCGCGCTCCCCGGGATGAAGCCCGACGTGCGCAGCCGCATCATCATGACGCCGGAGCATTGCAAACGCCTGCTGAACGCGCTCACGGAGAACATTTCCCGCTACGAGGCCCAGTTCGGCCCCATCAGCCTGGGCCCCTCCCCCGAGCAGAAAGGCACCTTCAACCTCGCCGACTTCGCACAGCATGGCACCAAATCTTAAAGCGATCAAGGCCATCGCCTACGACCTGGACGGTGTGGCCACCGACGGCAGCATCACCGTCATCGCTCCCGGAGAAGAAGGACTGGTGCGCGTCGTGAACGCCAAGGACTCTTTCGCGTCCCGCGTGGCCGCGGCCAAGGGATTCATCATGGCCGTCATTTCCGGCGGCAAGACGGAAGCCCTCCGTACCCGCTGCATCCACATGGGCATCCGCGAGGAGAATCTTTACCTCGGCGTGCGCGGCAAGCTGGCCGTATTCCGCGAGTTCTGCGAGCGGAACGGCCTGCAGCCCGAAGAAGTGGCCTATTTCGGAGACGATATCCCCGACACCCAGGTGCTGCGCGCCTGCGGCTTCGGCATCGCCCCGGCGGACGCCGCGGAGGAGGCCCGGGAGGCCGCAGACTACGTCACGAAGGTCCCGGGCGGCCGCGGCTGCATCCGCGAGGGCATCGAGATGATTCTCAAGGCCCAGGACAAGTGGCACTTCGAAGAAGACAGTTTCGATCTGATCTATTAGGATGAAACGCATCATACTCGGCAGCAATTCGCCCCGCCGCAGGGAACTGCTCGCGGGGCTGGACATCGAATTCACGGTCGACACCGGCAACACCTTCGAGGAACGCCTGGAGCCCGGTGTAGAGGCGCACGACGTTCCCCTGCACCTGAGCGCGGGCAAGTCGCACGGCTTCCACCGGCCGCTGGAAGCGGATGAGGTGCTGATCACCTCCGACACGGTCGTCATCGTGGACCGCGAGGTGCTCGGCAAGCCGCATTCCCGCGAGGAAGCGGTCGAGATGCTGCAGAAGCTCTCCGGCCGCGCGCACGAGGTCGTCACCGCCGTCACGCTTCGGGACTGCGAGAAGGAAGAGACCTTCAGCGTCTCCACGCAGGTGCACTTCGAAAAGCTGACGCAGGCGGAAATCGACCACTACGTCGATCAATACAAACCCTACGACAAGGCCGGCGCCTACGGCATCCAGGAATGGATCGGCTACGTAGGCATCTCCGCCATCGAGGGCTCCTTCTACAACGTCATGGGTTTCCCCGTCCACCGCGTCTGGCACGAGCTCCAGCGGTTTCTGTAGAGGTCAGCAATATCTGTGAGGGGGGATATAAAAAGAAATGAGTTGGTACCATCTCGGCAACAACTCATACTAACCACATAATTAATAACACTAAAACTAATAACCAATAGGTTGATGGGCCAGAACGGTCACTTGCTCAACCCGAATGCAAAGGTACAAC
>JAGCYX010000068.1 GCA_017960585.1 Bacteroidales bacterium
CAACCGCGAGATCGTGGTCCAGAACAAGTCCGGCGCCAGCAAGACCTACCTCGTGCCGATGACCAAGCAGAATCTCGTCCAGGAGAACGACTACGTCAAGGCGGGCAGTCCGTTGTCCGACGGAGGCGTCTCCCCGAGCGACATCCTGGCCATCCTCGGTCCTGTCAAGGCCCAGGAATACATCGTCAACGAAGTGCAGGCCGTCTACCGCCTCCAGGGCGTGAAGATCAACGACAAGCACTTCGAGATCATCGTCCGCCAGATGATGCGCAAGGTGGAGATCACCTTCCCGGGCGACACCGAGTTCCTCTCCGAGGAGATGGTCGACAAGTGGCGTTTCATGGACGTCAACGACCGGATCTACGGCAAACTCGTGGTCCTGGATGCCGGCGGCTCGCAGAAATACGAGCAGGGCGACATCATCGGCGCCCGCGAGATGCGCAGCGAGAACGCCTCGCTGGAGCGTCAGGGTCTGCCGCTGCTGGTCACGCGTCCGACGCAGCCCGCTACGGCCCGCCTGATCCTCCAGGGTATCACCCGCGCCGCCCTCAAGACCGACAGCTTCATCTCCGCCGCCTCCTTCCAGGAGACGACCAAGGTGCTCAGCGAGGCCGCCATCCGCGGTCGTGTCGACTACCTCGAGGGTCTGAAGGAGAACGTGATCTGTGGTCACCTGATCCCGGCCGGTACAGGTCTGAAGAACTACCAGGATATCATCGTCGGCCGTAAGGACGAGATGACCCAGGAGTTAAATGAGCTGTAAAAGTTGATCGAATGTTTCAGAGGGGCCGGCCGATTTGACCGGCCCCTTTTAACTACCGGTGGAAGAATCCCCCGGACCCCCTCGGTCGCAAAAGCTCCGAGCTCAATATCAATTAGAACGATTATGGAAGAGTTGTTGACTAGATTGATCGTATTAATGCGTCGTACCGTGTTCCCGGAGTACCTGGGACAGGAAGACCGTGCGCTGGACCTGATGCGCATCCGCAGCGTCGTCTGCAAACTGGCCGGCGACAAGAAGGCCGACGCCTTCATGGAACGCATCCCTGAGATTTCCCGCCTCCTCCACACCGACGTGGAGGCCATCGCCGAGAACGACCCCTCCGTCGAAGACCGCACGGAAGTCGTGCTCTGCTACCCCAGCATCCGGGTGATGCTCCACTACCGCACGGCGCATGAGCTGCTGCTGCTCGAGGTCCCCGTGGCCCCGCGCCTGCTCACGGAGATGGCCCATTCGGTCACCGGCATCGACATCCATCCGGGCGCGCAGATCGGCGAATACTTCGCCATCGACCACGGCACGGGCGTGGTCATCGGGGCAACTTCCATCATCGGCAATCACGTGATGCTCTACCAGGGTGTGACGCTGGGAGCCAAGAACTTCAAATATGACCCCGACGGCCGACCGCTCGACCTTCCGCGCCACCCGGTGCTGGAGGACAACGTCACCGTCTATGCCAACACGACCATCCTCGGGCGCGTCACGATCGGCCACGACACCGTGGTCGGCGGTAACGTCTGGCTCACCCACGACGTTCCGCCCCGCTCTCGCATCCTTCAGACCCGCGCCATCGAGCAACCGCTGTTTACCGACGGCGCCGGGATTTAAGCCTTTATTGATTATCAACTACTTATAAAATGACTCCGGGCAATTATGCCCGGAGTCATTTTGCAATTTACTGATAATCAATACCCCCTATCGTTCGAAGAGCGTGGTGGAGAGGTAGCGCTCGCCGGTGTCGGGGAGGAGAGCCACGATGAGCTTGCCCTTGTTCTCGGGCTTCTGCGCGAGGGCGTAGGCGGCGCTGAACGCGGCGCCGGAGGAAATGCCGACGAGCAGGCCGAGTTTGTCGGCAAGCAGGCGGGCGCCGGCGAAGGCGTCGTCGTCGGTAACGGTGAGCACGCTGTCGACATATTCCTTGAGGAATGTCTGCGGGACGAAGCCCGCGCCGATGCCCTGAATCTTATGCTTGCCGGGGACGCCGGTGGTAATCACGGCGGAGGAGGCCGGCTCCACGCCAAAGATCTGGACGCCCGGTTTGTGTGCTTTCAGGCCCTTGCCGGTGCCGCTGACGGTACCGCCCGTGCCGATGCCGGCCACGAACACGTCCACCTGGCCGGCGGTGTCGCGCCAGATCTCCTGCGCGGTGGTCCGCTCGTGGGCGGCCGGGTTGGCGGGGTTGATGAACTGGCCGAGAATGACGGCGCCGGGGGTGTTCTGGCGGATTTCCTCCGCCTTGGCGATGGCGCCCTTCATACCTTCCACACCGGGGGTGAGGACGATCTCGGCACCGAAGGCCTTGAGGAGGTTGCGGCGCTCGACGCTCATCGTATCGGGCATGGTAAGGATGGTCTTGTAGCCCTTGGCGCGGGCCACCCAGGCCAGGCCGATGCCGGTGTTGCCACTGGTGGGCTCTACGATGGTGGCGCCGGGTTGGAGGGTGCCGTTCTGCTCGGCATCTTCGATCATGGCGAGGGCGATACGGTCCTTGACGCTGCCGCCCGGGTTGCTTCTTTCAAGTTTGAGCGCGATGCGCGCCTGCTGGCCTTCCAGGCCCTTGACCTCGAGGAGCGGGGTGTTCCCGATGAGGTCGGTGAGGTTCTGATATATCATGGTGTAAATTTACAAATTATTTAATTAAATGCCTGTTCCAAATCTGCGATGATGTCATCTACGTGCTCAACGCCGATGGATAGACGGATGGTGGTGGGGGTGATGTGCTGCTCGGCGAGCTCTTCCGGACTCAGCTGCGAGTGCGTGGTGGTGTACGGGTGGATCACCAGGCTCTTGACGTCGGCCACGTTGGCCAGCAGGGAGAAGATCTTGAGGCGGTCGATGAAGCGCCAGGCGTCTTCCTGCGTGCCCTTGATCTCGAAGGTGAAGATGGAGCCTGCCCCGTTCGGGAAATAGCGACAGTACAGGGCGTGGTCGTGGTGGTCCGGCAGGGCCGGGTGGTTGACTTTGGCCACCTTGGGGTGCTTGGAGAGGTACTCGACGACCTTGAGGGCGTTCTGCGTGTGGCGCTCGATGCGCAGCGGCAGCGACTCGACACCCTGCAGGAGGATCCAGGCGTTGAAGGGGCTGATGGCGGCGCCGGTGTCGCGCAGGATGACGGCACGGATGCGCGTCACGAAGGCGGCCGGACCGGCCACGTCGGCGAAGATGGCGCCGTGATAGCTCGGATCGGGTTTTGCGAGGGTCGGATACTTGTCGGCGTTGGCCTTCCAGTCGAACTTGCCGCCGTCCACGATCACGCCGCCCAGCGAGCTGCCGTGGCCGCCGATGAACTTGGTCGCGGAGTGGACCACGATGTCGGCGCCGTGCTCCAGCGGACGGATGAGGATGGGTGCGAAGGTGTTGTCCACGATGAACACGATGTTGTGCTTGTGGGCCACGGCCGCGATGCCCTCGAAGTCGGCCACATCCGAATTCGGATTGCCGAAGGTCTCAGCGTATATAACCTTCGTGTTGGGCCGGATGGCAGCTTCGAGGGCCGACAGGTCGTTTACATTGATAATGGTATGTTCAATCCCCTGGGTGGAAAGGGTATGGGTGATCAGGTTGAACGAACCGCCGTAGAGGTTGTCCGCGGCGATGATATGGTCGCCGTTCTGCAGGACGTTCTGCAGGGCGTAGGTGATGGCGGCGGCGCCGGAAGCGACAGCCAGACCGGCCACACCGCCTTCGAGCGCGGCCACGCGCTCCTCGAACACGGACTGCGTGGAGTTGGTCAGGCGGCCGTAGATATTGCCCGCGTCGCGCAGGCCGAAACGGTCGGCCGCGTGCTGGGAGTTGCGGAAGACGTAGGAAGTGGTCTGATAAATAGGAACCGCGCGGGAATCAGAAGCGGGATCCGGGGTCTCCTGGCCGACATGGATGGCCAGCGTTTCAACGTGTAATTTCTGCGTGCTCATATTTCTTGATTTTTAATTGTTTCTTGTTGTCGCCGTCCGGAAGCTCCCGTTTCTCCGCTAATCGGCCTCACTCCGTTCGTCCGACCCCATTCGGGGAAAACGGCTGCGAAACGGGACTTCCGGTCCGGCTTCGATGACAAAGGTCGGGGTTATGAAAATAATTTCCAAAGACTTTGTGAAATATGGAGAATAATTCTATATTTGCAGAAATTAGTTATTAGAATATCCAAGAAAGCACGTTTATAGCTGATTGGACAGAACAATAATCTTTTGAGCCTTATGAGCGGACTTGACGCCACCGATTTAGCCATCCTGCGCATCCTCCAGGAGGATGCGGCCCTGACCAACAAACAGATCGCCGCGCGCGTGCACCTGTCCCCCACGCCCGTGTTCGAGCGCATCAAGCGCCTGCGTGAGCAGGGGTATATCAAAGGCTACGTGGCCGTGCTGGACGCGGAGAAACTGGACTGCTCCTTCATTGCCTTCTGCTACATCAAGATGAAGCAGCACACCTTCGAGAACGCGCAGCGCCTGATGGAGGCCGTGCAGTCGATGGAGGAAGTCGGGGAATGCTACAATATATCAGGAGATTACGATTTCCTGCTAAAGGTCTATGTGTCCAGTATGAAGGAATACCAGCAGTTCGTGCTGCGGATCCTGGGCGAGCTCGACTGCATCGGCGGCCTGAACAGTTCCTTCGTCATGGGCGAAGTCAAGAACACCCACGCCGTCCCGGTGCGGTAAAGCGAAAAATGCGTATATTTACCGCCATAAAGCAGTGTTTACCCGATGAAGCCGTTTCCTTCGCTTGAGATCGTTCCGCCCCTGAAGGGCATCACCAAGGCCGAACTCCTGGACAGCATCCGTCCGTTCATGGAGTTCGGACCTCGTTATATCAACGTGACCTGCCACCGCGACGAGTACGAGTTCCGCGCCGAGGCGGACGGCAGCTTCACGCGCCACCTGCTGCGCAAGCGCATCAGCCAGACGGCCGTGTGCGCGGCCGTGCAGGCGGCCTTCCCCGAGGTGGAGGTGGTTCCGCACCTGATCTGCGGCGGGGCCAGCGCCGACCTCATCGAAGCGCAGCTGCAGGACTTCAAGTTCATGGGCATCCGCAACATCCTCGTCCTGCGCGGCGACGCCGCCCTGGGCGAGAAGCGTTTCACGCCCGAACGGGACGGCTACGCGCACGCCGACGAGCTGGTCGCGGCCATCCGCCGCTTCGAGAAGGCCAACGGCGGCGAGCGGATTTTCACGCTCGGCGTGGCCGGCTATCCCGAGAAGCATTTCGAATCGCCCAATCCCGAGACCGACATCCAGTTCCTCAAACGGAAAGTCGAGGCCGGCGCCGACCAGATCATCACCCAGCTGTTCTTCGACAACGCGGTCTTCTATGATTTCGTGGACCGCTGCCGCGCGGCGGGCATTACTACGCCCATCGTTCCGGGCATCAAGCCGCTCAGCTCCGCCCGCCAGGTGGACCTGCTGCCGGAGAGCTTTTCCATCGATATCCCGGTCGAACTGACCGCAGAGGTGAAAGCGCACCCCGAGGCCGCCTACGAGATCGGCCAGGAGTGGTGCAAGGCGCAGTGCCGCGACCTGCTCGCCCACGGCTATGAGGAAGTCCACTTCTACACGATGGGCCGCAGCGACAACGTCATCAACGTCCTCAAAGCGTGCTTCTGATGGGCACACTCGGGCAAGCTCTCCGCGAACGGATCCTGATCCTGGACGGGGCGATGGGCACGATGCTCCAGCGCCACGGCCTCAGCGGCAACAGCGAGACCTTCAACCTCTCCCATCCGGACGTCGTCCGGGAGATCCACCGCGCCTACATCGAAGCCGGCGCGGATATCATCGAGACCAATACCTTCAGCGCCAACCGCATCTCACAGGCGGACTACGGCTGCTCCGCGCAGGCGCGGGAATTCGCCCGGGCGGGCGCCGCGCTGGCCCGGGCCGAGGCCGACGCCGCCGGCAGGAAGGTCTGGGTGGCCGGCTCGCTCGGCCCGACCGGCAAGTCGCTCACCCTCCCCCAGGACCTCGGCAATCCGGCCTTCCGCCCCGTCAGCTTCGACGAGATGGCGGCGGCCTACGAAGAGCAGGTCCGTGGCCTGGTGGAAGGCGGCGTGGACGCGCTCCTGCTGGAAACTTGCTTCGACGCCCTCAACACCAAGGCCGCCCTCTACGCCATCGCCGGCATCCCCGAGGCGGCCGCACTCCCGCTGCTCATCTCCGTGTCCGTCGCCGACCGCAGCGGACGCACCCTGACCGGCCAGACGCTGGAAGCTTACTATCGCGCCGTGCAACACGCCCGGCCGCTCACTTTCGGACTCAATTGTTCGCTCGGCGCGGCCGACCTGGCCCCGCTCGTGGCCGACGTCGCCTCCTGGGCCGACTGCGCCGTGAGCTGCTACCCCAACGCCGGCCTGCCCAACGAGATGGGCGCCTACGACGAGGCCCCCGCCACCACGGCCGCCGCGCTGCGGAAAATGGCCCGGGACGGGCTCGTGAACCTCGTCGGCGGCTGCTGCGGCACCACCCCGGAGCACATCGCCGCCATCGCGGAAGCCGTGCGCGGACTTGCTCCGCGCGCCATTCCTTCGCCCGACCCGCGCCCGTATGTCAGCGGCCTGGAGAGCGTCTGCCTGGACGTCCGGCAGAGCCGCTTCACCAACATCGGCGAGCGCACCAACGTCGCGGGCTCACGCAAGTTCGCGAAACTCATCGCCGCCGGCGAATACGACACCGCCCTGCAGGTGGCCGCCGGACAGATCGAGGGCGGCGCGGCCGTCATCGACATCAATATGGACGACGCGATGCTGGACAGCACCGTCGAGATGGAGCGCTTCCTGCGCTACATCGCCGGCGACCCGGCTGTCTCCAAGGCCGCCCTGATGATCGACTCCTCCCACTGGGAGACCCTGCTGACCGGTCTCAAGAACGCCCAGGGGCGCTGCATCGTCAACTCCATCTCCCTGAAGGAAGGGGAAGAAGTCTTCCTGGAGAAGGCCCGCGAAATCCGGCGCCTGGGGGCGTCGGTGGTCGTCATGGCCTTCGACGAGCAGGGCCAGGCCACGACCTTCGACCGCAAGATCGAGATCTGCCAGCGCGCTTTCCGGCTGCTCACGGAGCAGGCGGGATTCCAGCCCCGGGAGATCATCTTCGACGTCAACGTCCTGTCCGTGGGCACCGGCATCGCAGAGCACGCCCGCTACGCGGTGGACTTCATCGAGGCCGTCCGCTGGATCAAGCATAAGCTGCCGGGGACGATGTGCTCCGGCGGTATCTCCAACCTGTCTTTCGCCTTCCGCGGCAACAACACCGTCCGCGAGGCCATGCACGCCGCCTTCCTCTACCACGCCGTCGCGGCGGGGCTGGATATGGGCATCGTCAACCCCGGGATGCTCCGCGTCTATGACGACATCGAGCCGGGGCTCCTGCGCGCCGTCGAGGACGTGATCCTGGACAAGGATCCCGAAGCGACGGAGCGCCTGATCGCGCTGGCGCAGGAAATAGCGGATACCGGGCAGAAAAACCCGGAAAATCCTGGACAACCCTCCGAAAAAGAAGGGGGTCATCCAGAAAAAGACAGGAATTCCGGGACAACCAGCGAGCGGCTGGCCCAGGCCCTTACCTCCGGCACCACCATCCCCGAAGCGGACCTGCTGGAGGCCCTGAAGGAGAAGGGGCGCGCGGTCGACGTCATCGAAGGGCCGCTGATGGACGGCATGGCCCGGGTCGGCGAGCGCTTCGCCGCCGGCAAGATGTTCCTCCCACAGGTAGTCAAGTCCGCCAAGGTCATGCGCGACGCCGTGGCCATCCTGCAACCTTATATGGAAGAAGCCGGCGGCGGAACGGTCGCCAAGCCGAAGATCCTGCTGGCCACGGTCCAGGGCGACGTCCACGACATCGGCAAGAACATCCTCGGCATCGTCCTGCGATGCAACGGCTTCGAGGTCGAGGACCTCGGCGTGATGGTCCCCCGGGAGACCATCCTGG
Organism: Bacteroidales bacterium; assembly: GCA_017960585.1. GTDB lineage: Bacteria > Bacteroidota > Bacteroidia > Bacteroidales > UBA932 > Cryptobacteroides. The sequence goes on from JAGCYX010000068.1 coordinate 7,918, forward strand.
ACCGCGCCGCCGAATGGGGCGCCGACCTGATCGGCGTGAGCGGGCTCATCACCCCGTCGCTCTTCCAGATGGAGGAGCTTTGCCGGGAGATGACGGCCCGCGGCCTCTCCACGCCGCTGTTGGTCGGCGGCGCCACCACCTCCGCCCTGCACACCGCCGTCAAGTTGGCGCCGCTCTACGCGCACGTCTTCCACGCCACCGATGCGTCGGCCAGCGCCGTGCTCGCCGGGCGGCTGATGTCCGACCGCGCCGCCACCGAGGCCGAAGAGCACCGGAAGCAGCGGGAACTTCGAGATCTTCGTTCCCGCCGCTCCGGTGCAGCTATGACGGGGGAAGAATCCCCCGAAACCCCCTCGGTCGCCTTCGGCTCCGAACCCACCCACACTCCTTTTCCCTCCGGCAGTTACCTTCAGGGCAAGTTCTTCGCCGACATTCCCGCGCGGGAGCTCAGCATCGCCGAGGTGCTTCCCTACTTCGACTGGAAACTGTTCTATGCTATCTGGGGAATCAAAGATTCCGGCCATGACGACGACCAGGTCGTGCAGCTGAGCGCCGATGCCATCGAGCGGCTGGACGCCCTGAAGCGCGAAGGCGGCTGCATCATCCGCATCGCCGCCAGGTTCGACGCCTGCCACGCGGCAGGCGACACCATCGTCGCCGCCCCGCGTCAGGACGGTACTCCCGAGTCTGCCGAAGGGTGGCGCCTGCCGATGCTGCGCCAGGAGGGCGCCGAGGGGCACGCCAGCCTCGCGGATTTTGTGGCGCCGGAAGCTTACGGATTCAATTCTCCTATCGGCCTATTTGCTATTTCCGTCCACCGTAGCCTGACGGCTCCGGCGGACGATCGCTCCGCTATGACGGGGGAAGAATCCCCCGACACCCCCTCGGTCGCCTGCGGCTCCAAGCCCCATCACCCGGCAGGATGCAACTGCGAGGCATGCCGGATGGATTACGATTCCCTGCTGGAGCGGTCTCTGCGGCTGACGCTGGCGGAGGCGGCTTCGGGCTGGCTGGACGCCGAACTGGAAAAGCAGTTGAAAGATCAGGGGAAGAAAGTGGCACGGAGCGGCGCCCCGGCGGGAACGGATACCATCCGCATCGTCAAGCCCGCGGCGGGCTACGCCTCCTGCCCGGACCATAGCCTCAAGCGCGACATCCTCGCCCTGCTGCCCGGCGCCGACGCGCTGGACATCCGCCTCACGGAGTCCTGCGCCATGATTCCCGACGCCAGCATCTGCGGCTTCGTCTTCGCGCATCCGCAGGCCACCTACCCGGAGATCCGCCACCTCTCCCCCGCCGCCGTCGACGCATACGCCACCCTCCGGGGCTTCTCCCCGGAAGAAAAACGCCGTTTCCTCGGAACTCTGTTATAGTCTCCGGAAGACCGGGATGGCTTCCAGGTCGACGGGAACCTCGACGGAACAGCCGCCCTCGTAGCGGGTGCCGTTGCGGATATCCTCCCAACCGCCTTCATTCACCGGCAGATAGACCGGCCAGACCGAGACGCCGCCGGCCGTGACGGGGCAGACAAGGTAGTCCGGACCGAACATCCATTCGCAATCCTGCGCCAGAGCCGCGGCATCGTCCGGGAAGTCGAAGATCAGCGGACGCATCAGCGTGTAGTCCTCCGTCCAGACGCGTTCCGCCTGCTCCAGGACATACGGGAGCAGGGCCTCGCGCTGAGCGACGGCGGCCTTGAAGCGGCGCTCCGTCTCCGGACTGTATTCCCAGGGCTCCGTGCGGCTCTGATAGCCGTGCACGCGCATGAAGGGCAGCCACACGGAGGCCTGAATCCAGCGGATCATGCGCTCCTGGTAGTCGGGATCTTCATATTGATTGCCGGGGCGGAAGAAGCCGCCGGCGTCGTAGGTCCACCAGGGCAGGCCGGCGGCCATCTGGCCCAGGCCGCCCGCAATCTGGCGGCGCAGCGCGCCCCAGTCGTTGCCCACATCGCCGCTCCAGGTCACCGCGCCGTAGCGCTGGATGCCCGGGAAGGCGCTGCGCGTCAGGATGACCGGCAGGCGGTCGGGCTGGTCGCGGCGCAGGCCCTCATAGACGGTCCGGATGACCTTCAGCGGATAGACATTGCGGAACCACTCGCCCGGAATCTGGTCGGGGCCGATGCGGCGACCCTTCAGGTCGTCGTTCTCCGGCTCGGTGGCGTCCTGCCACCAGGCGTCGATGCCGACCGGGAGCAGTTTGGCGCTGAAGTTCTGCCAGTAGAAGGCAGCCGCCTCCGGCTGGAAGAAATCAATCCACTCGGTGTCGCCGATATAGTAACCCTGCGCGGCCGCTTCCTTGCCCAGTTCCGAGTCGCGCCCGATGCGCGACCACACGGACAGCATCAGGTGCTGGTCCAGGGCGTGCAGCTCATCCGTCATCGCCTTGGGGTCGGGGTATTTGTCCTCGTCGAACTGCATCGCATTCCAGCCGTACTTGCCCCACCACTGCCAGTCCTGCACGACAGTGCCGGTGGGGATGCCTTCCTCGTGGAGCCGGCGGGCGACGGTCAGCAGTTCGTCCTGCGTGTCGAAGCGCTCGCGGCAGTGGATGTAGCGGAAGATCCAGTCCGGCAGCGCCGGGACGTGCCCGGCGAGGCAGCGGAAACTGTGCATCACCGCATCCGCACCGCCCGCGAAGACGACGTAGTCAAGTCCGGACGCCACCGGCGAAGAGAAGGTGGTCTCGTCGGAGACGCTGCGCCAGAAGACGGTCGGCGCATCGCCGAAGGTGCCCTGCACCTCGAGGGTGTGCTTCCCAGCGGAGAGCTGCGCCTGGACGGCGGCGGTCGGCGGGAGCCAGGTATTGGAGATGTCGATCAGCACGTCCCCGTCCACGGCCAGGTACTGCCGGCGGGCCATCTCGCGGCCCACGTCGAGCAGCAGGGCGTATTCTCCGTCGGACGGCAGCTCGATCTCACCGGTGAAGGTCCGGAAGAAGCGGAGTTCGCGGCGGTTGCCGGCCGTGCCGGTGGCGTTGACCGTGATCGAGCCGCCTGCCTCTTCCTGCTGGGTCAGCGTGACGCTGTGGTCTGCGGGATTGAAATCCGTCAGGCCGTAGTTGTGCCAGAGCAGGCCCCAGCCGCGGCTGGACAGGATCATCGGCAGGGAGATCTGCGTGTTCACCTGCGTCAGGCGGCGCGTCAGCCCGCGGATGTCCAGGTAGCCGTCCTGGAACTGCCCGGTGCCGTAGAGATGCTCCCCTTCCGGGGAATCGAAGGTCTGGCTGACTGCGAAGCAGGCTTCACCCTGCACCTCGGACGGCTCGATGCTCCGGGCCTTCTCTTCCAGCAGCAGGCGCCCCTCCGCATCCGTGAAACGCAGGGTCTGCGTGGCGGCGCGGTACTCGGCCACGAGGCGCGGCAGCCGGACGGTAACGTCGCCGTCGTGGCGCTCGACGCTGTATTTCGGCGCTTTGACGCGCTCCGTCAGGATGAGTTCTTCCAGCGCGGGCGCGCCGTCGGGGGTCAGTTGGACGCGGAGCGCGTCCTCGGCGAGGGGCTGCAGGCACAGCGTGCCCTGCGGCGTGTCGATACGGACGGTCCCCGGCTGGCAGGCCGCCAGCAGGAGTCCAAGCAGGAGGAGGGGCAATCGTTTCATATTTCGTTGGCTTTAGTCCAGAGGAAAATCTTGTCGCCGCGGCGGAGTTTGCCGTCGGGGCACAGTTCGCAGGGAACGCGCACGGAGCAGTGGCTGCCTTTCGGCGCCAGCTCCACCGGGTCGAATTCCAGGCGGATGTCGTCGGCGTCGAACTCGACCACGCCGGTGGTGGCGCCGATGACCATCAGGCGGTCGCCGACCCGCAGATCGGAGGTCTCCACGGAGATCTCCGCCACGCCGATGCGGTCGAACCAGTTGGTCACCTTGCCGAGGTATATCTTGCGCCGGGTGGCCTGGGTGCCATACACGGCGCTCCACTCGCCGAGCCGCGCGCCCTGGTAATAGCCGTCCCAGAAGCCCCGGTTGAAGACCTCGGCCAGCTCGGCCTTCAGCACCGCGCCGAGGTCCGGGGTGAAGGTCCCGTCGCAGACGGCGTCGGCCGCGCGCCGGTAGCAGGAGGCGCAGTGCTTGACGTATTCCGCGGAGCGGGCGCGGCCTTCGATCTTGAACACGCGCACGCCGCTGTCCACGATGCGGTCCAGGAACTCGATGGTGCAGAGGTCCTTGGGGGACATGATGTATTCGTTGTCGATCAGCAGCTCGTTGCCGGTCTCGCGGTCTCGGACCTCGTAGCTGCGGCGGCAGACCTGGTAGCAGGCGCCGCGGTTCGCGGAGGCCCCGGCGGCGTGCAGCGAGAGGTAGCACTTGCCGCTGACGGCCATGCAGAGCGCTCCGTGGGCGAACATCTCGATACGGACCAACTGCCCGGACGGGCCGCAGATCCGCTCGCGGACGATGGTCTCGTGGATGTCCTTGACCTGGTCGAGCGTCAGTTCGCGCGCGAGCACGACCACGTCGGCGAACTGCGCGTAGAAACGCAGCGCCTCCACGTTCGAGATGGACAGCTGCGTGGAAATGTGGACTTCCAGCCCGATCTGCCGGCAATACTGGATGGCGGCGATGTCCGACGCGATCACAGCGTCCACCCCCGCCGCCCGGGCGGCGTCCAGCGCCTCCCGCATTGCGGACAGATCCTCCTGGAAGAGGGTGATGTTCAGGGTCAGGTAGCTCCGCACCCCCGCTTCGCGGCAGATGCGGACCACTTCAGGCAGGTCTTCAGGCAGGAAATTGGCCGCAGAGCGGCTGCGCATATTCAGGCGCCCGATGCCGAAATAGACGGAGTTCGCTCCGCCCTGTATCGCGGCCTGCAGGCAGTCGAACCCGCCCGCCGGCGCCATGATTTCCAGTTCCCGCCGGTCCATGGCCCTATTTCTTCTTCTGATGGTTGGCCTCGGCGAGGAAGGCGGCAAGCTCCTGATTGTTCCGGACCTGCTCCCGGAACCTGTCGCTGAAATGCTCGGCGAAGGTCTCCGGGGTCTGGTTCACGTAGAAGTTCTTGGGCAGGTCGGTGCGGACGGTCCCGCCGCCGTAGTTGCTGGCGGCCCAGCCCGGAGTAAAGACGTCCTCCAGCAAGTACGGGCCCTTGTCGTCGCAGCACAAGTACATATACGAACGCTCGTAATGCGCCTCGTCGTAGTGCTCGCCCAGTAAGATTTTGGAGAATTTTATCATTCGATCGTCCATTCTGCACCGTCCTTGGTGTCCTTCACCCGGATGCCCAGGGCGGCCAGGGCGTCGCGGATGTGGTCGGAGGTGGTCCAGTCCTTGGCGGCCTTGGCGGCGGCGCGCTGCTCGAGGACCATCTGCATCAGGCCGTCGATGACCTTGGTGCCGGCCCCGCCTGCGGCTTCCTCGTCCTTGAGGCCGAGCACGCCGAAGACGATGTCGTCGAAGAGCTGCACGAGGGTGTCGAGGTCGCCCTTAGAAAGCTTGACCTGGCCCGCCTTGGCGGAGTTGATGAGCTTGACGGCCTCGGAGATATGCGCCAGGGCCACGGGCGTGTTCATATCGTCGCAGAGGGCCTCGTAGACGCCCTCCCAGAGGGTCTTGACGGCGTCGCTGTCCGCCGGGCAGCTGTCCGGGGCCACGTGCACCGGCTCCTCGCCGTAGGCGTACTGCGGGACCTTGCGGCCCGCCATTGCATAGAGGTCGCGGGCGGCCTGCATCAGGCGCGCCAACCCTTTTCCGGCAGCCTGCAGGGCCTCGTTCGAGAAGTCCAGCGTGCCGCGGTAGTGGGCCTGGAGGATGAAGAAGCGGACCGTCATCGGGCTGTAGGCCTGGGTCAGCTTCGGGTGGTCGCCGGCGAAGAGCTGCGGCAGGGTGATGAAGTTCCCCAGGCTCTTGCCCATCTTCTGGCCGGCGATGGTGATCATGTTGTTGTGCACCCAGTAGTGCACGCCCTGCGTGCCGCGGGAGGCCTGGTTCTGGGCGATCTCGCACTCGTGGTGCGGGAACACCAGGTCCATGCCGCCGCCGTGGATGTCGAACTCGCGGCCGAGGTATTTCTCGCCCATGACCGAGCACTCGAGGTGCCAGCCCGGGAAGCCCTCGCCCCAGGGGGACGGCCAGCGCATGATGTGCTCCGGCTCCGCCTTCTTCCAGAGGGCGAAGTCGTACGGGGCGCGCTTGTCGCTCTGCCCGTCCAGGCTGCGGGTGCCCTCCAGCGTGTCGTTGAGGTTGCGGCCGGAAAGGACGCCGTAGTGGAAGTCTTGGTTATACTTCTCGACGTCGAAGTAGATGCTGCCGTTGCTCTCGTAGGCATAGCCGGCGTCGAGGATCTTCTTCACCGCCTCGATCTGCTCGATGATGTGGCCCGAGGCGCGCGGCTCGATGGAGGGCGGCGCCACGTTCAGCAGGCGCATCGCCTCGTGGTAGCGCAGGGTGTAGGCCTGCACGACCTCCATCGGCTCCAGCTGCTCCAGGCGGGCCTTCTTCGCAATCTTGTCCTCGCCTTCGTCGGCATCGTGCTCGAGGTGCCCCACGTCCGTGATGTTGCGGACATAGCGCACCTTGTAGCCCAGGTGGCGGAGAAGCTTACTGAGGACGTCGTAGGTCACGCCCGGGCGGGCATGGCCGAGATGGGCGTCGCCATAGACGGTCGGGCCGCAGACATACATGCCCACGTGGCCGGGGTGCACCGGCTTGAAGAGCTCCTTGCTGCGGGTCAGGGTATTGGTGATGAAGAATTCACGCATAGTCAAATCATATAAGCAGGCGAAGATACGAAAAATATACTAAAGAATACCGAGTTCGGTGGCCTGGCGTATCATGTCGGAGACATTCTTGACGGCCATCTTGGCATAAATCCGCTTGCGGTGGGTGTTGACGGTGTTGACGGAGAGGAACAGGCGTTCCGCGATGTCCGCCGCCTTCAGGCCTTCGGCGCTGAGTCGGATGATCTGGATTTCCCGCTGCGAGAGGCCGATGTCCGTGATGCGGCGGGCGCGCTCGATGAGCACGTTGCCCACATAGCCGGCCACTTCGGTGTTGAGGGTCTTGGCGTCCTGGGCGATGTCGTCGATTTTTCGGCGGATCTCCTCGTCGGAGAGACTGTGGGCCGAACTGGACAGCTGCTCCAGTTGCGTGGAGCAGGCGGACGCAGGGTTCCGGAGGTCTTTGGACAGGAACTCGATCAGCTGTTCCTTGGTGTCGTTGACCTTCTGGAGCTCTTCGTTGCGGCGGCGCACCTTCTTGTGGTGGTTGAGCACCATGAACAGGCCCGAGAGGGCCAGCAGCAGGGCCAGGGCGAGCAGACCGCGCTGATAGCGGCCCCGCTCGAGGGCCCGTTCCTTTTCCTGGACCTGGAAGCGGGTTTCCATCTCCTGCAAGGTCTCGTCCTGCTTCTGCTGGATGTAATTCTGGATATGGTAGACGTAGTCGTCGTGCGTGTCCAGGGCTTTCTCATAGTCCCCCGTGCGGGTGTAGAGCCGCACCAGGCGGTCGTCCAGGCTGGAGGCGGTGAGGTTGTCATCCTCCTTGAGCGTCGCGAGGACCTGTTCGAAGTATTGGATGGCTTCCTCGTTGCGGTCGCCCTGCTGGAACCAGCGGGAACGGAAGAGGATGCCGTTGCGGCGCAGGCGCGGGAGGTCGTAGGTGTCGGCGAGGGTCTGCCCCTTGTCCAGCCATTCCCCTGCGGTGCGGTAGATGTCCGGATCGACGGGATTGGTCCAGCGGTTCTTGTTGATATAGAGGGAGCCGATGACGAAGCAGGCTTCGCACTGCTGCTCCACGGCATTGGCCTCTTCTGCGAGCGTCAGGGCTTCCTTCGCATACCCCAGCCCTTCGTCGTTGCGCCCGGTTTCCGGGGAGATCTCGGCGTAGGAGCAGAGCTTGGCCTTGGAGATGAGGATGTCGGCCAGCTCCTTCTTAAACTCCGGCCTGGCCGCCTGGGGCCGGGCGAGCGTTTCCGCCTGGAGGGCTTTCTCCCAGGCGTCAGCGTCGCGGCTCGTCATGATGTCTATGCCGACGATGGTTCTCAGGGCCTGCACTTCATTCAGCACGGAGCCGTCCTCCCGGGATACTTCCAGCGCCTGGAGCGCCTTGTCCATCGCGGCGTCGTAGCGCTGCGCGGAGATGTCGGCGGACGCTTCGCTGATCAGATCGGCGACGGCGGCCCCGGTCTCCTCTCCGGAGGGCCTGCCCGGTCCGGCGCAGGCGAATAACGCGAGGGTAAGGGCGAGTATGGGGAAGAAATGCTTCATGGCCGGACGAAGTTACTAAAAAACCCAATAATTCGGTAATGCGGAATGCGCAAATTACCCAAAAATGGTGAACGAAAAGTCATAGGAGAAAGATAGCTTTGCAACTGTAATACGGGACAGTGGCAGTGTAATCGAAAACCTTAAAAATAGAAGACAATGATCGAAAAAGAAGCGTACGAAGCGCCCCAGGTCGAAATCCTGGAAGTGAAGTCCGAAGGCATCATCTGCGCCAGCGGTGGTGATTACAATGGTTTTGGCAATGAACAACAATGGTAAGGAGGACAGCCGTATGAAAAAGTTATTGTTAATTCTCTGCGCCTCCGTGCTGGCGCTCGTTTCCTGCGAGAAACAACCTGTTGAGAACCCGACCAATGAGGGTTCCGAAATCGTGTTCGATCTCAACGCCATCCTTCCTGACGGCGCTGACACCAAGGCGGTGAAGAGCGCTTGGGAAACAGGCGACGTGATCTTCGTGTTCTTCTCTAAGCATGCGGCACCGAAGTATCTGGAGATGAAATGGAGTGGCACAGAGTGGGTATCCACTGCAAAGAACTCTCTTTCGTTTGATGTTAGTGAAATGGGTAATATGAGAGCTGTTTATCTGCCTTTCGGTAGCGAGGCCACGGTTTCTGCCGACGGAACGAATTTCAAGTTCAGCGAGACGTACGAGACTTATTATCTTACGGATAAGATGGCTTATGTGGTGAATGGTGGCAAGCTTTCCGGTACTTTCATCATGCAGATTCCGGACGGCTATGTGCAGTTCTTCCTGGATAATGCGAGTGCTGATCCGGCAATGGAGATCGAACTGCGCGAGCCGAACCTGACCCCGCAGGGTATTGCCTTGATTGCCGCTGACGGTACGATCACGCACACTGATCCAGTTCATGGCGCGCCGCTTAAGGGTTATGTCTATGATAAGGAAGTAAAGGAAACAGGTGAAAGCAAGGGCTGGCTGTTCAGCGGGGTCCTCGCCGCCGGAGCACAGAACACCTCAACGGATTATCATTTCACGCTGGTGAGCGGAGCCTGGAACACTGGTTCCTACTACCACAAGGCCTTCACGGGAAAGACTCTCCAGGCCACAGGTACCACCGGACGTGCCGTGAAATTGCCTGCTCTTTCGGGTTGGACGCCCATCACGGACTACAAGCCCATTGATCTTGACTGCACGATCTTGGTTGGAAGCGAATACAAGCGCGTATATTGGGCATCCCGCAACTTGGGCGCCACGGCGGATGGCCCGGCCAACAACAATACCACTTACGGTGACTACTACGCCTGGGGCGAGTTAGCGCCATATTATGAGGATGGTCATGCTTACGATGCATCCCCTGGCACTTGGAAGTCGGGCAAAGATGAAGGCTATGCATGGGCCTCGTACCGTTGGGGCAACTACGATGCCTTGGCAAAATACAACAGTACCGATGGGCTGACCATTCTGGAAGCTGTCGATGATGTTGCTTCGACCACTGTGCCTCCTGTCGGCCGCTGGCGTATTCCCACAGAAGCGGAGTGGAATGCGTTGCGCGGGTCGAATTATACCCAAGCGTGGGATGGGACCAACAAAGGATATACCGTTACCCGCAAAGCCGACACTGGCCCTTGTTCCGGTCGCAGCATCTTCCTTCCCGCTGCAGACCACCGGAGCTATAAAAACCTCTCGAATCCAAGTACCGAGGGCTACTATTGGTCGTCTTCCATCTATACGAGCAATTTGATTCGAGCTAATTATTTGCACTTCACTTCAAGTGGCTTAGGCATGAGCAACGAACTTCGTTTTTCGGGCATGTCCGTACGTCCGGTGATGGAATAATGGTTTCCCGGGAGCGGAGAGGGGCCCCAGTGCTCCCGGGAAGCGAAAAAACCGGTCGCCGGGAGCAAAAAGGGGGTCTGGTGCGCCCGGGAAGACCGAAATAATGTTATTTTTGTGTGAAATATAACTCATGACCATGCGTGCAATCAAATCGCTCATCCTCCTGGCGGCCGCGCTGCTGCTGAGTGCCGGGGCCGCTTCTGCCCAAAACCTGCTCAACGAATTGACGCGGCAGGCGAAGAATGCCGTCCGCAGGGAGGCCTATGAGGTCCGGCGCGATGCCCGCAACGCGGCGGTGAATGCCGCCCGCAACGCGGTGAACAACGCCCGGAACGGCGCATACAGCAATAACAACCAGAACGCGCAGCCCCAGCAATACGTAGAGCATACGCACGACGCCAAAGAAACCTGGACCTGCCCCACCTGCGGCAAATCGGACAACGAAGGCAGTTTCTGCGCCAATTGCGGCACGAACCGGCCTGTCGGTGAAGCCGGGAGCAAGGAAGAAGTCGCCGATACAACCTTCGTGGAGCGAGAATTCATCCCCGGAAGCCGCCTGATCTTCGAGGATACGCTCGAAGGAGAGCGGGTGGACGCCTCCCCCTCCAGGTGGGAACTCGTCATGGCGTCCGACGACGAATACTACGTCACCCGGCGGGCCGGCGCCATGGCCATCTACCTGACCGGCTGGCACAGCGACTTCAAGCCGGACATCGCCGGCGACCACTACCTGACCGATTCTTTCACCATCGAGATGGACGTCTGGGCCGAAAAAAGCGTTCACAACGCCCGTACGCACCAGCTGATCCTGGAATTCGCCACGCAGGAGGTTCTGGAAGAGTTCAGCGTCGCATTCTGCTATGGCAGCGACAAGAGCGGCCCGGGCATCGTGTCCGTGCATTACTGGCCCAAGGGGACCACGAACGACGTGACCGAGGAAATCGAAGAACGGGTCCGGGAGAAACTGCAGCCGGGCGCCTGGAACCAGGCCGCCGTCTCCTTCGACCACGGCACCCTCACCGTCTTCGTCAACGGCGTGTCCGTCTGCGAGGTAAAGAACCAGCCCCGGCCGGAATATGTCAAGCTCCAGTCCAACGCTGCCGACGGCGAAGGCCATACGTTCAAGAACTTCCGAATCGCTACCAACTAATTGACAACTGAATATGAAGAAGATTTTACCCATCCTTCTCGCCCTGGTGGCGCTGAGTGCCCGGGCACAGGTGACTGAAGGTGTGACCTGGTATGACGGCGAGCTGGGCTATTCGGCCCGGAACATGGCCGCCGGAAAGGTGTTGATGAACGCCATGGCCGAGGGCGAGGAACTGGAGTTCATGCTCGTACCTGTAGCCGGCAAGAAGGACACTTACCAGCTTGTCGACGGCCCGAACGACTGCGTCAACCCGTACAGCAAGATCGCCACCGTCCGCCGGATGAAGGAAGGCAAACTGGACGTGCTCTGCTTCTATGACGCAGCCAACCTGCTCCAGGCGGTGTTCTCGAACGAGGGCGACGTGTGGAACACGGACGAGCTGAACCGGGAGCGCTGGATGGGCCAGCTCGCCGGAGAATACTTCTTCAATGAGGTCGAAGGCGAGACCCGGATCGGCATCTACGAGTATAGGGACGAGGACGGTTGTTTCGGGATGCGGGTCGACGGCGTGGAGACGACCATCAACGTGGTGAACTTCAACGGTTCGATCACGGGCTTCATCCGCGTTTCCGAAATGGGCGGGACCATTTTTATCGGCACCTGGAAGGTCATCCAGACGCTGGACGGCCTCACGCTCCAGGAGGTCGAGGACGATCCGGACGAGTACTTCTTCGACTGGAAGCCGACCGGGATGGAGTATTTCCTGACCAAGGCGGACCGGGGCAACGGGACCTGCCGCTTTGACTTCGCCACGACCCAGCTGCTCAACGACAGGCAGTTCCGCCGCATGGACAAGGCGGCGCTCCGCGTGATGCGCAATTACATCCTGGCCCGCCACGGCTATAAGTTCTCCTCCGCCGACCTGCAGGAATACTTCTCGAGAGAGCCCTGGTACGCGCCCCGCGAGTCCAACGACGGCATCTCCGACGAGCTCTCGCTCGTGGAGCGCCTGAATATCGAACTTATCAAGGCGGTGGAAGCCGGACTCTGAGCATGAAATTCATCAGCTGGAACGTCAACGGCCTGCGCGCCGTGGCCGGCAAGGGCTTCGCGGACATCTTCGAGACGCTCGACGCCGACTTTTTCTGCCTGCAGGAGACCAAGCTCTCCGCCGGGCAGCTGGACCTCGAATTCCTCGGCTACCAGTCCTACTGGAACTACGCCGACAAGAAGGGCTACTCCGGAACCGCGATCTACACGCGCCACACGCCGCTCTCCGTGAGCTACGGCATCGGCGTGGACGAGCACGACCACGAGGGCCGCGTCGTCACCCTCGAGATGCCGGACTTCTACCTGGTCTGCGTCTATACCCCCAACTCCCAGGACGGCCTGCGCCGCCTGGATTACCGTATGCAGTGGGAGGACGCGTTCCGCGCCTACGTGAGCGGCCTTGCCGCGAAGAAGGGCGTGGTCATCTGCGGCGATATGAACGTCGCCCACGAGGAGATCGACCTCAAGAACCCCGCCACCAACCACTTCAACGCCGGATTCTCCGACGAGGAGCGGGCCAAGATGACGGAGCTGCTCGCCGCGGGCTTCCGCGACACCTGGCGCGACGCCCACCCGGGCGAGGCCAAGTACTCCTGGTGGTCCTACCGCATGGCCGCGCGCGAACGGAACGTGGGCTGGCGCATCGACTATTTCCTCGTCTCCGAGGGCCTCGCCCCGCGCGTGGCCGGGACGGACATCCATAACGAAATCTTCGGCTCCGACCACTGCCCGGTGGAGCTGACGCTAAACCTTTAACGCAATGAAAAAAGTCTTATTCATCGCTGCGCTGCTGTGTTTCGCCGTTTTCGGCGCGCAGGCGCAGTCGCTCCGCCAGGGACAGAAGTTCTCGGACGGCGAGCAGTGTTTTGAGGTGGACGCCATCTGGGAGAACGAGCAAACCGTATTCATGACGGCTCCCGGCGAAATCTATATGACCCTGAAGATGGTGAAAGGAAAGGCCGGGGAATACACCCTGGCCCCTTACGGCGACGTCCCGGTCGTGCCGGTCTCCGGCGCGAAGTTCGGCGCGCGCGTGCAGCACCTCACGCAGCCGGGCGCGGAGTTCCTGCTGGTGTATGACGCCCGCGGTAACGTCGTCCGTGTGCTGGAGAGCCAGGGCGTCACGCCGGAGAGCCTGAAAGGCGAATGGCGCTGGGTCGGGCCGAACATTCCCGAACTGATCCTGGTGCTGGACACCGACGAGGACGGAGACCTGGCGGTGAAGGATCTTTATACCTACCGCAACAAGGGTTACAGAGACCCGAGGTTTGCTTTTGACGGCGAGACGCTGTGGATCCGCTGGGACGAAGGCGAGAATGCCTATCTCGAACTGACCCTGAAACCGAACGGGGAAGATCTCACGGGCCGTTGCCAGATGATCGGTGTCTGGGAGCGGGAGTTCGACGAGGACATCACCCTGCGCCGGGATTATTTTGAATATGACAAACAGTAGTCAAGATGGCGGTTTATTATTCCAAACACAACGACGACGTTTATTTAGACGAATACAATCCGGGGCCCTATACCTTGTACGGGCATAACATCTTCGCCAGGAAGCACTGGGATTGCAAGCGGCCGGTGAGCATCTGCATCGAAGATATCACGTCCAGCGGCCTCCATCCGGAGGAATACTATACACTGGTGATTACCGAGGACATCTCCGAGGTCAAGCCCGGTTTCATCGAATCGTTCCCCAACCTGCAGGACCTGATCGTCGAGGCGGATCTCAAGAAGATCGAATGCTCCCCGGAACTGGAAGCGCTGCTGAAGAAGAACAACGTGGTCCTGCGGGGTCACTTCAACTCGCCGGCCGAGAAACTGGCGAACCGGCTCGGTCTGCGCTTCATCCACAAGAACATCTTCCTGGCCGTTTACATCAACCGGAAGTATCACGAAAGTTCGGAACTATCGCTCTGCTTCCAGGAGGGCGAGCCGCCCTTCTTCTGGCGGGACGACAAGACGCAGGGCATCTCCGCCGGCAACACCGGCGGCGGGACCGTCCGCACGGACCTCGACGAAGACTTCTACGTCGGCGTCGAGAGCGCAGAGGCCTTCGCGGACGAGATCGTAGGCCGCGCCTTTGAGGAGCAAACCAGGAAGAACAAGGAACTCGACGCCTTCCTGAAAGAAGCCAACCGGCGATATAAACTCAAATAGATATGAAAAAAGTATTCTATCTCGCTACCCTGGCGCTGCTGTGCGCCTGCGGCGGCAACACGAACAAGGCCACCCGGGTGGCGGAACCTTCCGGGGCAAACACCCCCTCTGCAGAACAATTCGACCAGATGCAGGCGTTGTATGAGGACGCCGAGGATGACCACGGCTGGATGCCCCTCTGCAAGTGGCAATATGTAGACCTGGACGGCGACGGCATCAACGAAGTGTGGATGCGCGACAGGGACGGGGAATACGGCGCCTTTTTCTCCCTGGCCGACGGGGCCGTCAGCCTGATCGGCATCGAGACGTACCGCTTCAAGGCCTTCACCCGTGAACAGAAGGACGGCAAGGGATACTTCTGCAAGGGCGGCCCCGCCGGCGGACCGTCGTACTACACGGAAGTCATTACCGTGAAGGACAGCCGCGTCGCGGAGCGCTTCACCCTGCTCGAAGTGTACGGGGAAGTCGAAGGGGCCAGCCTGAACGGAGAAGAGATCGAGGCAGACAAGGCCAAGGCCTACACGGCGTCCCTGCCGGAGAGCGAGGAACTGGCGCCCGGCGCGTGGAACCTGCTCGACCTGACGGATTATAGCCGCGTCCCGGCGCACGAGAACAGCGCGGAGGACGACCAGCTCATCATGGACTTCATCACGGAGATGTACAACAACGGCCTGTTCTCCGAGAATGACTTCCTGGAAGAGCACTGCACGCCCAGGATGCTCCAGCAGCTGCGCGACGACTACGAGTACGAGGGCGAGGGCTATGCCTACTGGGATTTCCGCTCGGAGAGCAACGACGGCTACATCGACGAAGAGGCCGTCATCAAAGTCGAGAAGAAAGACGGACGCTATTACTATGAGGCGAAAGACGCCGGCTACATCTTCCAGAACATCCTCTCCGCCTTCGTCCAGGACGGCAAGGTGATGTTCGACGGCATCACGGTCGACGCCACCTACGAGGTCTTCGACCCCTTCGCGCAGGACGCGGAATAGCTAGCGGTTCTTCAGCCAGTCAGCCATTGCACGCACCGCGCGTCCGCGGTGGCTGACGGCATTCTTCTCCTCTTCGGAGACTTCGGCGAGGGTGCGGCCGGGATAGGCGTCGGGCAGGAAGACAGGGTCGTAGCCGAAGCCGCCGCTGCCGCGTTTCTCCGTGGCGATGCTGCCCTCGCAGGTGCCCTCGAAGAAACGGGGCTGCCCGTCGGCAAGGATCAGCGTGACCACGGTCTTGAACCGCGCCCGCCTGCTGACCATGCCGGTCGGAGCATCGCGACGCAGGGGGTCCGGGGGGAACGCCCCCCGGTCATCAAGCTTGGCAAGCTCTGCCAAGAGCTTCGCCATATTGGCATTGTGATCGTGCCCCGGTCCGGCGTAACGCGCGGAGTAGATGCCGGGCGCGCCGCCGAGGGCGTCCACCTCCAGGCCGGTGTCGTCGGCGAAGCAGGGCAGGCCGGTGCGCTCGAAGAGGTACTGCGCCTTCTGCAGGGAGTTCTCCTGCAGGGTCGATCCCGTCTCGGGAATGTCTTCGGTGATGCCCAGCGAAGCGGGCGAAACGATTTCATAATCCGGGCCGAGGACTTCGGCGGCCTCGCGGAGTTTACCTTTGTTGCCGGTGGCGAAAATGATCTTCATAACAGAGGCAAAGGTACGATATTAATGCTTATCTTTGTCCAACTATGCTGAAAGAAACCGAAATCAACCACATTGTCGGACAGCTGTTCGACGACATCGAATTCACCCGCGAGCCCGCGGGCCTCTACGACCCGCTTCGCTATATGATCGAGATCGGCGGCAAGCGCATCCGCCCGCGCCTGTGCCTGACCACCTATTCCCTGTTCTCGGATAGCATCGACGAGGGCATCCTCGCCCCCGCCTCCGCGCTGGAGGTATTTCACTCCTTCACGCTGATGCACGACGACATCATGGACCGTTCGCCGCTGCGCCGCGGCATGCCCACCGTGTGGAAGAAGTGGAACGAGGACACCGCCATCCTGTCCGGCGACGTGATGCTGATCGACGCCTACCAGCGTGTCTCCAAGGCGCCCCGCGCTGCGATCGGACGCGTGATGCCGCTGTTCTCGCGCACGGCCGCACAAGTCTGCGAGGGGCAGCAGTACGACATGGATTTCGAGTCGCTGACGGAGGTTCCGATGGCCGACTACAACCAGATGATCGGCCTCAAGACGGCCGTCCTGCTGGCCTGCTCGGCCAAGATGGGCGCCATCATCGGCGGCGCCTCCGAGACGGAGTGCGATGCGCTTTACCAATACGGCTACGAACTGGGCATGGCTTTCCAGGTGGCCGACGACTACCTCGACGCCTTCGGTGACGAGAAGGTGTTCGGAAAGCCCATCGGCGGCGACATCGTCAACGGCAAGAAGAGCTGGCTGACGGTGCGTACGATGGAGAAGACCGCCGACAAGGCGGGATTCCTGGCGGCTTTCTCGCTGCCGGCGGAGACGCCGGAGCAGCGGGCGGCCAAGATCGCGGCCGTCAAGGACATTTATCTGCAGTGTGGCGTGGACCGGGACGCGAAGGACGAGATCGTCCGCTTCACGGACTGCGCCCTGAAGGCGGTCTCGGAGCTCGGATTCGGGCCGCTCAAGATGGAAGTGCTGCACCGTTTCGCGGAGCGGCTGGTCGGTCGCGCCAAATAAGGAAATGGAAGGGGTCGCGACGGTTGTCAAGAATGCCGGGAGCCACTATTTGTTGAGTGCGCTGCCCGGTTGGGAGCTGTTCCCCGCCGTGCTGCGGGGCAAGGTGCGTCTGGGGCGCAGCAGTTCCACCAACCCCGTCGCCGTGGGCGACCGTGTCCGCTACGAACTGGACGGCGAGGCCTCCGAGGAGCATCCCGCCGTCATCACGGAAATCCTGCCCCGGGACAACTACATCATCCGCCGCTCGACCAATCTCTCCCGGCAGTCCCATGTGATCGCCGCCAACCTGGACCAGGCCGTGATCGTGGTCAGCCTGCTGTTCCCGGAAATCAAACTGCCCTTCCTCGACCGCATCCTCGTGACCTGCGAGGTCTACAAGGTGCCGGTGCTGATCGCCCTCAACAAAGTGGACCTGTACCGGACGGAGCTTCCGGAGATGGTCGCCGCCTTCCTGCGGATCTATGAGGGGGCCGGCTATCCCGTCCTGGAGGTCTCGGCGCGCACCGGCGAGGGCGTCGACACCCTGCGGGAACGCTGCAAGGACCGGATCAACCTCTTCTCCGGCGAGTCCGGCGCCGGCAAATCCAGCCTCATCAAAGCGCTCGACCCCACGCTGGATCCCAAGGTCGGCAAGATCTCCGAGGCGCACCTGCAGGGCAAGCACACGACCTCCCTGTACGAGATGTACCGGCTGGGTTCCGGCGGCTTCGTCATCGACACCCCGGGCCTGCGCGGCTTCGGCCTCGTGGACCTGGAGAAGGAGGAAATCTCCAAGTATTTCCCGGAGATGCTGGCCGTGATGGACGACTGCCGCTTCGTCCCCTGCACGCACACGCACGAGCCGGACTGCGCCGTCAAGGCGGCCGTGGACGCCGGCCGGGTCAGCGCCGAACGCTACAACTCCTACCTCGGCATGCTCGAGGAGGACCAGAAATTCCGATGAATAATAAGAGCCTCCACCGCGAGATCCTGCGGCTGTCGGTGCCCAGCATCCTGGCCGGGATCACCGTGCCGCTGGTCGGCATGGTGGATACCGCCGTGGCGGGGCACCTGGGCGGCGACACGGCGGCGCAGATCGGCGCCATTTCCGTGGGCTCGATGGTTCTCACCCTGCTCTACTGGACATTCGGCTTCCTGCGCACCGGCACGGGCGGCCTGACGGCACAGGCCTTCGGCCGGGAGGATCCGGCCGAGGCGGGGCGCATCTTCCTGCGCGGCACGGGCCTGGCGCTGCTCGCGGCCCTGGCCGCCATCGCTTTCCAGTGGCCCTTCTTCAAGGGCGTGATGCTGCTGACCGACGCCACGCCGGAGGTCAAGGAGCTCGCGGAGCGCTATTTCTTCATCCGCATCTGGGCGGCGCCCGCCACGATGACCTTGATGACGCTGCGGGGCTGGTTCGTGGGGATGCAGAACTCCATCGACTCGATGTGGCTGGACCTGATCATCAACGCCGTCAACATCGGCGCCAGCATCCTGCTGGCCTTCGGCGTCGGGTCCTGGACGGGGCTGGGCTTCGCCGGCATTCCGCTCGGCACCGTGATCGCGCAGTACTGCGGCCTGGCGTTCGGCCTGATCGTTCTCCGGCGCAAATACGACCGGAGCGTGTTCTCGCTGCTGGGTCGGGACGACCTGGCGGGATTGCTGCACGACGGCAACCTGGGGCGCTTCTTCAAGATGAACCTGGACCTGCTGGGCCGCTCGATCTTCTTCATCCTCATCTACATCGGCTTCACGATGATCGCCGCCGGCTACGGCGACCTGATGCTGGCCGCCAGCTCCATCATGATGCAGCTGCTGATGTTCTTCAGCTACTTCACGGACGGATTCGCCTACGCCGGCGAGGCCCTGGCGGGCCGCTTCATCGGGGCGCGCGACGGCGTGGTGCTCCGGCAGAGCGTGCGGCAGGTCTTCCTGTGGAGCGCGGGGATCAGCGTGCTGTTCATCGGCCTGTACGCCGTCGCCGGGCTGCCCGCCGTGCGGCTGCTGACCTCCGACGAGTCCGTCGTCGCGGCCGCCCGGCTGTTCCTGCCCTGGCTGCTGCTGATGCCGCCGCTGGGCTGCGCAGCCTTCACCTGGGACGGCATCTATATGGGCGCCACCGCCACGCGCTCCTTCCGCGACTCCATGGGCCTGGCCGCCCTGGCCTTCTACGCCGTCTGGTATATCGGCAAATGGCTGCTGCACCCCGAAGGTGCAACAGCCATCCACCTGCTGTTCGCGGCGTATTATGCCCACCTGATCCTGCGGACCATCTGGCTGACCGTCCGGTACCGCCACGATGTCCTCGGGCGCCTGGCCTAAGCCTGCGGACGAAGTCTTCCAGCCTGGCACCGAAAAGGGCCTAGATGAAGATATACCGCAGGATAAAGAGCGCGGCCATGACCCACATCGGGATGGAAATCTCCTTGAAGCGTCCGGCGATCGCGTGGGTGACCACGTAGGCGATCACGCCGATCAGGATACCGTCAGAGATGCTGTATGCCACCGGCATCAGGATGATGGTCAGGAAGGCCGGAATGCTCTTGCAGTAGTCTTCCCAGTGGATGGTCTTGATCGAAGGCATCATCATCACGCCGACGATAATCAGGGCCGGAGCCGTGGCGGCTCCCGGGATGGACAGGAAAATCGGCGAGAAGAACAGCGCCAGTGCGAAGCAGATCGCCGTAGAGAAGGCAGTCATGCCCGTACGGCCGCCGGCACCGACACCCGCGGCACTCTCGACATAGGTCGTCGTCGTGGAGGTGCCGAGGCAGGAGCCGCACACCGTGGCGATGGAATCGGCGAGGAACATCTTCTCCAGGCCGGGAATCTCCTCATTTCCCTTATTGATGATGCCAGCACCCTGATGGACGCCGATGATGGTTCCCATCGTATCGAACATATCGATGAACAGGAAGGTGAGCACGACCACCAGCATGTCCCAACTCAGGATATTGTGGAACTCGAACTGGCAGAAGATCGGGGACACGCTGTCCGGCAAGGACAGCAGCATCACGCCACCGGCATCATTGCGGGCCAGTTGCGTCACGGCGCTGCCGGTCGCGGGATCCTTGATGACCAGACCGATCAGCGCAGTAATGAGGATGCCGATCAGAATGCCGCCGCGAATCTTGAGCATCACCAGGCCGGCCGTAATCATCAAGCCGATGAAACCCACGAGGGCCGTGCCCTCGGTAATCTTGCCGAGGGTCACCAGCGTGGAGTCGGAATTGACGATGATGCCGGCGTTCTGGAAGCCGATGAAGGCGATGAACAGGCCGATACCGGCGCCAATGGCCTTCTTCAGCGTGCCAGGGATGGAATTCAGCAGCCAGGTGCGCACCTTCGTGACGGTCATGATGATGAACAGGATACCTTCGATGAGCACGGCCGTCAGGGCGAACTGCCAGGAGTAGCCCATCGTGAGGCAGACCGTGTAGACGAAGAAGGCATTCAGACCCATGCCTGGCGCCAGTGCGAACGGCTTCTTGGCATAGAACGCCATGATCAGCGTACCGACGATGGCGGCCAGGGCCGTAGCCGTGAACACGGCTCCGCCGGGCATGCCGTCCAGGGCGCTGAAGATACCAGGGTTGACGGCCAGGATGTAGGCCATCGTCAGGAAGGTGGTAATGCCGGCGATGATCTCGGTCCGGACATTGTGCTTTCCGGCTTCGAAGCCGAAAGCCTTATTCAGGAAATTCGCCATGGCGACGCGGGACTAGAAAACCCACTTGATACCTGCGCAGGGACGGGCCCAGAAGCCCTTGGTGGTTCCGAAATTGTAGGAAAGTTCCACCTCGCCGCCGATGTTGAAGTTGTCGCAGCCGAAGTGCTGGCCCAGGTTGTACCAGAGCTGAGGCTCGGAAATGAACACGGTGCGGGCCGACTCCGGCAGGATGGTGCCGTTGTGGTCGGCGAAGAGGGTGTGGTCCTCCCACCAGAAATCGGCGAAGCCGGAGAAGCGGAGGCCCTTCACGCCGAAGAGGTCCTGCAGACCCCAGACGAAGGTGAACTGGAGGGGCACCTGCTGGTCGGTGTAGGTGATCTTCTTGTAGAGCACCTTGAAGTTGAAGGTATTGTTGAAGTCGGCGCTGTGCACGAAGTAATCCACACCGCCGAGGAAAGCGCTGTTGATCGTGAAGCCGTTATAGACGCCGCCGTTGTACTCCGCCTGGAGGCTCAGGGCGCCGAGGGCGCTGTCCTGCCAGAAGTTGAAGCAGCGGGCGATCTCGAAATAAGTGCCGCTCGGCGCATAGACCTTGTCCCTACTGTCCCGCGTGTTGAAGTCGTGGTCGATGAAGAAGAAGGTATTGCCCCAGTTGTCGGTGTAGAAGCCTTCGAGGGTCGTCGTGACGTGCTGGCGATCCGAGCCGAAGTCATAGAAAATCTGGAGATTGGTCTGCGCCTTTGCTCCTTGAGCAAAAAGCATTGCGGCGGAAACGGCCGCCATCAGGAATACTTTTTTCATCGTATGATATTAAGTTTGTCAGACTTTGATAATGGACTGCACGTCGATGCCGGCAGGCAGCGCCGCGCGGCCGTCCAGTTCTTCCAGCTCGATAATGAAGTTGATCATCAGCTGTTTGGGATGGAAATACTTGTCCATCATCCGGGCCGCGGCGCCCACGGTGCCGCCCGTGGCGAGCAGGTCGTCGTGGATCAGCACGACGTCGTCGGGCGAGATGGCGTCCTTGTGGATCTCGATCGTGTCGGGACCATATTCTTTCATATAGCGCTCGCTGTAGGTGTCGGCCGGCAGCTTGCCGGGCTTGCGGGCCATCACGAGGCCCGCGCCGAGACGGATCGCGAGGGCGGGGGCGATCACCAGGCCGCGGGTCTCCATACCCACCACCTTGGTAATTCCCTTGTCCTTATACATTTCGTAGAGCGTGTCGACGACCTCCTTCAGGCAGGCTGCGTCTTTAAATAGCGTGGTAACATCCCAGAAAAGGATGCCCTTTACGGGGAAATCCGGAACGGTCCGGATATGGGCTTTCAGGCTTTCTACACTCATAATGAAACTTACGGCATACGAAGATACGGAATTTCCGCGAGAATTCGTTATCTTTGTTTTGATTATTTGATTATGCAGAAAAGAAGTGCAAAGGGCCGGAAACCGTCCGGCAGGAAGAGACCCGGCGGAGGAAGCCGGAAGACCTTCCCGCAACTTGTGGGGAAGGTGCAGATGACCCGCGAAGGGTTCATTTTCGTCATTGTCGAAGGCCAGGACGACGACATCTTCGTCAAGGCCTCCAAGACGCGCCATGCGCTGAACGGCGACACGGTACTCGTGGCCGTGACGCGGCAGAAGGGCGGGGACACCCGCCGCCGCGAGGGCGAGGTGGTGGAGATTCTCGAACGCTCCACACGCCCCTTCGTGGGCTTTTATCATACCGTCGGCGCCCAGGCCTGGGTGCTGATGCAGAGCAAGACGATGCCCTATGACATCCAGGTGGACGCGGAGGCGGCCGCCGCGATGGGGGCGCAGCCCGGGATGAAGGTGGCCGCGGTCGTGGACCGCTGGGAGCGCCGCGAGCCGGGGCCGTTCGGCCACGTGACGGACGTGCTCGGGCAGCCCGGGGAGAACGATACGGAGATGCACGCCATCCTGGCGGAGTTCAATCTCCCCTACCGTTTCTCGCCCGAAGTGGAGAACGCCGCCGACAAGATCTCGGACGAGATCACGGCGGACGACCTGAAGGGGCGGAAGGATTTCCGCGACACGTTCACGTTCACGATCGACCCGTCGGATGCGAAGGATTTCGACGATGCGCTGTCGTACAAGGCGCTGCCGAACGGAAATTACGAGGTCGGCGTGCACATCGCGGACGTGTCCTGGTACGTGCGGCCGGGGTCGCTGGTGGACAAGGAGGCGCGCGAGCGCGGCACGTCGGTCTACCTGGTGGACCGGACGGTGCCGATGTTGCCGGAGAAGCTGTGCAACAAGCTTTGCTCGCTGCGGCCGCACGAGGAGAAGCTGACGTTCTCGGCGGTCTTCGAACTGACTCCGAAAGCCGAAATCAAATCCCGCTGGATCGGCCGGACCGTCATCAACTCCAACTACCGTCTCGACTACGATCAGGCGCAGCAGATCATAGAAGGCGCTTCTGCCTCCGAAGCGGAGACGGCGGTCGATGCTGAAAACCGTAGCCACCCTCGGCTCCGTAAGAGGGAGGGGCCCGCTGACGAAGTCAGTGGGAGGGGTCCGGCGCAGCCGGACGTTTTCAGCATCGAGCCGCCACGCAGCGAGGAACTGGCAGAAGCGATTCTGACGCTACATAAATTAGCGAGTATCTTCAAGGAGAATGAGCGGAAGAACGGGGCGATCGATTTCGACCGGCCGGAGATGAAGGTGGAGGTGGACGAGAAGGGCAAGCCGGTGCGGGTGTACCAGAAGGTGTCCAAGGAAGCCAACTGGCTGATCGAGGAGTTTATGTTGCTGGCCAACCGGACGGTGGCGGAGTTCGCCGCCACGGGCGGGCAGATGAACGGCGTGGCGCAGAAGAACGCCAAGACCTTCGTGTACCGCGTCCACGGCGAGCCCAACGAGATCAAGCTCGAGAACCTCTACACCTTCGCCAAGGGCTTCGGCTACCGCATCCCGAACGAGCGCCCGACGGCCGGCCGCCGCGCCGCCAAGGACCTCAACGCCCTGCTGGAGTCCGCCAAGGGCAAGCCGGAGTTCGCCGCCCTGGAGAACCTGGCGCTGCGCGCCATGGCCAAGGCCTGCTACAGCACCGACAACATCGGCCACTACGGCCTCGCCTTCAAGTTCTACACGCACTTCACCTCCCCCATCCGCCGCTACCCGGACCTGATGGTCCACCGCCTGCTGGCCCGCTACCTGGACAACGGCGAGGGCGCGAAGAAGGATAAATTCGAAGAGGAATGCCGCTACGCCTCCGAGCGCGAGCTCGTGGCGGCGGACGCCGAGCGCACCTCCACCAAATACAAGCTGGTCGAGTTCATGATGGACAAGATCGGCGAGGAGTACGACGGCCACGTGTCCGGCATCACCGAGTGGGGCATGTACGTGGAGATCGAGCCGACCAAGATCGAGGGCATGGTGTCCGTGCGCGACATCAAGTCCGATTTCTACGAGTTCGACGAGCCGCGCTACCGGCTGGTCGGCAAGCGCCGCCACCACCAGTTCCGCCTCGGCGACCCGGTCCGCATCCGCGTCAAGAGCGCCAACCTGGAGCAGCGGCTCCTGGACTACGAACTGATCGAGACGGCGGAGTAATCGCCCGTTGACGGGTCCCAGGTGCGCCTAACGGGCCCGAGATGGTCCCGGTAGAAGCAATTTACCCCCTTTTTTGCTTCTACCGGGACAGAATTTGGACCGTTAGGAGCACGTGTCTGCAAATGACTCCGGGCATAATTGCTCGGAGTCATTTTGTAACTAACAGATAATCAGCAGGACCTTTTTCGGCCTACGGGTGCGTCGTCATCAGGCGGAGGCCGTCGGGGCCGGGTTCGAAGGAAACCGGGCCGTCGGAGGCCGGAATCAGCACGGCTTCGCCGGGGGTGAGGGTCGTTTCGTCTTTTTCCGTCCGGATTACACCCGAGCCGGCCAGGCCGATCACAATCAGGAAATCTGACGCGGCGGACGGAAAAGCGGAGCCGGAATTGGTTTTCCGGCAAACTTGTCCGGAAAATAATTCCGGGCCGCCCGTCTGGAAGACTCCGTCCGCCGCCGGAGAAAGATCGTAGAGCGTGGTCGTGAAGTACGGGCAGCGGACGAGCTCGACAGGCGCGTCCTGCTTCGGCTCATACGGCGTCCGGTACTCCGGATAGACCTGATAATCAATCGCATCCTTCGCCTCCTGCGTATGCAGCTGTCGCGGCTTGCCGTCCAGGCCGGGACGGTTGTAATCGTAGATGCGGTAGGTGATGTCGGAGGTCTGCTGGACCTCGGCCAGGAAGCACCCGCCGCCGATGGCGTGGATGCGGCCGGAAGGCAGGAAAAACACGTCGCCGGGCGCCACGGTATGCTCCGCCAGCACCTCGGTGATGCGGTTCTCCTCCACCAGGCGGACGTAGTCGTCGGGCGTGATGGCCTCCTTGAGGCCGGAAATCAGCTTCGCTCCGGGCTCGGCGCCGATCACGTACCACATTTCCGACTTGCCGCTGCAGCCATGGCGCTTCGCGGCCAGTTCGTTGTCCGGATGCACCTGGATGCTGAGATCCCGCCTGGCGTCGATGAACTTGATCAGCAGCGGGAAAGTGCCGGGGTACAGTTCGGTGATCATCTTGCCCGCTTCCGGGCCTTCGGCCACCACCGATTCGCTGCCCGGGACACCGGAAAGCACCCAGCTTTCCGTGCCCCAGACCAGCGTCTTGAGAATCGGCTTGAACTTGTACATGGGCGGGCTTAGATGAGCGGCTCGGCGGTCATCGCGGCGGGCTGCGGGATGCCCATCAGCTTGAGGATGGTCGGCGCCACGTTGCAGAGGGCGCCGTCCTTGACGGTCTTCACGGCGTCGCCGGCGTTCATCACGACGAACTGCACCGTGTTGAGGGAGTGGGCCGTGTTCGGCGTGCCGTCCGGGTTCACCTCGAAGTCGGCGTTGCCGTGGTCGGCGGTCAGCAGCACCACGTAGTCATGCGCGATGGCGGCCTCGACAACCTTGCCCACCAGCTTGTCGATGCACTCGACCGTCTTGGTGACGGCGGTGTAGACGCCCGTGTGGCCCACCATGTCGCCGTTGGCGAAGTTCAGGATGATGAGGTCCTCGACCTCGGAGTTGATCTTGTCGATCAGCTTCTCGGCCACCTCGGGGGCGCTCATCTGCGGCAGCAGGTCGTAGGTCGGCACCTTCGGGGAGTTGACCAGGATGCGGTCCTCGCCCTCGAACTGCAGCTCACGGCCGCCGTTGAAGAAGAAGGTCACGTGGGCGTATTTCTCCGTCTCGGCGATGCGCAGCTGGCGCTTGCCGGCCTTGGAGACCGTCTCGCCGAGGGTGTCGTTCACCAGCTCCTTGTCGAAGAGGATGTGCACGCCGGTGAAGGAGGCATCGTACGGAGTCAGGCAGCAGTAGTACAGCGGCAGGGTGTGCATACCCTCTTCCGGCATGTCCTTCTGCGTCAGCACGGCCGTCAGCTCGCGGGCGCGGTCGTTGCGGAAGTTGTAGAAGATGATGGCGTCGCCTTCCTCGACCTTCGCCAGCGGAGCGCCGGCGGCGTCGGTGATGACGATCGGCTTCACGAACTCATCGGTCACGTCGGCGTCGTAGGACGCCTGGATGCCGTCGATGGCGGACTGGAACGCCGCGCCCTTGCCCTCGACCAGCAGGTCGTAGGCCTCTTTCACGCGGCCCCAGCGCTTGTCGCGGTCCATGGCGTAGAAGCGGCCGCATACGGAAGCGATCTTGCCCGTGGTCTCGGCCATCTTCTGCTCCAGCTCCTCGAGGAAGCCCTTGCCGCTGCGCGGGTCGGTGTCGCGGCCGTCCATGAAGGCGTGGACGTAGACCTTGTCCAGGCCGTACTCCTTCGCCACGCGGAGGAACTCATACACGTGCTCCAGGGAGGAATGCACGCCGCCGTGGGAGGTGAGGCCCATCAGGTGAAGCTTCTTGCCGGAGGTCTTGACGTAGTCGTAGACCGCCTTGATCTCGGCGTTCTCCAGGAACTTGTGGTCGCGGACGGCCATGTTGATTTTGACGAGGTCCTGATAGACCACGCGGCCGGCGCCCAGGTTCATGTGGCCGACCTCGGAGTTGCCCATCTGTCCGTCAGGCAGACCGACGTATTCGCCGCAGGCCTGCAGGTGGCCGGCGGGATATTTCGCACGCAGTCTGTCGATCACCGGCGTGCCCTGCGCCCAGATAGCGTTGGAATAATTGTGTTCGCCCTCGCCCCAACCGTCGAGGATCATCAGAAGTACTTTACGGTTCATATCTTGTATCATTTATAATCGAGCCTACAAAGATAATCAAAATAAGGATAGCATCTTACGGGATGCCATCCTTATTTGTGGGGATTCGCCTTTCAAGCCCGAAGCCTCTTGCACAAGTCCGGAGCTTTGCCCGAATGTCTCTACAACCCGGTTTTTAAACGTGCCGATTTCGATACGTTTAAAATGAATGCCGGCACGAATGCATATTCATTCTCAATCAAAGAATAGAATGAGAATTTGTAAGGTATTGGCATCATCTTAACCGCGAAATCTCCCTTTCTCGTCGCCATCGGCCTGGCCAGGAAAAGGTCCTGCTGATTATCAGTTAGTTACAAAATAACTCCGGGCAAAACTGCCCGGAGTTATTTTATAAGTGCTTGATAATCAACATTAGGAGATTCCGGATCAAGCCCGGAATGACTATGTTTGTCGGAGCGAAGCGACGCAGGGGGTCCGGGGGGTTAGCCCACCGGTCATAATAGCCCGCGGCCACGAAGCATGGCGGCGGAGTCGGGCTCGCGGCCGGCGAAGGCCTTGTAGAGCGTCATCGGCTCCTCGGAGCCACCCTTCTCCAGGAAAGTCTCCTTGAACTTCTTCGCGAGCTCCAGGTCATACGGCCCGTCCGGCGAGGCGGCGAAGATGCTGAAGGCATCCTTGTCCAGCACCTCGGCCCAGAGGTAGCCGTAGTAACCGGCGGCGTAACCGCTGGAGAAGATGTGGTTGAAATAGGTCGAACGGTAGCGGTAGGTAATCTCCGGGATCAGCCCGATCTCGTCCGCGATCTTCTGCTCGAAAGCGTCGATATCCACCCCTTTCGTCGTGGTGAGTTCGTGCCAGCGCATGTCCAGGATGGATGCGGCGCAGAGCTCCGTGGTCATGAAGCCCTGGTTGAACTTCTTGGCGTTCAGGATCTTCTGCACCAGCTCGGCCGGGATGGGCTCGCCCGCGGCGTTCTTCGCGTACTTGGCAAGGAGCTCCGGCTGGAAGGCCCAGTTCTCGTTGAACTGCGAGAACATCTCCACGAAGTCGCGCGTGACGTTGGTGCCGCTCACGGAAGGATAGTGGCACTGCGTCAGCAGCCCGTGCAGGGCGTGGCCGAACTCGTGGAAGGTCGTCTCCACCTCGTCGATGGACAGGTAGTCGTCGGAGAAGTTGCACACGTTCACGATGATCGGGCGGACCACCGTGCCGTCGGCCTCCACGTACTGCTCGCGGACGTTGTTCATCCACGCGCCGCCGCGCTTGCTCGGACGCGGCTTGTAGTCGGTCGTGAAGATGCCCAGCAGCGAGCCGTCGGCGGCGCTGACCTTGTAGGCGCGCACCTGCGGATTATAGACGGGCACATTCTCCAGGCGCTCGAAGTTCACCCCATACAGGATGTGCGCGTTGGTGAAGATGCCGTTCACCACGGAATCGATCTGGAAATACGGCTTGGTCAGCTCCTCGTCCAGGTCGTACTTGGCCTTGCGGACCTTCTCGGCGTAGTACCACCAGTCCCAGGGCTCCATCTTGGAGCCCTCCGGCAGTTTGCCAGCCTTGACCTCCGCGTCCATCACGGCCTGCATGTCGGCCAGCTCCGTCTTGGCGCGGGCCACGGCGGCCTGCATGATGCCGTCCAGGAAACTGTCCACGGTCTTCGTGTCGCCCGCCATCTTGTTGGCGAGGATGTACGCGGCGGCGTTGGGATAGCCGAGGATCTTCGCCTTCTCGGCGCGCAGGTCGAGCACCTCCAGCAGGAGCTGGCGGTTGTCGAACTCGTTGCCGCGGTGGCCGCGGGACGTGTAGGCCTCGTTGTACTGGCGGCGCAGCTCGCGGTCCTCGGTCGTGGTCATCTTGTCGGGATAGGCGGCCACGCTGAAGCCGAACTTGTCCAGGAAATCGTTGGACTCGGCGAGGATGTTGTTGCCGATCTTCTGCGTCTTGGCGGCGATGTCGGCGTTGATCTGGCGCAGGCGCGCCTGCTGCTCCTCCGGCAGGCCGATGCCCTCGCGCTCGAAGGCGTCGAAACGCTTCTTCAGCACCATCTGCTGCTCGCGCGTCAGGCCGCTCTGGTCGCCGCTGTAGACGGCCGCCACGCGGTTGTAGAGCGCCTTGTTGAAAGAAATGTTGTTCTCATGCTCGCTCATCAGCGAGATCAGTTCCTCCTCCACGGCGGCCAGCGCATCGGTGCGGTCGGTCTCCGTGATGTTGTAGAACACGCCCACGACCTTGGAAAGCGTGCGGCCGGAAAGCTCCAGCGGCGCGATGGTATTCTCGAAGGTCGGCGTGTCGGGATTGGCGGTGATGGCGTCGATCTCGGCGTTCTGCTCCGCGATGCCCGCCTGCACGGCGGGGATGAAGTCGGAGGCCTGGATCTGTTCGAACGGCGGAATGCCGTAAGGGGTATCCCATTCGGTCAGGAAGGGATTCACGCGATTATTGCAGGCTGTCATGGCAAAGATGAGGGCTGCGAATGCTAAAAGTTTCTTCATTATTTACTGAGTATGATATACGTAGGATAGTGGTCGGAATAGCCGTTAATGAACTGCCCGCCGGAGAAGGTCCGGAACGGCGTGCCGGCGTAGCGGCCCTCCTGCTGGGTGAGGAAGGGCGGATTGAAGACATAGCCGTAGTGGGTGGCGTCGCTCTTGAGGATGTGGAGGCTGCCCTGCGCGTCGGTATCCGTCAGGGCGCCGTTCACGAAGATGCAGTCGAAGATGTTCCACTCGCCGTGGTACTCCTCCGTGCCGAAGCCGTCCTTGTGCATGCGCAGGAACGGGGAGAAGAGCTCGCCGTCCTTCATCTCTTCGATGGTCTCGCGGCCGCGCAGGTAGTCCGTCATGCAGACGTCCTCCGGGTTGTCGTTCATGTCGCCCATCACGACGATGTTGATGTCGGCATAGCGGTTCTCCAGCGTAAAGATGTCCTCCCGGACGATCTCCGCGGCGCGGCAGCGCAGGTCGCTCCCCTTCTCGCCCGTGCGGGAAGGCCAGTGGCACACATAGACCGCGAACACCTCGCCGTCCAGCACGCCGCGCACGCAGAGCACGTCGCGCGTCTTGAACTCGGCCTGCTCCTCGGGGGTCTTCTCGAAGACGATGTCGCTGGTCGTATTGAAATCGTACGGCAGCACGTGGGTCTCGATGACCTTGAAATACTCCGGCCGGTAGAGCAGCGCGCAGTCGATGCCGCGCACGTCCGGGCTCTCCACGTGGACGAACTTGTAGCCCGCCTCCGCAATCTCCGGACGGGCTACCAGGTCCTCGAGCACACGGTCGTTCTCAACCTCGGCGAGGCCCAGCAGCACGTGCCAGCGGCCGTTCTGTTCCGCCATGGCCTTGATGACCGAGGCGATGTTGGCGAGCTTCCGCTCATATTTGTCGGGCGTCCAGGCGTTCTCCCCCTGCGGGGTGAAGGCCTGGTCGTTCTTGCCGCGGTCGTGCTCCGTGTCGAAGAGATTCTCGACATTGTAGAAACCGACCACCCAGGCGTCGTCCGGAATGTTCTGCGTGCAGGCTCCCAGGATCAGGAGCGCCGCGAAAAATGGAATAATCCTGTTCATGGTACAATTTAGTTATTCCACCACCAGGCCTCTTCGGCCGGGTTCTGTGCCTCCACGGTCTTCTGCGTCTCCTCGGGCAGGTTCACGAAGAAATCCACGCCCACCTTCTTCTCCAGCTCGTCGACGCTCATCGCCATCGATTTCTGGATGCTGGTGGCGGCATTGGCCTTGTTGTCGAACCAGAACGCCACGGCGGAATACTTGTCCGACGCGAGGCGCAGGATGGCCTTGTAGTACCCCGTGGGGACGCCGACCTTCTTGCTTTCCGTGTCCGTGGCGGAATGGACGGCCTTGTCGGTCCCATAGCAACCCGTCACGACGTACAGGGTGTCGGAGCGGGAGGCCCAGCCTCGGACCCTCGTTTCCAGGGCGGCCCAGGTGCCGGCATTGAAGTCACTGTTCTGCGGCGTGATGTTCGTGCTGAAGAAGGTTTCCATGTTCACGCGCCAGGCGCCGCGGTCGGCGGAAGGAATCTGATGGCCGCGGTCCAGCGGATCGTCGCCCGCCGCATACTTGTACCCATAGGCCAGGTACGGCTGCTGCTCCTGGGTCAGCAGCGGATCCATCGGGAAATGCGACCCGACGGAACGGGAGCCGGAATCGATGTATCCGGAACAAAGCGGATACGCCACCCAGGTGGAGACCAGGTTGGTATAGTCGTAATACGCGGCATAGCTGCGCTTCCCGTCCGGGAAATAATGGATCAGCAGGTCCTGCTTGTCCGTGGACGAGGTGGCCGGAAGTTCCAGCCAGCCGGCTTTCGTGGAAGCGACCTTCTTGCCGAGTTTATATTCCCCGGCGGTCTTGGAGACGAAGTACGCCGGAATCGTTCCGCCGGCCTCGGCATTGCCGTTGTACTCGCTGCGCAGGGTCATGATCGTGACCGTGTCCCCGGGCTTGAGCCCCAGCTTGGAGAACGACTGGTCGTTGGCGGTCGTCTGCTTCTCGGTGAGGCCGTACACCAGCACCAGGCCCGTGTCGTCGACCAGGTAGAAGTTGCCGTAATTCTTCTCCGGCAGGGAGGCGATCTCGCCGGTCAGCTTGTACCAGGTGGTCTTGTCGGCCTTCTTGGCGAGGAAATCGCGGATGGTGAAACGCGGCATGCCCGCCTGCGTGACGGTGATCTGCCCGGACTTCTCGCCGGCCGTCAAGGACAGCGTCGCCGTACGGGAGCTCTCGTCGGGATTCTCCGCCACGGTCACGGTCACCGCCTGGTACACGTCGGAAGCGCCGCCGGATGCGGGCGCGACGGTGACCCAGTTCTCAGAAGAACGGACGGACCAGCTCTGGTTGGTCAGGAAGGAAACATCCTGCGAACCACCCGCCGCTTCGACCGAAATGTTGGACGTGAGCAGGCTCAGACTCGCGGGAATATCCTTCTTGCAGCCGGTCAGCGCTATCGCGAACAGGCCGGCCAATATGGAAAACAGTCTCAATTCTTTCATAACCTACGAAGTTAAGGTTTTATAGCGAAAAACGCAAAAAAGTGGGCTGGTCGTGATGACCAGCCCACTTCACGAATTAGATAAATATTATTAGTCGATGGCCGGAGTGTGTCTCACGTAGATGGCGTTGACCATCTGCGGGTTACCCTTGTAAGAACTCTTCGGGCCGACAACTTCGATGAAGTCGCCTTCCTTGATGCCGAGTTTGGTAAGCAGGCTCTGGCCGGAAGCGCGGCTCAGGGTCGGGACCATACCGTACACGTACACTCTGCCGGAGGCATCCTCAATATAGAAGTTGCTGTACTTGTTGTACTTGGTCGGGTCGTCCTTGTCCATCACGATGTCGCGGACCGTGCCGTTGATAATGTACAGGTCGGAACCGTCCTCGAGGGCGTTGAAGTCCGCGCAACTGAGTCTCTGGACAGGCGTGTGCTCCACGTAGTAACCGTTGACCATCTGCGGGTTGCCCTTGTAGGAGCCCTTCGGGCCGACCACGGTAAGCAGGTAACCGTACTGGATACCCTTCTTGGTCAGCACGTCCTGACCGGTGGCGCCGCCGGCCTCGGGAAGGAGACCATAGACGTAGACACGGCCGGTATCATCATTCAGGTAGAAGTTGCCGTACTTATTGTACTTGTCCGGATTCTCCTTATCCATCACGATGTCGGTCACGACACCCACCACGCGGAACTGGGCGTTGCCGTCCGGCTGGGCGTTGAACTCGGCGGCCGAGACTTCGACGATGGAGCCAATCTGGCTGAGAGCCTGCTGGCAGCTGTACTCCTTCTTGCCGTCGGTGGTCTTGAAGGTGATGACGGTCTCGCGGTCACCGCCGGCATTCGGCTGTGCGCGGAAAGTCACCACGTCGCCGGCGACGGAGGCGATGGAAAGCCAGCTCTCGGCATCCTCGGGAATCTCCACATAGACGCCCTGGCCCTTGTTGGCGAGCTTGACGGTGAAGAGGCCGCCCTCGATCGGGAGAACAGCATCCTCAGGCGTAATCTCGTCCACCTTGATGAGGGACTTGTTGATCTTGAGGACAGTCACGTCCACGAGCTCGACGGTGCCGTTGTAGACGGTCTTCGGGCCTTCGACGGTGATCTCGTCACCGACCTCGAGACCCCAGCTGAGGAAGTTCTGGGTGGCGCCCTTGGAGTCGAGCGTACCGTAGATGTACACCTCGCCGGTGCCGTCGTTGAGGTACCAGTTGCCGTAGGTCGTGTTGGCGATCGCGGTGCAGACGCCGGTGACGCGGTAGGTCTTGCTCTCCGGGCCCGCAAGGACCTCGGCGCAAGAAACCTCGGACACCACGGAAACACCCTGGATGACATTGATGTTCTGCACCTTGCCACCGCAGTTCAGGTGAATCTCAGTCGTGCGGCCATCCAGCACGGAGGCAGCGGAAAAAGTGACCGTGGACTGGCCGGCGCCGCCGGAAGTCGGGCTGACGGTCAGCCAGGCAGGGATATCGGTGATCTCCCATGCGGAAGCGGCATCCAGCGTGATGGGGGTGCTGCCGCCACCGAGGGGAATGGAGACGAACGAAGAAGAGACCGTGACCTCGCTGAGGTAGTGCGGAAGCTCCTTCTCGCAACCGACCAGGACCGCCAGGGAGGCGATGAGGGAAAGGATGATATATTTCGCTTTCATATTCGTACAGTCGATTGATTAGTTAAACAGATACTTGAGACCGATGGAGGCGTACCAGCACTGACCGAGGCTATGGTTGGAAGTCCAGATCTGGGTGTTGGCGTTGATGGTGGAAGGCGTGGAGAAGGTGGCGTAACCCTCGGCGTCGACGCCCTCATACTTGAGGATGCGGCCCTCGACGATGTTCGGGTTCATATACTTGCTCACGCCCCAGCTGGAGTTGAACAGGTTCAGCAGGTTCTTGATGTCCACGCTGAGCTGCAGGGTGTTGATGGTGTTGCCGATCTTCACGCTAAAGTCGTGCTTGTAGCTGAAGTCCACGCGGTGGACCCACGGGGAGTACACGCTGTAGGCCTCGGCGTACTGGCCCTGATGCTTGCTCAGGTAAGCGTCGCCGTGGACGAAGTCCATGAAGCGGGCGGCATCGTCGTTGGAGACGAAGCGGAACGCACCGGAGGAGACCTCCTGGTCGGTCGGGATATAGATGGCGTCGTAGTTGTAGCCGTCGCCGTTCATATCGTTGACCATCATGTAGGAGTAGTTGTAACCGCCTCTCCAGGCCTCGTAGATGAGGCTGAAGTGGTTGCCGCTGTTGTCGTTGTGGGTCGCGGAAGCGATCACACGGTCCGGGGTCACGTACTGGGAGTTGTGCAGCTGGATGTAGTTCGGTCCCTCGACGGTCGGCACATAGGTGAAGGCGGACTCGGCGGCGGAACCCGGCATGCCGGTGATTTCCTTGCTGACGGTGTGCGTGTAGGCGGCCATGAGGCTCAGGCCCTCGATCGGGCGGGCGTTCAGGGTCACGTTGGCGGACCAGCCGTAGCCCTTGCTGGTGTTCTCCAGCACGAAGGCCTTGGTGTTGTTGCGGAAGTTGTTGTAGATCGGACGGTTGTCAACACCGTTGAAGCGGGCGAAACCGGCCACGTCCTTCATGCTCCAGTCGGAGATGGAGACCGCGTTGATGGTCTTGTTGAAGATACCCTCAACCTCGATGGAGAACGGGAAGGAAGTCGGGAAGGAATAGTCGATAGCCAGGGAGGTCTTCCAGACCTGCGGCATGCGGAACTTGGGATCCACCGCGTTGACGGCGGAAGGAACGGTACCGTCCTCAGGCTTCACCGTGCTCGGATAGCCGAGGCCGACGAGCTTGTTGTACAGGGCGGAGATGGTAGCCTTGCCACCCTCGGTCACGAGGCCGCCGTTGAAGACGTCCATCGAGAAACCGTTCTTGGCAGCGTTCTTGGCGTTGATCTGGGCCTGATACTGGACCAGACCGCCGTTGGTCGGCATATTGGTGAAGAACACCAGCGGGAGACGGCCGGAGAAGAGGCCGGTACCGCCGCGGACCTTGAGGGTCTTGTCGCCGAGGACATCCCAGTTGAAACCGATACGCGGGGAGACGGTCACCTTGGAGGTAGGCCACTTACCGGTGTCGATGTGGGTCTCTTCGTAGTTGTTGATCTTCGGATAGTAGTTCAGCTTGTAGATGGCGGCGTTGGTCATCAGGTCGCTGTTGTTGAAGAACAGGCCGTCCAGACGGATACCTCCGGTAAGCTTGAAGCGGTCGTTGACGTTCCACTCGTCCTGGGCGTAGATGCCGGCCTTGTAGAACTGGACGCGGGCCGCAGGCTTCTGCTCGCCGTCGTAGCCGTAGGTGAGGCAGACGATCTCCGGCGTGGCGCCGTTCAGGAAGTCGCTCAGGGAATCGTAGCGATAGTAACCGGAACCGTTACGCATGTACTGGTTGTCAGCCATCTGGTACTCGAAGCTGACACCGCCGGTGAACTTGTGGTCGCCCATGTAGTAGGTCAGGTCGTCCTTGACGTTCGCCACGGTGTTGTGCACGGCGTTGTTCCAGGTGAAGAGCTCGTAACCCAGGGCCATGTAGATGTCCGGGGTGGCGCCCTCCTCGCGAACGTCGCCGTCCAGGATGTCGATGTGCGGGAACTCCTCGGAGTTGGTGCCGCGGACGTCATCCAGCTTGGAATAGGTGGCGAGGAACTGGTTGGACAGGTTGTCGGTCAGACGGCTGTTCAGATCCAGGGAGAAGGTGTGGACGATGTTCTGCATCGAGTACATCGAGTTGGCGAAGGACATGGAGTTCTTCGACATACGGGCGCTGGCCATACGGGTGCCGCCGTCCATGGAAGAAGCGTTCGGGCTGTTCCACTTGTTGTTCAGCGTGTAGTTGTAACGCAGGGCGAGCTTGTGCTTGTCGCTGATGTTCCAGTCGATGCGGGCCAGGATCTTCATATTGTCCTCGTTGGCGGGGAAATCGGTCCAGGAACCGGTGTCGTAGCCATACTTGCTCTTCACGAAGTTGGAAACGGTCTGCAGGTCGCTCACCGTGGTGCGGGAGATGAAGTTGTCCGCATCGGCCTTGCCGTCCGTGGAGCCGTGCCAGCGGTTCACGACCGTCGGGGTCATCGACTTCTCGAAATTCGCGAAGAAGAAGAGCTTGTTCTTGACGATCGGGCCGCCCAGGGTGAAGCCGTAGGTGGTGTTGCGGTCCTTGTCGCGGGCGCCGGGGAGCTGCTCGCCGTCCACCGCGTCACCGCGCATGTTCTCGTTGCGGTGATAGATGTAGGCCGTGCCCTTGAAGGTGTTGGTACCGGACTTGGTGATGGCGTTCACGCCGCCGCCGATGAAGTTCGTCTGGCGGACGTCGTACGGGGAGATCACCACCTGCATCTCCTCGATGGCGTCGATGGAAATCGGGGTGCCGCCGCCGGGCAGGCCGTCGGACAGACCGAAGTTGTTGTTGAAGTTGGCACCGTCCACGGTGAAGTTGGCCAGACGGCCGTCGGAACCGGCGAAGCTCATGCCGTTACCGCCGTACGGGGACAGGCGGGTCACATCGGTGATGCTGCGGCTGACCGTAGGAAGGGAAGTAATCTGGGCGCTGTTGATGTTGGTCGCGGCACCGGTCTTCTCGGCCGCGAACTTGGAAGCGGCTTCGGAGATCACGATGGCCTCGCTCAGCATCTGCGTGTCGTCAGAGAGCGTGGCGTTGAGGGCATACGGCTCAGCAAGCTGGAGCGTGATGTCCGTGTAGGTCACGTTGTTGTAGCCCAGGCAGCTGACCTCGACGGTGTACGGGCCACCGGCGCGCATACCGTTGATGAAGAAGCGGCCTTCGGCATTGGCCACAGCGTAATACTGCGTGCCGGAAGGCGTGTGCACTGCCACGACGGTGGCGCCGGGGACACCCTCGCCCTGCTGATCGGAAACCTTACCGTTCAGCGTGGAGGTCGTCACCTGCGCAGCGGCAGACACGACAAAAAGCATTGCCGCGAAAGACAGCAATAAACTCTTGATAGCTTGTTTCATGATTTTGATAATATGGTGATAATGAATTGTTTAACTGTCAAATTATCCCGTAGGGTCCATTTTGTGCCGCAAAGATAGTTTACGTTTTTGACTTGAACAATCACTTTCCGGTTTTTTTATCAACAAAAAACGCTATCTTTGCGGCGATTTATCAACAACAATACGAGGACAGATTTGACTGCTTGCAACCTCGTCAAAAATGCTAAAAAGATGAACTACCTCTTCACATCGGAGTCCGTCTCCGAAGGTCATCCCGACAAGGTCGCTGACCAGATTTCCGACGCCATTCTCGACGAATTCCTCCGGCAGGATCCGGAGGCGCACGTCGCCTGTGAAACCTTCTGCACCGCCGGCCTGGTGGTCGTGGGCGGCGAGGTCAACTCCGACCGCGCCTACGTGGACATCCCCGGCACGGCGCGCCGCGTGATTTCGCGCATCGGCTACACCAAGGCCGAGTACGGCTTCGACGCCGCCTCCTGCGGCGTCATTTCCACCATCCACGAACAGAGCGCCGACATCGATCGCGGCGTCGTGCGCGAAGAGCCTGCCGAGCAGGGCGCCGGCGACCAGGGCATGATGTTCGGCTACGCCAGCACGGACACCGAGGAGTATATGCCCCTCGCCCTGTCCCTGTCGCACAAACTCCTGCAGACGCTCGCCGACATCCGGCACGAAGCAGATCCTTCACCTGTTTCACAGGTTCAGGATGACACACTTTGTCATTCTGAGCGCAGCGAAGAATCTCGACGCATGTGGTACCTGCGCACGGACGCCAAGTCCCAGTTCACCATCCAGTTCACGGGACGTCGCACCCCCGTGCGCGTGCACACAATCGTGCTCAGCACGCAGCACG